>JAEXAG010000007.1 GCA_023394655.1 Pseudomonadota bacterium
CCGCCAGAAGGCGATCCAGAAGGAGCTGGAGTGGGCGCGGCAGAACGCCAAGGGCGGCCGCTCCAAGGGCAAGGCGCGCCTGGCGCGCATCGAGGAACTGCAGTCGGTCGATTACCAGAAGCGCAACGAGACGAACGAAATCTTCATTCCGCCCGGGGAGCGCCTGGGCAGCAAGGTGATCGAGTTCAAGAACGTCAGCAAGAAGTTCGGCGATCGCCTGCTCATCGACAACCTGAGCTTCAGCGTGCCGCCGGGCGCCATCGTCGGCATCATCGGCCCCAACGGCGCCGGCAAATCGACGCTGTTCCGCATGATCACCGGCCAGGAGAAGCCCGACACCGGCGAGATCGACATGGGTTCGACGGTCAAGCTGGCCTACGTGGACCAGAGCCGCGACAAGCTGGAAGGCAACCACAACGTGTTCCAGGAAGTGTCCGGCGGTTCGGACATCCTCAACATCAACGGCGTCGAGATCCAGTCGCGCGCCTACATCGGCCGCTTCAACTTCAAGGGCCAGGACCAGCAGAAGATGGTCGGCACGCTGTCGGGCGGCGAGCGCGGCCGCCTGCACCTGGCCAAGACCCTGCTGCAGGGCGGCAACGTGCTGCTGCTGGACGAACCATCGAACGACCTCGACATCGAAACCCTGCGCGCGCTGGAAGACGCCCTGCTCGAGTTCCCCGGCAACACCTTCGTGATCAGCCACGACCGCTGGTTCCTGGACCGCATCGCCGCCCACATCCTCGCCTTCGAGGGCGACTCGCACGTGGAGTTCTTCCAGGGCAACTACCGCGAGTACGAGGAAGACAAGAAGCGTCGCATGGGCGATGACGCCGCGCCGAAGCGCCTGCGTTTCAAGGCCCTGAAGTAAGCCTCGGGGAAACCCGGTGCCGAAGGCCGCGTCCGAGGGCGCGGCCTTTTTCCTGCGTCCGGCTCAACGACCCGGCTGCAGCGCGCCGTCGCGGCCGAAGCGGAAGCGGCGGTCGTACCAGCCGGCGCCGAACAGCTTGAGCACGTGCGAGTAATAGGAAGGCTCGCCTGCGCGCAGGGCCTGGGCATCGGGCAATGCTTCGCGCATCGAGCGCGCGAGACGCACCGCACCGGTGATCTGCAGATCGGGCAACAGGGCTGCGCGGAAGCCGAAAGGCGCAATGCCCTCGCCTTCGCCGCTGGCGACATCGACCTTTTCCGGCAGCGGCTGTCCACGGCCCAGCGCGTGGCGTGGCCCGTGCAGGGCATCGAGCATCGGGCGGAAGGCCGGGTCCGAACGATGGGTCATGCCCGCCCACAGGTAGGTGCGGATGGCATCGTAGCTGCCGACATTGCCGCGCACCGGGTCGGCCACCACCCTGCCTTCCCGCCAGCCCAGCCAGTCCGGCACCCACCCGTTCGGGCTGCTCTCGCGCACCAGTCGCACGGTGTTCGCGGCGATTTCACCCCAGGGGCCGCCCGGATCGAAGGCCTGCAACCGGCGCAGCACCGGGATCGGCAGGTAGCTCGGATTGAGCCGCCACAGATCTTCGCGGGTGAAGCCGGCGGGACCTGGCAGCAGCATCGCCCCCAGGCCCGGCAATCGCCCCACTTCGCGCGACTGGATCTGCAGCAGCATCGCGCGTGCGGTTTGCGCATGCGCCGGCACGCTCCAGCGCCGCGCGGCTTCGATCAGGCAGTAAGCGATCCAGAGATCGGAATCGGAGGCCGGGTTCTCGTCCAGCACCCGCCATTCACCGCTCTCGACATCCTGCCCCCAGAGCCAGGCGGGCAGGCGTTTCGACATGTCGCCGGCGCACAGGTTGTCGCGGGTCCAGGCAAGGATCCGCTCGAACAGTCCACGGTCCCCGTCCACCAACGCGAAGAACAGCGCGTAGGACTGGCCTTCGGATGTGGTCCGCTGGTCGGCCTGGCTGCGGTCGATCATCCGGCCGTCGCCACTCAGGCTGGTCTCCACCAGCGCCCGCCACTCCGGCCAGCCGCGCGCGGGCGTGGCGGCGCAGGCACTCAGTGGCAAGGATGCCAGCACGGGCACGAAGGCCATCGCCTGCAGCAGGCGGCGACGACGTGGCAGGCGTGGATCAGCGGAACTCTCCATAAGGTGACAAGGGTGCCACCGGCAGCGGCAGGTTGCCTTGCCACGGCCTGAAGACGTAGCGCAGGTACAGCTGGAAGCTGTCGGGCGAGTAATCGCGGCTGCGCTGCAGGGTGGTGGCCGCGCCCAGCACGAAATGGTCGCCCAAGCGGCGCTCGACTGCCGCGTACACGCGATAACCGGTCCCGCTGCTGCGTCCGCCGGCACTCCGGGATCCGGCCGCATCGAAAACGAGCGGGCGGCCTTCCGCGGCAGCGATCTCCGCCACCACGCGTTCGATCAAGGGCACGAGCGGATAGCGATCCGACGCATCGGTGCGCGCCCGCGACCAACTGACGGAGCCGTCCAGCCGGACCGACCAGTCCGCATTGCGCCAGGCGAAGCTCACCGGCACCCCCAGCGAGCCGTACTGCTGCGGGCTGTAGTAGCCGCCCTGCCCCAGCGAATAGCCGCCGAGATCATGGCGGTAGCGCCAGTACATGCCGGTGAGGCCGACATCGAGGCGCATGTCCGGTTTCTGCACCAGCTTGTGGTACCAGCCGACCATCGCGCGGATGCGGTCGTTGTCGGCCACGTTCTCGCCACCGACCCGGTGCATGCCCCAATTCGACCAGATTCCGTTGCGCCCGCCCTTGTCGTAGCCGAGGCTCATCGTGAGGCCTTCGGCCAATACGCCCCCCCAGCGGGTGCCGCTGCGCGGATCGATCGCACCGGCCTGCGATAGCAGCGAGTTGGTCATCGGTCGACGCGAGAGCGTGGCGCTCCAGCCGAGCAGACCGAGATCGCCGCCGATCGTCGCGCCGCCCACCCAATTGGCGGCGACCAGGCCCGCCGGCGTGCGCCCGATATCGAAAGACAACCGCCCATCCTCGCGGTTCCAGCCGACCGCCAGCCCGGCGCCGGAAACCTGGCGCTGGTGGATGTCGCGGATGCAGGGCGGCGGCAGGTAGCGGCTGCCATCCGCCTCGAGCAAGGACACGCCACAGCTGCCGAAATCCTGTCGATGCCCCCCATTGGCATCGACCGTGAAACGGCCGGCATCCAGGGTGATCTGCTCCAGTCGCGCCCAGCCGCGGCCCGCGCCCAGCGGCATGGAAAAATCGGCGATCCGGGTATCGCGGCGCAGCTGCGAGAACCCGGGCGTGCCATCGCTGCGTCGGCTGGTGTCCTGCATCAGGGTCAGCGCGGGATTGCGGAACTGGTAGTACCGATCGACATCACTGCGCAGGCTGCCGGCAAGCCAATCGTCGCCGGCGCGTTCGCGGCTGGCGCGGGTCAGGGCGCGATTATCGCGCGGCTCGGCCTGTGCGGGTTCAAGCAGCCCGGCATCGCGCATCGCCAGCGCGTACATGTCGAGCGCGGCTTCGCTGTCGATGCTTCGGTTCAATCGCGCGAGGTCGCGGCGGAGATGGGCATCCGGCCCTACCAGCCGGGCAACCACCGAGCGCATGATCTCCCGGGCACGCGCCTCCTCGCCCAGCGCCAGCCAGGCATCGGCCAGGCGGCGCTGCACGCGGGCATCTTCCGTCGGCCGGTCGAAATCCGTCAGTGCGCGCCTCGCTTCGTCGGGCCGGCCCAACGCGACAAGTGTTTCGATGCGGCCGAGGCCTGCGTCGACATGCCCCGGCTCCTCGGCGAGCACACGCTCGTAGCCGGCAAGCGCGGTGGGATGATCGCCACGGTCGCGTGCCCAATCGGCCAGCGCGAGATGTTTGTCCACGCCATCGGGCTGCTGCTCGAGCAGGGCGATCGCTTCGGCTTCGCGCCCGGCCTCGCGAAGCGCGCGCAGGCGCGCCCAAAGCTGCTCGCGCTGCAAGCGACGCGAAAGCTCGTGCATGCCTTCGCTCCAGGCCGAAGCCGGCACTTCCGCCAGCGCTGCGAGCGCGTCGCCGGCGCGGTCGAGAGATGAGAGGAACAGGGCTTGCGCATAGCGGGCATCCGGCGTGTTTCCGGCTTGGCGAACCATGTCGTCGATGACCGCCTCGGCCTCCGCCGCGCGCCCGGCCTCACGCAGATCGCCGGCCAGCCGAAACGCCAGCCACGGGTCTTCCGGGGTTTCCTTGCGAAGCGCCTGGCCAAGCGCGATGACCGTTTCGGGATCGCCTCGCCCCTGCTGCAAGTCCTCGCGTGCCTGCGCCAACCGTGCCTCCATGCGGGCGATCCGCGCCGCGCGGATCAGCTCGGCGTGACGGCTGCGCTCGGCGGGCGAAAGCCCGCCTACCGTCGATTCGAGCCGCTCCGGCTCGGTGCGTGCGAGCAGCGCCAGCAGTTTGCGCAGCGCGTTGGAATCAGCCGGATCGATGCGCCGGGCCTCGCGCAGCAGGCGTTCCGCACCGGCATCGTCATGGCGCGCCAACGCGACATCCGCCAGCCCGAGCACAGCGTTCACTTCACGCGGATCCTCGCGCCGTGAAGCCGCATAAAGCGATTCCGCGCGATCCAGCTCGCCCGCAGCCAGCGCCTTTTCGGCCTGCTCCATCCGCAACCAGTAGCGGGTGCTGGTGATCAGGCTGCGCCACTTGCCGCCGCTTTCGCCAGGCGGCAGATGGCGCAATGCCTGCTCGAATTCGACGATGGCGGCTTCGCGCTTCCCCTGTCGCATCAGCGCCATGCCAAGCCCGCCGTGCCAATCGGAAGTCCCGGGCTGGCCGCTCACGGCTTCGCGGAAGGCCCGCTCTGCCTCGGCATGGCGACCGGCCTCGAGCAAACGATTGCCGCGCTGGCCCGCACGCCAGCCGGGATGGTCGAAGCGCGTGCGATCGGCTTCATAGCGACTGCGCGCATCGGCGAGTTGCGGCCACGCCGGATGCGCGTCGATGAACTCGCGCAATCGGGCCAGATTGCGCTCGCTCGGCGCCTGATTCGACAGGTAGTCCCACTGCGCCTGGGCCGCGGCATCACGCGCCGCCGGATTGGCTTGCATGCGTCGCAAAACCGCCAGCGCCTCCGCATCGCGGCCGGCGGCAAACAGCAAGCGCGACTGCAGCTCCAGGACCGCGGTGTTCCCGGGGTATTCGCGCTCCAGCTCGGCAAGCCGGCGCAGCGCCAGGTCGCGTCCGGCGGGCTCCCTGCCACGCAATCGCCAGTACTCGATGCCGAGTTGCAGCCCGGGCGGTTGATCGTTGAAGAGCCTGCGGTAGATCGCCAGCGCCTCCGCATCGCGGCCGCCGGTGGCCAGCATCCGCGCCTGCTGGAGATCCTGCTGGTTGCCGCCGCGATACGCATGCCACAGTCGCTCGGCGGCGATCAGCTCGGTTCGCCCGCGCGCCAGCCGGCGAAGGCGCAGGAGCGTGGCGCCGGCATCATCGACTTTCTGCACCGACAGCTGCACTTCCAGCAGCGCCAGAAGCGTCGCCGGATCGTCCGGTGCCAGCATGGCCAGACGGGCCAACGCATCCTCCACCAGTGGCTGGCGACCGCTCGATTGCCCGAGCTGCACCTGCTCCAGCAGCCAGCGCCGCTGCTCGGCCACGCTGCCCGCGGGTGGAATCGCCTGCGCGGCCAGCGACCCGCTGCTGGCCAGGCCAAGCGCGGCGACCATGAGGCAGCGTTGCGCCGGGCTGCGCATGCTCAGACCTCCGGGCTCAGGCGACGACGCGCCACCGCACGCAAGGCCTGCCAGAGCAGGAAGGCGAACATCAGCACGCCGAGCAAGGCCAGCAGTGCGAGCAGCGCTGGATGATCGCTCAGCCAATACCAGACCAGCGTGGTCCAGGGCAGCGTGCCGATGTGGTACTGCTTGCCGACGAACTGGCTGTGGATGCCCGAGGTACGGAGGATCGACACCGATCCCGCGATCGCCTCGCGCTTGCCGATGTCCGTCAACGCCTCGTTCAGCAGGGCGAGGTCGGCATCGGTGGAGGCCAGCAGGGAAACGATGCTGCGTTGCGGATGGTGCGGGGATTGCAGGCCGAGGATCGCGGCGAATGGCGCGTTCGCGGTGACGCCGACGCGGTTGACGGTATCCCCCGCCGCCTGGCGCGAGAACCGGGAGGCCGCTGCCACCGCCGCCGGATCCGGCGTGCGGCCGTTGAGCAAGGTGCTGTGCTGGCGATCCAGCATCAGCGACAGATCGGGGTTCTCGCGCAGCTCGTCCGGCATCGGGCCGAGCACCAGCAGGTCGGCATCGAGCTTCGAGGCATCGCCCCAATCCTCCGCCAGCCGCAGCCCGTAGGCCGGATAGCCACTCTGCACACCCATGCCACCGACGAGGTTCAGCAGCAAGCCCACTTGCGCAGGCGTCGCCTTCGGTGGCACCAGCACCACGGTCTCGGAAAGATCGGCCATGCGCGTGAAGGGAAATCCGCTCAGCGAGAACGCGGCCAGGTCCGGCATCGCCATGTAATGGTGGAAGCGCGAGAAATCGATCACCGAATCCTCGTTGATCGAAGCCTGCGAATTCGGCGGAAGCGTGGTCTGGCACTGGTCGCGCTGGGCGCTGCCGACCACGCTGGCAAAGTTGAAATCGAACCGCAGCTGGTTGTGGTCGCCCAGTCGCAGTGCCGGGATCGACAGATCGTCGCGGCCGATGCCGGCATCGGTGCCGAGCACCGGGAGGTGCATCTCGCGAACCTCGCGGCGACTGTCACGCTCCAGCAGCGGGAAGCTGGCGACGAAACGGTCGTTGATGCTGACCGCAAGCCGCGATTCGCCCCGGATGATCGGTGGGGTGTAGCGATAGCGGAGATCCATCGGCACGCCGCGACTGCGCCAGATGAACAGGTCCGGCGGCAGGTTCATGTTGAGCGTGACCGGATGCGGGGAAATGCCGCTGGTATTGAGTTGGTTCGGGTAATCGATGAGCTCGGCGAAGCGGACCGGACGATCGGTACGGACCCAGTTGGGCGCGTCGTAGGGTTTGCGCGGAGCAAGCTCTTCCATCTTGTCCACGCGCACCGAGGTGCCGCGGAACATCACGTTGCCGGCCGCCATCGCCGCCACCGCAAGCTGCAGGTCCTCGTCATTGCGTCCCAGTACCAGCAGCAGCTTGCGCAGCGGATCGCCGGGCATCGACATCAGCCCGATGACCGGGCCATCCACCGGCGGGTGGCCGGCGATGACCGCCGGGAAGCTGCCGTTCACCCCCATGACCACCGCGTGCCCGCTGCCCGGCACCTGGTCGAAGCTCACCGGGAAACGGGCCTGCCGCCACCAGCCGGCCAGACTGCCGAAGTAGGACGCCATCAGCGCCGCCGCACGCTGCTGGCCGAGGCTCGGGACACCGGCGAACACCACCGGCAGCTCCAGCCGCGAGGGATCACGGCTGTCGAAGAAGGGCAGCGGGAAGTGGGCGAGATCATCGCTCATCGCCAACGACTGGCCGCCCAGCCGCAGGGTGGTGGTGCTGGCGATGTTCATCCACAACGAGCTGTGCACCGGCTCCTCGCAGATGTCGGTGTAGTGGCCGATGAACTCGAAGCGGACCCGGTTGAAATCCGCCACCAGTCGCGCATCCAGCGGGAGGCGGGCTTGGCTGGGCCGGCCCAGCTGCTCACGACTCACCGGCACCACACCCATCAACGCGTCATTGAGATACACGCGCAGGTGCGAAAGCGTCGGGATCAGCGCGGGCGAGGGGGTGAAGGCAAGCTCCAGCTCCAGATCGCGGACCAGACGATCGCGACGCACCTGGAATTCGAAACCATCGGTATTGCGAACGCCGGAAAGCAGGATGTCCTGACGCCGTCCGAGTTGCGCCAGGCTGCTGTTCTGCTGCCACGGCCATGCGCCATCCCATGCGCCAGCCGGAAGCGCGCCGGCATCCGGCATTTCGGCATCCGGAGTCGGCAAGGGCACGGCGGGAGGAATCGGCGTCGGCGTCGGTGCCGGCACGGTCGCCGTCGGCGGGGAGGCAGGTGGCGCGGCGGGTCTATCCTGGGCGGGTGCCAAAGCCGGCACCAGTGCCAGCAGCGGCCACAGCAGCCATTGCGATGCGTTGCCGAAACTCATGGAACAGACTCCATTCGGGGGGCCGCTTCCTGCGGCACGACCTGGGGACGTTGGGGAAGGAAACTGGCGAACCAGCGCGCAGCCTTGCGGTTCCACTTGCGCGGGCGCTCGAAATCCAGCGGAACGAAATCGCCCATGCGGCGATATCCGCGCCAACCCATCATTAGCACCATCAGCAGGCCTTTCGGCAAGCTGACGAGACGATAGCCGGAATGCCAGTCGAGCCAGGCATCGGCACGGGCGAAAGTGCATTGCGCGAAATCGACGCGCTGCTGTTCGTCATGGAAATCCATCACCAACCCCAGGTGATTGTCGATGCTGCGCTGGACCATCGCATCGAAGGCGAATTGCCGGCTGCCCCGCGCCATCAGCAGGGTGACCGGCGTGCCCTGCGCCAGTTCGGGCGCCTCCGCCAATTCGATGCCGACGCCATCGTTGGAGTAATCGTGAAGCATGCCGCGCAGGCGATGGCCGCCCGGGATCTGCAGCGCCACCGGCCGACGGGTGGTGACGCGATGCGCCTTGCGCAACTGCTGCACCTCGGCCGCCACGGCCAGCGCACCGCCAATGACCAGCAGGTTGTAGAGCACCCACAACGAGCTCACCACCACGGTGGCGCGCTCGTCGGGCGGGCCTTCGAAGAAGCGCCAGACCGCGAACACCAGCCCGGCGAGATTCAGCACGGCGAGGATGAGATAGGGCTGCGCCACTCGCCAGTCGAAGCGGTCGCCTTCCTGCATCCCGCCCTTGTCGGTGACGTTGAACTTGCCCTTCTTCGGGTTGAACAGGGCGACGGTGGTGGGGCGGGCGATGTACCAGGCCAGCACCGTCTCGTAGACCTCGCCCCAGAACGGACGCCGGTAGCGGCCCTGCATGCGCGTGTTGGCAAGGTTGGCATGGGCCATGTGCGGCAGCACGAAAAGCAGGATCGCCACGGCCGGCGCATGGATGATGTACACGTGCAGCAGCAGGAACGCCAGCGGCGCAGTGAGGAACACCAACCGCGGGATGCCGGCCAGGAAGTGCAGCATGGCATTGGCGTAGCAGAAGCGCTGGAACAGCGTCAGCCCCTTGCCCAGCAACGGATTGTCCACGCGGAATATCTGCGCCATGCCGCGCGCCCAGCGGATCCGCTGATTGACGTGCGCACCCAGGCTGTCCGTCGAAAGGCCGGCGGCCTGCGGGATGCGCAGATAGGCGGAATTCCAGCCGGCACGATGCAGGCGCAATGCGGTGTGGGCGTCCTCGGTCACGGTCTCCGTGGCGAAACCGCCGATTTCATCCACCGCGGAACGTCGCAGCACCGCGCAGGAGCCGCAGAAGAATGCGGCGTTCCACAGATCGTTGCCGTCCTGGATCAATCCGTAGAACAGTTCGCCTTCGTTGGGGGCGCGGCGGAACACGCGCAGGTTGCGCTCGAACGGATCGGGCGAGAAGAAGTGGTGCGGGGTCTGCACCAGTGCCAGCTTCGGATCGCGCAGGAACCAGCCGGCCGTCACCTGCAGGAAGGATCGCACCGGCAGATGGTCGCAATCGAAGATCGCCACCAGCTCGCCATCCATCTTCTCCAGCGCGCGGTTGAGGTTGCCGGCCTTGGCATGGAGGTTGTCGTTTCGGGTGACGTAGCCCACGCCGACCTGCGCGGCGAACTCGCGGAACGCTTCGCGCTTGCCGTCGTCGAGGATGTGGATGCGCAGCTTGTCCGCCGGCCAATCCAGACCCATCGCCGCGTACACGGTGTGGCGCACCAGCTCCAGATCCTCGTTGTAAGTCGGGATCAGCAGGTCCACCGTCGGCCATTCGGATTCATTGGCCGGCAGGGGCGCGGGCTTGCGGTCGAGCGGCCATGCGATCTGCACGTACCCCAGCATCAGCACGATCCACGAATAGGTTTCGGCCAGCAACAGGATCAAGCCGCAGACCAGGTCGAAGGGATTGTTCCAGTTGAGCGTCGCCGTGTAGCGCCACCACAGATATCGGCAGGACACCACGACCGAGAGCACGATCAGCACCAGCGTGGCGTACGGCCCGGGAACACGCCCGACCACCAGCGCCAGCACCCAAAGCAGGATCACGAACAGGAATTGGGCCGCGTAGCTGAATGGCTGGGTGATGCAAACCAGGGCGAGCGCACCCGCGACGACGCCGGCCAGGATCCGCAGCCGGCGCTGTTCGCGGGGATTGCGCCGATGCCACCATGCACGCGCGGCCCGACCGATGCGACCGTGTTGCAGTCGTGCCGGTAACCCGTGCATCCAGAGTTGGTAGCCCGCGCGCTGCCGGCGGGCCGCGGATCGGATGCGATCGGCGCTGCGTCCGGCACGTGCGAGACGGGTCCGGATCCCGTGGCGACGAACCGCCGGGCGCACCAGCAGCATGGAAAGCCCCTGGATCGCCACCCGCAGCGGATCCCCCGCGCGCCACGTGCGATGGCGGTTGAACTGCGGAAACCACGACTGGACGCGGATGGCCACGCCTTGCCAGGCCGGGCCCTCGATGCGGAATATCGCCCAGGCCAGTTGCTGCATGATCCAGAGTGCGGCAAGACCGGCACCGGTCGCATGCAATCGCCGGCGCATCTGCGGCAGGGTCAGGTATTGCAGGCGGATCATCCCCTGCCTCCGCGCCCGGCCTCGGCCAGGCACCAGATCGCCAGGCTCTCGAAGTCCGCGCTCGCCAGCGATTCCGGCCGATAGCGGCCGATCGGCGATTTCATCGCCAGCGCCTCGGGCACCGCGGCATCCTCGTGGACCGTGCGCGAAAGCCACTTGCGGCCCAGTCGGGTCGACCAGAGTTGCACGAGATCGCGCTGCAGCTGCACCGAAGGGTCGAACCCATTGGCGAGGAAGAAGGTCCGCTCCGGCGCCGGGCGCCGCCGTTGCAGCAGCACGTGGCAGGCCGGATCCGGATTGAGCACGCACAGGGGAATCACGTTCGGCGCATCACCCATCAATGCGGCCACATGGGCCGGGAGCCGCTGAGGCAGGTCGAACAGAACCCAGTCGAAGCGGCCGCTCAGCTCGTGGATGCGCTCCTGCCACAGGCCGGCATGATCGCGAAGGCGGGACTCCAGGATTTCCGGCCCGTCACCGGGGACCTGCCCGTAAGGCAGCACCACGAGTCCTTCTTGCACGGCAAATGCCGCGCTGCGCCAGTCCGCACCCTGCAGATCCGCCTGTGCCCAGCCCGCGGCCTCATCTACCGGCATGTTGAAGTGCAGCCCCAGCATGTTTTCCGGACAGGCATCGACAAGCAGAACGCGCTCGCCCATCCGGTGCAGCGCGTCGCCGATGCCCGCCAGCAGGGTGGTGGTTCCCACCCCGCCGCGGATCCCGCGCATGGCCAGCACGCCACTCATCCGGCCGCCTCCCCCTTGCCCTGAGACAGTGATGCCAGTTCCGCCAGCAGCGGCCAGCGCTGGAGGGCTTTCTCGTTCTCCCTGCGCACGGCGAAATCCACATATGGCATGTCCGGCATGCCGAGGTGGTCGCGAAGGTGTTCGATGTCATCCTGCTCGAACTGGTGCAGGCGCGGCGTGGCTTTGTCCGGATGGTTCATCGCCGATCCTCCGGATACGGGGCCCAGGCACCACCCTGCAGGCGCAGCCAGTCGCGGCCGCCATAGTCCACCACCTGCGCGCCCTCGTTCTCCGAAACCTGCGGCGTCACCGGCAATCCGGGCAGCAGCTGTTCCCAGTCCGCCGGCTGAGGCGCGGTTTCACGGGCATTCAAGGCATAAGTGCGGGCGACCAGTTCGGAAATCGCCAGATAGCTGCTCGGTTCCACCACGTGTCGCGGACCGCCGATCGACGGCATGCCCATGCCGATCCACTTCACGCCCACGGGCACATGGGTGATCGACCAGCTCGGGATTTCGCGCATGCCCGGGATCTGCATGCGATCACCATGCAGGGCCGCGCCGTGCTCCGGCACCACCACCACCATCATCCGCCTGCCGCTCTTCTCCAGCGTATCCATGAACACCGCCAGGTCTTCCAGCACCATGCTGGCGCGCGCTTTGAATCCCGATGCCGCGGGTCGGCCATCGGCACCGATGATGCGGTTTCCGTCATGCAGGGAAATCGTGTTGTAGAACAGGGCCACCTGCGATGCCGGCGACGCCAGCCGCTGGTTCCACCAGCGCGACAGCACATCGCCATCCCGGCGCAACGGGGAACGGTCGAAAGCTTCGAACGCACGCGGCAGGGATTCGATCTCCATGGCGCGCGCGGCAAGCCCCCCGTAGCGCGAAAGATCGCCCATGAAGTCGTCGAAGTGGCCATCATGGTTCATTGCCAGCTGGCTTTCGAAGCCGAGCCGTTCGAGGTTCTGCATAAGATGGCACTGCGCCGGCACCGGGTCGAACAACTGCACGTGCGATGTCTGGCCGCAGCTGGCCCGCAAGAGCCGGATCGCCGCCGGTCCGCTGTAGGCCGTGGCCGAATTGAAGTTGTCGAACACCACGTCCATGCCGTCAAACAGGCGGTTGCGGCGCATGCCGACTTCATCCAGGTCGCTCCACGCCAGCGAGCAGATGTTGAGCACGAGCACGTCGAACGGCGGTGCCGACGCCGGTGCCGGAAAGCGCGTCTGCAATCCGGCCTGCTGTTGGAAGAACCCGGCAAGGTAGGCATCGAGCGTGGCGCCATCGACCGGGCCGGTGACGGGTGCGGTCCCGTCCGCTGGCTGCACAGCCGCCGCCACCGGGCCGCCCTGACCAACGATGAGGCCTGCGGGCCATGGCATCGCCAGCATACCGGCCAGCAGCATGCCGGTCACGCTCAGCGTGGTGAAGCGGATCCACGGCCGTGCCAGCCAGTAGATCAGGAGCAGCAACGAGAGCACCATCACCATCGGCACGTTGATGAAACGGCCGACCAGTTCCACCATGTAGGTCCACGAAAAATCCAGCACCCCCGGCTGGGCGAGCAGGCGATTGAACGGCGGCCACCACGTGTCCTGATAGTAGAGCGCGATGCCGAGCGGGATGGCGATCAGCGTTCGCGCCACTTTCGCCCACCGCCAGCGCAGAGGCAGCAGCAGGAAGCCCAGGAACAGCAGGTTGGGCAGGATCTTGAGATCCAGCGCACCCATCCACGCCAGTATCAGCTTGGAAAGGAAGTACAGGTTCCAGACGCCCAGCTCCGACCATGCGTAGATCGGCAAACGGCTGCGCTCGCTCATCGCGGCCCTCCCTTGCGTCGGCGCACCGGCAGGCGGATGAGGAAACGCGGCGGACGCAAGGCCACCAGCCTTTGCCACCACTGACGGTGGAGAAGCGCCAGCGCGATGCCCAGCGGCACCATCACCAACGCACATGCCAGCACCAGACTGGTGAACTGCTGATCGTTCATTGTCGCAGCCCAAGATCGATGCGGACCGGGACCTGCGGCGAATGGCCTCCGGCCACCTCGCCCGTCTCCTCCATCATCCCCCCCGGCGGGTTCGCCGATGGCGGCTGCTCCTCGAGCACGTCGTCGATCATCTCCCCCACGTCGAACTCGTTGAGCCGCTGGTAACCTTCGAACATTTCGCGCCAAGGCAGGTGGAACATGTTGCCCAGCGCCTGCTCGATGCCATCGGCACGGCAGGCGAAAAGGAACAGCCGCACCTCGCGCCGGTAGGCACAGGCGAGATCGCCGCGGCGGCGGATGCGGCATTGACGCAGGGCCTGCTCCGGCCGCACGCCGGCCACCAACGGCAAGGAAAGCACGATGTTCTCCGCCCCCTTCCCCTGCTCGCGCAGCAGGCCCAGCACCAGCCGGCGGAATTGGCGGGCGGAGACCACGCCCCCCATGTCCGGCGGATGACGCAAGGCAATGCGGGATTTGAGGTCGGCCGGCAGGGTGCCGGCCCACGCCTGCCCCTGGATCGGCTGCAGAAGGGTGAGGAAGCGCGAAAGTGGCGTATTGGCCGGAACGATCAGGTTGGCGCCGCAGTCCAGCAGCAACTGTTCGTCGACGTAGCGCAGGCTGGGCGAGAGTTCCCGCACCACCAGTTTCAGCAACGGACCGCGCTCCCGGCGCAGGCGGAACAGCACGCAGGCCAGTTCGTCCACATCGGTGTTGCGGGCCAGCGCGAACATCACGGTGGCCGCCGTCGCCTGCAGCGCACGGGCCATCAGGGTCGAACGGTTGTCGTACAGATGCCAGGAGGCCGAGAGCGGCGGCGCGCCGTCGATCACGGCGCCCTCGCCGAGAAACAGGAAGCGATCACTGCTGTCGGTGGGCAGCCTCTCGTCACCGATCTCGCCTTCGACGCACCGCAGCGCGCCTTCGTGCCACTCGACGGCATGTTCGCGATGCGCCACAACGCCGATCTCGCTGGACCAGTAATGGATGAGGTACTGCAGCCAACCGCGATGCGGGAACAACTGCGCGACGCCTGCGACGCTCCGATTGAGCGGCTGAAGCCGCGGCGTCAAGGTGGCCACTTCGCCGTGGCAAAGCAGGACGACGGTGCAGGCGTTCGAATCGGCCCAGCCACCGAGCCGCCGGCACCATTTCGACAGCGCGGCATCCCCGGCAACGCCCGCCAGCTCCGCAGGGAACTGCACCAGGCAAAACCGGGTATCCCGAGCCGCGGCCCGCGCCAACTCGGCGGCAAGGTCATGGAATGCGGCCTCGGCGCGGATGGTCGGCACGCGGTAGGGGCTGCAGGCCAGCGGACCCTCGTCCGGTGCAAGGGCATCGAGCATGGGCTGCGGCGAGCGGCCAAGCGAAACCACCACCGCATGCGCCACGCCGGTCGCGGACGCGAGCAATCGGCTGCCGAGGGCATCGGCACTGTCGACGCCGTCGCAGGCCAGCCAGTACAGCCCGCCCTCGCGCAGCCGCAAGGATTCGGCCGGCAGTCCGTCGATCGGAACCCCAAGCAACGAGCTCATCGCGCAGTACCGTCGCCTTTTCCGGGCTCGTGCCGCATCCCCTGTCTCCCATCCTTTGTTGACGGATGCAGTATGTCCCAAGCCGCCTCAACTTTGCGCTGACACACTCCGGAAGCGCCAGCGCGCCCCCGGCTGGCACAATGGGCGATCCCCGACCGGAACCCGCCATGTCCTTCATCGACAAACTCCGCAGCCGCTGGCGCGAGGCCGACACCCTGCTCTGCGTCGGCCTGGACCCGGACCCGGCCAAATTCCCCGATCGCTTCGTGGATGACGGCGATGCGCTGTTCGCCTTCTGCCGCGACATCGCCGACGCCACCGCCGAGTTCGCCTGCGCCTTCAAGCCGCAGATCGCCTACTTCGCCGCCCACAACGACGGCGAGGCGCAGTTGCAGCGGCTGCTCGCGCACATCGCCGGCGCGCACCCGGACATCCCGGTGATCCTGGACGCCAAGCGCGGCGACATCGGCAGCACCGCGGAGCAGTATGCGACGGAAGCCTTCGACCGCTTCGGCGCCGATGCGGTCACGCTGAACCCGTACATGGGCCGCGATTCCGCCGCCCCGTTCCTGCAGCGCAACGACCGCGGCTGCGTGTTCCTCTGCCACACCAGCAACCCCGGCGCGCGCGACTTCCAGGAACTGCGGGTCGATGGCGTGCCGCTGTACCAGCACATCGCCCGCACGATTGCGGCCGAGTGGAACGCCGACGGCAACTGCGCGCTGGTGGTCGGCGCGACCTTTCCGGAGGAGCTGAAGGTGATTCGCGGGATCGTGGGCGACATGCCGCTCTTGATCCCCGGCGTGGGCGCGCAGGGCGGCGATGTCGAAGCCGTGGTGAAGAACGGCAGGACCACCGACGGCACCGGACTGATGATCAATTCCTCGCGCGGGATCCTCTACGCCAGCCGCGGCGAGGGTTACGCCGAAGCCGCGACGGATGCGGCGCGCGAGTTGCGGGATGCGATCAATCGGTACCGTTGATGATCGGTCGTGGGATCAGGCGATCAACGCACCAACCAGCGACTCGGCAGTACGCAAGATCACGGACTGGCCAACGATGAACATCAGGTGGGCCAGGAATCCGCGCAGGAGGATGTTCCACCACGGTGCCTCCCGGAAAAATTGCATCAAGCTGACGATGGCATAGCTCATCGTGCCGAATCCGCCGATCAACTGCACGACCAGCAAGGGCAGCCAGCCCTGGAACAACTGAACGACCGACCAGATGACGAAACCCTGCGACGTCAAATAGGCCAGGATCGCGAGCCACTCGGGATAGTTGACCGTTTTGAACCGTCGAAATGCGATTTTGAAGAACAGCGCTTCCATCGGAATCAAGAGCACGGTAAAGAGTGCCAGGTGCTCATTCACCCACTTGTTGACTGAGATTGCACCGGGACTCGCATTGCTGGCGGGCGGATCGAGGGGAGGCGCTCCCGTAACGTAGCTGGTCAAGAGCAGGATCACCGCCGACATGATCATCAACAGTGGCAATGGCTTGACGATGCCTTCGCGCTGTCCGTCGATGTAGGAGCGCAACAACTTTCCCGGGCGCACAATCAGCCGTTTCAGCGTATGCAGCAGGCCCCGATCCATGTTCAGCACGTCATGCTGGAACTGGTCCCGCATGAAACCCCAATCGATGCGACGCGCCGGCGTCGGCTGCCCGCAGGCGGGGCAGAACTTCTGCGCCTCGCCGTCGATGGTGCGCGCGCAGTTGGCGCAGGCGGTGGCGTCCATGTCAGCGTTCCCTTCGGGCGATCTTCCTCGCCATTCTCGCCGATGCCGCGAACAGGAAGCGCATCCAGATCATCGCGAACACCGCCGTCCGCGTGGCGATGCCATGCCGATCCGAATCGAACTTGCGGAAGTAGCGCCAGAAGCCGCGGTGCTTGTGCCACTCCACGAACAACGGCCGCGAACGCGAAGACACGCCGCGCACATGGGTGACGACGACATCGTTGGCACAGGCCACCACCGCGCCGGACTCGCGCACGCGCCGGCACAGGTCGAGATCCTCGGCATGCAGGCGATAGCCCGCATCGAAGCCGCCGACGCGCGCGAACAGCTCGCGCGGCAGCAGCATCAGCGCGCCGGAAATCGCATCCACCCGCTGCAATGCGCTCCCGTCGCGGGCGACCGACAGATCGCGACGCGAGGGCGCACGCAGCATCGCGGCGAAATCGGGGTCGCGGCGGCGGGCGGCCGTGTCGTGCACGCCATCCTCGCCGACCAGATCGGCGCCGACCAACCCGCCCGCGAGACTGGCCGCGTGCTCGCGCAGGCGCAGCAGGGTGTCGGTTTCGATGAAGCCATCGGGATTGACGAAGGCCAGCCACGGCGCAGCGCCCTCGGCTGCACCCTGGTTGCAAGCCACCGCGAAGCCGGGGTTGTCGGGGTTGGCGATGAAGCGCAGGCGCGGATCCTCCAGCGCGTGTCGTTGCACGATCTGCATGGTGTCGTCGCCGGAGGCGTTGTCGACCACCCGGATCGCCTCGACACCCTCAGCCGCGCGCAGGCGCCGCAGGCAGGCATCGATGGTGGCCGCGCTGTCATGGGTCACCACCACCGCGGCGATGCCTCCGGGGTTCATGCGAACAGATCGTCCTGCGGCGATTCGCCATCCGCCTGTTGGTAGCGTGCCTGCAACTGCGCGCGGACTTCGTGCAGCGGATCTTCCATCAGGAAGCGGGTCAGCCGCGGCCGGTAATCCGGCCAGCGCACCGCCATCACCTCGATGTCCTCTTCGCCGTGATCCGATTCACGGTCGCGGGCGACGAAGGCGGTTTCGCACAGCACGTTGCGCCAGCCCATCGCCGCCAGCCGCAGCGAGTAATCCGCCAGCGCCGACGACCAGCTTTCGAAGCTCTCGCCATCGAGCGCACCACTGCGGATGCGCGGGGCGCCACGCAACAGCACGGCATGGGTGCCGGCGGTCGGCAGTTCGTGATGGAGGGGCGGCATCCGCGCGCAGGCGGCGGCCATGCGCTGCATGTCCGCGGGCTCGGGCTGCACTTCGCCCAGCCGCGGCCACGAAGCGCACTCGCCGGCATTGCTCCAGGGCGTGGCGGTGGCGATGGTCGGATCCCGCTGCAGGCAGGCGGCGAGTTGCTGCAGCCAACCCGGCGCGGGACGGACATCGGGCGCGAGCACGGCGATGTCGATGCCACCGCAGGCATGGATGCCCTCGGCCAGATGCCGGGCCTCGCCCACCGGCTGCCGGCGACGGGTGTATTCGGCTTCGAGCGGGGTGGATTCCAGCCAGCGCTCGATGATCGCGATCCCGCGCGGCCCGGCCTGCGCATCGTCGAGCAGCCAGACCCGGGTGCCCGCCGGCGTGGCGCGATCGAGCGCCGCCAGGCAGGCATCCAGCGCGGCGTCATCGGTACCGATGGGCAACAGGACGACGGGCAGGGGTTCGGCGGTCATGGAAGCGCGATGCGGAAGGTTCCCGGCACTTTAGCAAGCCGCGCGGGCAGCGACGACACGCGCCGAAACCCGCAGAAGCTCCGCCCAGGCCCGCTGCAGCGAGGCAGCCCGCGCCCGGTCAACCGACCCAGGCGCGCGCGTTCTGGAATATCCGCGCCCACGGCGAGGCATCGCCCCATTCCGCCGGATGCCAGCTGAAGTTGGCGGCGGAAAGCGTGCGCTCGGGATGCGGCATGAGGATGGTCACGCGGCCATCCGCGCTCACCACACCGGCGATGCCGTCCGGCGAGCCGTTGGGGTTGGCCGGGTAGCGCGTCGCCACGCGGCCTTCGCCATCGACGTAGCGCGCGGCGACCGCCACCGAGGCGAAATCGCCCTCGCCGCCGAAGTGCATGCGGCCTTCACCGTGCGACACCACCACCGGGATCCGCGAGCCGGACATGCCACGCAGCAGGATCGAAGCCGAATCGCCGATTTCCACCTGCGCCAGCCGTGCCTCGAACTGTTCGCTGGCGTTGCGCAGGAGCTCCGGCCAATGCGCAGTGCCGGGGATGATCGGCTTGAGTTGCGAGAGCATCTGGCAGCCGTTGCAGACGCCGAGGGTGAAGCTGTCCGCGCGGTCGAAGAAGGCCTCGAACTGCTCGCGCAGCGCGGGGCGCTCCAGGATCGAGGTGGCCCAGCCACGCCCTGCCCCCAGCACGTCGCCGTAGCTGAAGCCGCCGCAAGCCGCCATGCCGATGAAATCCCCGAGCCGCGTGCGACCGTCGATGAGATCGCTCATGTGCACGTCGTGGGCATCGAAGCCGGCGCGCATGAAGGCCGCCGCCATCTCGACATGGCCGTTGACGCCCTGCTCGCGCAGGATGGCCACCTTCGGCCGCACGCCCTTGGCGATGTACGGCGCGGCGATGTCCTCGCGCGGATCGAATGCAAGCACCGGATCGAGGCCCTTGGCGGCGAAATCGCGGGCGCTCTCGCGCTCCTCGTCCGCCGCCTGCGGGTTGTCGCGCAGGCGCTGCATGGCATGGCTGACCGACCACCAGGCATCGAAGAGATCCTGCCAGTGCCATTCCGCCAGCACCTGGCCATCGCAAAGCACGCGCATGTCGTCGGCGCCGTGCGGGCGCGCGATGCGCTGCGCGCACTCGATCAGCCCGTGCTCGGCGACCAGGTCGGCGAACGCCGCGCGATCGGCGGAGCGGATCTGCACCACCGCACCGAGCTCCTCGGTGAACAGCACTTCGAAGATGTCGTCGTCGTGGTTGTCGGCCCAGCCATCGAGGGTGATGTCCAGGCCCATGTGCGAGGCGAAGGCCATTTCCGCCAGCGTGGCGAACACGCCGCCGTCGGAGCGGTCGTGGTAGGCCAGCAGCAGGCCGGCCTCGCGCGCATCGCGGATCAGCTCGAAGAATCCACGCATGAGTTCCGGATCGTCGAGGTCGGGTGCTTCGCCGGCGAAAGATCCGTAGCACTGCGCCAGGATCGAGCCGCCCATGCGGCGCTTGCCCGCCCCCAGCCCGATCAGCCACAGCTCGGTATTCTCGTCGCGGGCCAGCAGCGGCGTGAGCTGCTTGCGCACGTCCACCACCGGCGCGAACGCGGTGACCACCAGCGAAACCGGGGACACCGATTTGTGCGCCTGGCCGTCGCGCGTCCATTGCGCCTGCATCGAAAGCGAATCCTTGCCGACCGGGATCGAGATATCCAGCGCGGGCGCCAGCTCCATGCCCACCGCCTGCACCGCATCGAACAGCCTGGCGTCCTCGCCCTCGTGGCCGGCCGCGGCCATCCAGTTCGCCGAGAGCTTGATGCGGTCGAGCGATTCCAGCGGCGCGGCGCACAGGTTGGTCAGCGCCTCGCCAACCGCCATGCGTGCCGAGGCGGCGGCATCGATCAGGGCCAGCGGCGTGCGCTCGCCGATCGCCATCGCCTCGCCGGTGAAACCTTCGTAGCCCGAGAGCGTGATCGCGCAATCGGCCACCGGCAGCTGCCACGGACCGACCATCTGGTCGCGTGCGGTCAGGCCGCCCACGCTGCGGTCGCCGATGGTAACGAGGAAAGCCTTGGCGGCGACGGTCGGGTGCGAAAGCACGCGCAGGCCGGCTTCGTGCAGGTCCACGCGCTCGGTATCCAGCTCCGGCCAGCGCGCGGAGGCGGGATGCGCGGTATCGCGATGCATCTTCGGTGGCTTGCCGAACAGCACGTCCATCGGCAGGTCGATGGCGGCATCGGCGGGGATCGCGCCGGGCGTCGCGCCACGGGCCACCACCAGCCGCTCCTCGGCGGTGGCGAAGCCGACCACGGCGAACGGGCAGCGTTCACGGGCGCAGATCGCGGCGAACTCGTCGATGCGGTCGGCGGCGATGCCGAGCACGTAGCGTTCCTGCGATTCGTTGCACCACAGCTGCATCGGTGAAAGCGAGGGATCGTCGCTCGGCACCTTGTCGAGGTCGATCACGCCGCCCACGCCGGAATCGTGCAGCAACTCGGGGATGGCGTTCGACAGGCCGCCGGCGCCGACATCGTGGATCGAGCGGATCGGGTTGCGCGCGGCCAGTGCCACGCAGGCATCGATGACTTCCTGCGCGCGGCGCTCCATCTCCGGGTTGTCGCGCTGGACGCTGGCGTAGTCCAGGTCCTCGGCGGTCTCGCCCGAGGCCACGGAACTCGCCGCGCCGCCGCCCAGCCCGATCAGCATGGCGGGGCCGCCGAGCACGATCACCGCATCGCCCGGCGCCAGGCGGCGCTTTTCCACCAGCGCCGGCTCGATCGCGCCGAGGCCGCCGGCCAGCATGATCGGCTTGTCGTAGGCCCGCACCAGCCCTTCGGCTTCCGGGAACTCGAAGCTGCGGAAGTAGCCGGTCAGGTTGGGGCGGCCGAATTCGTTGTTGAAGGCCGCGGCACCGATCGGCCCTTCGAGCATGATCTCGAAGGCGCTGGCCATGCGCGGATTGAGCACGCGCGGGTTTTCCCAGGGCTGCGGCAGGGTCGGGATCCGCAGGTGCGAAACCGAGAACCCGACCAGTCCCGCCTTGGGCTTGCCGCCGCGACCGGTCGCGCCTTCGTCGCGGATCTCGCCGCCGGCGCCGGTGGACGCGCCCGGGAAGGGCGAAATGGCGGTCGGGTGGTTGTGCGTTTCCACCTTGATGGCGAACGCGGAATCCACCTGCGGCTGCAGCACGTACTGCTGCGATGCGCCTTCGGCGCGCAGGCGCCGCGCCGGATAGCCGGCCACCACCGCGGCGTTGTCGCTGTAGGCCGAAAGCGTGTGTTCCGGTGTGCGCGCATGGGTGTTCTTGATCATGCGGAACAGCGAGCGTTCCTGCTCGACGCCGTCGATGGTCCATTCGGCATTGAAGATCTTGTGCCGGCAATGCTCGGAATTGGCCTGCGCGAACATCATCAGCTCGACGTCGTGGGGATCCCGGCCAAGCTCGGCATAACGCGCCTCGAGGTATTCGATCTCGTCATCGGCCAGGGCCAGCCCGAGGCGGCGGTTGGCTTCGGCCAATCCGGTCAGCGGGATGATTTCGAGCGTGCCGCGCTCCGGCGTGGCGAACAGCGCATCGGCGGCCTCCACGTCGTCCAGAAGCGATTGGGTCATCGGATCGTGCAAAAGGCGCGCCAGTTCGCGCTGGATGGCGGCATCGTCCGGCCATCCCGCCACGTCGAGGCGCATGCCGCGCTCCACCCGGCGCACCGGCAATCCGGCGCCGCGCAGGAGTTCGCCGGCCTTGCTCGCCCAAGGCGAAATGGTGCCCATGCGCGGCGAAACGAAGCGCGACACCGCGCCTTCCGCGCGCGGGGAGTGCGTCTCGCCGGCCTGCAGGATGCGGCCCAGGCGCACGATGTCGGGCGATTGCCCGGCCTCCGGCTGCACCCAGTAGGTGAACCGCGTATCCAGCAATCGGATGGCGGGGTGGACTTCGCGGAGGCGGGCTTCAAGCCGCTCGCGGCGGAACGGCGAGAGGGCGACCTGCCCTTCGAGCACGATCATGCGCAGGAAACCGTGAGTTTACGGGGCCCGTATTGTAGCGAAGCCGGCGCTGGGCCGGCTTCTCGGGGCATCGTCGTCGGCCGGGCTCAACGGCCGGCGGCGTTGGCGTCAAGCCACTGCTTGAGCTGGGCCGGCGGCAGGTAGCCGGGCGCCGCCATGCCGTTCTCGGCGATGATCATCGGCGTGCCCTGCAGGCCCACGCGCTGGCCGAGCGTCCAGTGCGCCATCACCGGGTTGGTGCAGCGCGTGGCCGGCGGATTGCGGCCGTTCTTGGCATCGGTCAGCGCCTTGTTGCGGTTGCCGGCGCACCAGATCGATTCCATGACCTTGAAGTCCGCACTGGCCGGGCCCATGCGCGGGAAGGCGAGGTATTCGAAGGCGATCCCGAGCCGGTTGTATTCGGCGATGTCGCCATGCATGCGCCGGCAGTAGCCGCATTCGGCGTCGGTGAACACGGTGACCGTATGGCGCGGATTGGCCGGCGCGAAGACGATCCGCTCCGATGCCGGCACCTGCGCCAGCTGCGCCTTGCGGAAATTCGCCATCGCCGCCTGGCTCAGGTCCTTCTTCCCGCGCATGTCGAACAGGCTGCCCTGGATCAGGTAGTTGCCGTCATCGGAGACGTAGAGGGTCTGGCCGGCCACGATCACTTCGCGGAAACCGGGCATCGCCGCCGGGCCGATGTGCTCGACCTTGATGTCGGGGCTCAGCTGGCGGATGGCGCGGATGGCACGCTCGTCGGCACTGCCGGCTGCGGGCCCGGCATCGCTGGCGGCGGCGGTTTGCGCGGCAGCAGCCGGCGTTGCGGTCGATTCGGCCGGCGCATTGCCCTGGGCGCAGGCCAGCATGGCGACGCTGCCGAGGAGCGCGGTGACGAGAGCCTTCTTCATGAACTGTCCTTTCGGCATCGGTCTGTCTGTTGCGGGCGGATCGCGCATTGTCGCATGCGGCCCGGCGGCCTCGGCGGCAAGCGGCTACCGTCGGTTCAGCCGCGCGGATGGTGCATGGCATGGAGCCGCTTGAGCTTCTCGCGCGCCACCAGCGTGTAGATCTGCGTGGTGGAGAGCGAGCTGTGCCCGAGCAACAGTTGCAGTGCCCGCAGATCGGCGCCGTGGTTCAGCAGGTGGGTGGCGAAGCTGTGGCGGAGCACGTGCGGGCTGATCCGGGCCGGTGCGATGCCGGCGGCCACCCCGTGCGCCTTGACCCGCGCCCAGCAATGCTGCCGGCTCAACGGCTCGCCGCCGACGGCGATGAACAGCGGCGCGATGCCTGCGCGGGCGCCGGCCAGCCGCGGCCGCGCTTCGGCGATGTAGCGCTCCAGCCAGTGCCGGGCTTCGTCGCCGATCGGCACCAGCCGCTCCTTGCCGCCCTTGCCGCTGACCCGGAGCATCCCCTGGCGCAGGTTGAGCGCGGCGGCCGGCAAGCCCACCAGTTCGCTGACGCGCAGGCCGGCGGCGTACATCAACTCCAGCATGGCGCGATCGCGCAGGCCGTCGTCGGTGCCGGTGTCGGGCGCGGCCAGCAGCGCCTCCACCTGGCTTTCGGCCAGCGCCTTGGGCAGTGCACGCGGCTGCCGGGGCGGCGTCAGCTCGGTGGTCGGGTCGTCCTGGCGCAGGCCGCGGCGGCGCAGCCACGCGAACAACGCGCGCCAGGCGGAATGCAGGCGGGCATCGCTGCGCGCGCTGTAGCCGTGCCCGGCACGCCATTCCAGGTACTGCAACAGATCGGAGGCGGTGGCGGCCCGGAACGCGCCATCGCGATGATCGCGCCAGCGCGCGAAGCCGGAGAGATCGCGCCGGTAGCTTTCCAGCGTCGCACGCGCCAGGCCTTGTTCGGCCCAGATCGCATCGAGGAAGCCGTCCAGCAACTGTTCGTCGGCAGCGGCCAGCGGGGGCTGGCGCGACATGCGCAGGCGGCGCTCGGCGGGCGTGGAAGGAGCCATCGCGCCACTTTAGGCGCAGCGGCCACGCGATTGCATCCGCATGCGCCTCGCAGGCCGACGGCGCTATCCTTCCACGCATGGATCCCGCCCGCCCCCCTGCCCGCCGCGCCGCGCTGATCGGCTGGCGTTTCCTTTCGCTGCTCTACGACTTCTTCCCGATCCTCGGCATCTGGTTCGTGACCGCGGCCATCGCGCTGGCCCTGCATCGCGGCGAGGAAATCCGCAGCAACACGCTGGCGGGAATGCTGGAACTCGTCGCCTTGCTGGCGATCACCGGCCTGTACGCAACCGCCAGCTGGCGACGCGGCGGCCAGACCATCGGCATGAAGCCGTGGCACCTCTACGTCACCGACCCGGAGGGCCGAGCCGCTTCGTGGAAACGGCTCTGGTTGCGCTATTTCGCGGGGATCGTGTCGCTGCTGGCGGGGGGGCTCGGCTTCTGGTGGGCCTGGCTCGACCGCGATGGCCTGACTTGGCACGACCGCCTCAGCGGCACGCGGATGATCCGCGATCCGGCCCGCGATGCACTGGAAGCCGGACGCCGGGGCTGAGCCGACGCCTGCCCGATCAATCCGCAATCAGTTCCATCGCCATCACCAGCGCGTCCTCGCGCGCGCCGTTGGCCGCCGGGTAATAGCGCGGGCGGCGGCCGATCTCGTTGAAGCCTTCGTCGTGGTAAAGCGCGATCGCCCGCGGATTGGACGGCCGCACTTCGAGGAAGATGCGCTCCGCGCCCAGCCCGCGCGCCACCTGCCGCATCGCCCGGAGCAGGCGCCGCCCGAGGCCTGCGGATTGCGCCGCCGGATCGATGCAGATGTTGAGCAGATGCGCTTCGCCGGCCTGCACACTGAGGACCGCGTAGCCGCGGATCCCTTCCCCCGGCGAATCCAGCACCCACATGGGGTAGCCGGCGCGCAGGCAATCCCGGAAGTTCCCGGGCGTCCAGGGCCAGGGATAGGCGCGAAGCTCGATTTCCATGACCGCGGGCAGGTCGTCCTCGCGCATGCGGCGCAGGAAAGGCGGGCCGGCACCCGGCATCGCGCTCATCCGGCCAGCAGGCGGCGCAGTCCGGGCCAGAGCGCGCGCTTGACCGCCGGGTCGCGCAGGCGATCGGGCGATGGCAGCGCGATGCCCGAATCCAGAAGCGCCTGCGGGGCGATCCGCAATGCCTTCGCCAGGATCGCCAGCACCCGCGGATCCGGCGGCGGCGCGGGCTCGCTGCCGGCCGGCTGGTGGCGCATCACCGCCAGCCCGAGCTCCGCAAGCACCGTGCGCTGGAAAGCATCCCAGCTCATCCGGCCTCCCCGCGACGACGGTGGCGCAGCAGGGCCATCACGATGCCCGACAGCGCGTACAGCGAGAACACCGCCAGCAGGGTCTGCGGCGGATACAGCGCCAGCGCGATCAGCGCCGCCACGACGCCGAGCAGCGCGAAGAACGGCACGCGCTCGCCCTGCGGGCCGCTGCCCTTGCCCTTGAAGCTGGTGTAACGCAGGTTGCTGACCATCAGCAGGGCCGCGACCACGGTCACCGCAAGCGCCGCGTGGCGCAGTTCGCCGCCCTGCCAGCCGTGGTCGTGCATGGTCCAGACGAAGCTCGCCATCACCGCCGCGGCGGCCGGGCTGGCCAGGCCGATGAACCAGCGCTTGTCCACCACGCCGACCTGGCTGTTGAAGCGCGCCAGCCGCAGCGCGGCGCACACCGCATACAGGAAGGCCGCCAGCCAGCCGACCTTGCCCGCCGTCGCGCCATCGATGTGCATGTGCTTCAGCGCCCAGTGGTACATGACCAGTGCCGGCGCCATGCCGAAGCTCACCAGATCGGCCAGCGAGTCGTACTGAACGCCGAATTCGCTCTGGGTGTTGGTCAGCCGCGCCACGCGGCCATCCAGCCCGTCCAGCAGCGCGGCGATGAAGATCGCCACGCAGGCATAGCCGAACTTGCCCTGCCCGGCGGCGATGATCGCGTAGAAACCCGCGAACAGCCCCCCCGTGGTGAACAGGTTGGGCAGGAGAAAGACGGCACGCGAAGGCGTGCGCGGCGGCGGCGAAGGTTCCATCGACATCCCCGCAGTTTAGGGCCTCGGCGGCGGGCTTTCACGAGCCTGAGCGGCAGCCCTCGCGAAACGGCCATCGGCTTGCACCCCCCGGGCACCGATGGTGCAATGGCCGCTGGCTTTCCCGGATCACCGCCCATGCCCCGTTTCCCCTTTGCCCTGCTCGGCCTGGCCGCCGCCATCGCCCTTGCGCCGGTCGCACCCGATGCACTCGCGCAGCAGAAGGTCTATCAGTGGAAGGATGCCCAGGGCCGGACCCACTATTCCAGCGCACCGCCCAGCCGCGGCGAATACAGCGTGCGCGGCGTGCGCGCCGCCACCCCGACCGCGCCGGCGGCGGCACCGGCCGCCGCCCCGGAAACCGAGCAGTGCCGCCAGGCCCGCGCCAACCTCGCGATCCTGCGCAACAACGCCGAGGTGCAGATGGACACCGACGGTGACGGCAAGCCCGACCGCGTGCTCGACGCCGAGCAGCGCAACGCCCAGATCAAGCTGGCGGAAACCATCCTCGAAACCAACTGCAAGCCGCGCTGACGGCTGCGGCCGCATCGCGGCCCGGCCCCGGCGCATGGCAGAATGCGGGCCTGTTTTCCCGCGAGTTCCGCCATGCGCCTGTCGCAGTTCCACCTGCATACCGAAAAGGAAACCCCGGCCGAAGCCGAGATCGCCAGCCACAAGCTGATGCTCAAGGCCGGCATGATCCGCAAGCTGTCGGCGGGCCTTTACACGTGGTCGCCGCTGGGCCTGCGCGTGCTGCGCAAGGTGGAAGGCATCGTGCGCGAGGAAATGAACCGTGCCGGCGCCGTCGAGATCCTGATGCCGACCATCCAGCCGAAGGAGCTGTGGGAGGAAACCGGCCGCTGGGAGAAATTCGGCGGCCAGCTGCTGAAAATCACCGATCGCAAGGAAGCCGCCTATTGCTACGCGCCGACCGCGGAAGAAGTGGTCACCGATTTCGCGCGCCAGGAGCTTTCCAGCTATCGCCAGCTGCCGGTCAACCTGTACCAGATCCAGACCAAGTTCCGTGACGAGATCCGCCCCCGTTTCGGCGTGATGCGCGCGCGCGAGTTCCTGATGAAGGATGCCTATTCCTTCCATCTGGACGAAACCTCGCTGCAGGCGGAATACCGCAACATGTACGAAACCTATTCGCGCATCTTCACCCGCTTGGGCCTGAAGTTCCGCGCGGTTTTCGCCGATACCGGCGCCATCGGCGGCTCCGCATCGCACGAATTCCACGTGCTCGCGGATTCCGGCGAGGACGCGATCGCGTTTTCCGATGCGTCCGATTACGCCGCCAACGTGGAGCTGGCCGAAGCACTCGCGCCGGGCGAGCGCCCGCAGGCCGCGGAAACCCTGCGCAAGGTGGAGACCCCGGTGCAGAAAACCTGCGAGGAAGTGGCGGCACTGCTCGGAATCCCGCTGGATCGCACGGTCAAATCGGTCGCGGTCATGGGCGAGGATGGCGAGGGCCAGCCGCAATTCGTCCTGGCGCTGGTGCGCGGCGACCACGCGGTGAATGAAATCAAAGTCTCCAAACGGGAAGGCCTGGCCGATTACCGCCTGGCCACCGAGGACGAGATCCGCGCGCACCTCGGCGCCTCCCCGGGCTTCCTCGGGCCGATCACCGCGGGTGCGCCGGTTCGGGTGATCGCCGATCGCAGTGTCGCCGCGATGGCCGATTTCGTCGTCGGTGCCAACGAGGACGGTTTCCACCTCGCCGGCGTCAATTGGGGCCGCGATCTGCCGGAACCGGAAATCGCGGATATCCGCAACGTACTCGAAGGCGATCCCTCGCCGGATGGCCGGGGCACGCTCGGCATCGCCCGCGGCATCGAGGTCGGCCATGTCTTCGCATTGGGCGACAAATACTCCCGCGCGATGTCCTGCACGGTGCTGGATGCCGGCGGCAAGCCGGTGAATCCGCTGATGGGCTGTTACGGCATCGGCGTTTCGCGCATCGTCGCGGCCGCCATCGAACAAAACCACGACGAAGCCGGAATCCGCTGGCCACGGGCGATGGCGCCGTGGGAAGTCGCGGTCTGCGTGATCAACCCGAAGCGCAATCCCGAGGTCGATGCTGCCGCGGAAACGCTTTATCGGGAACTCGCCGCCATCGGCCTGGATACCGTGCTCGACGATCGTGGCCTGCGCCCCGGCGCGATGTTCGCGGATATCGAGCTGATCGGCATTCCACACCGCGTCGTGGTATCCGAACGCGGCCTGGCTGCAGGCACCTTCGAATATCGCCATCGCGAGGCGAGCGAGGCCGAAACCCTCGACCACGACACGCTTTTCGACCGCCTGAAAGCCTGAACGGATAATCACGGGGATTATCCGCCGGAGTGACAAGGAAACCCGCGCCGCATTATCATGCGCGCCGGGCCGGAGGCCTGTTTCACCCGAATAAGGATAGTGAAAATCCCACCGGAGACATTCGTGGACATCACCACTCTCAATACCAAGGAACTCGCCGACCTCATCGCGCAGGCGCAGAAGCGCAAGCGCGTGCTGGCCAAGCGCAAGCCGATCGGCCAGGTCCGCGCCGCCGTGAACAAGGTCATCCGCGGCTCGGGCTACACCTTCGAGGAACTGTTCGGCAGCGCCGGCGCTTCCGCGGCGGCGAAGACCCCGCGCGCCCGCAAGGCACCGCGCAAGGTCGCCAAGGTCGAGCCGAAGTACCGCAACCCGGCCAATGCCGAGGAAACCTGGTCCGGCCGTGGCAAGCAGCCGCGCTGGCTGGCGGCCTATACGGCCGAAGGCCGCAAGCTGGAGGATTTCCTGATCAATCGTCCGGCGTGACCGGCATCGGGAAACACAGGGAAGCGCCGGCAGAACCGGCGCTTTTTCCTTGCCCGCGATTCAGAGGTGGCGTCGCGGCGGCGCCAGCAGGTTGCCGAACAGAAGGCCCGCGATCAAGGCCAGCAGGATATTCAGGACCGCGATCAACGCGGCCTCGCCCGCACCCACGTCCTGCTGGTGCATGAGATTGAGCAAACCGCGGAAACTCACGCTTCCGGGCACCAGCAGGATGATGCCCGGCACCCGGATCAGGGCACCGGGACGATGCCGCCAGCGGGCGTAGAGATTGCCCGCCATCGTCAGCAAGAGCGCGCTGAGGAATATGCCGGCGACATTCCCCAACGCAGCGCCGGCGAAGCGGGAAACGAGATAGCCCGACATCGCCGCGGCCATGACCAGCAGGTAATCGCGGCGCCGGGCCCGGAACGCCACGGCGAAGGCGTAACTGCTCAGCAGCAGGCCCAGCCCCTCCACCCAATCGGGCTGCGGCCGCGAATAGGCCACGGCGGGCGACAGGCCGAGCATGCCGGCCAGCGTGAGCGCGATCATCGTGCCTATGGTCAGTTTCAATATCGCGCTCATCGCGCCGGCGAAGCGCGCGGTGCCGGAAACGAGGTGCTGGCTGGTGAGTTCGTTGATCGCGTTGGTCAGCGACATGCCGGGCAGCAGCACGATGACCGAGGCGATGATCACCGTGTTGAGATTGAGCGGCGCGACGAAACCGGCCACCAGCACGGCGATGGTGGCGGCCAGCATCGCCGCCAGGGCTTCCACCGATTCACGCAGCAGCGGCTGGTGACGCGCCGCCAGATCCAGCAAGCCGATGCACAGTCCGGCAAAGGTGGCCGTGGCCACGTCCAGCCAAGGCAGCCTGAGCAGGAGCGTGATGCCGCCGGCCACCAGGCCGAACGCGAGCACCTGCATGGCCTGCCAGCGCCGCGTGGGCACCCAATGCAGGCGCGCGAGCGCCGAGCGGCCCTCGGCAAGCCCGATGCGGCCGGCAAGCACGTCTTCGGCGATGCGATCGGCCAGCGTCAGGCGCGCCAGGTCGATCTCGCCCGGGGCCATGCGGATGACCCGGGTGATGTCGTTGGCGGCGGGATCGGCCGGATCGCGGAAGGTCAGGATCATGCCGGTGGGGTTGATCCAGGGTTCGCACTCCACCCCGAAACGCGACGCCACGCCCAGCAAGGCCCCCTCAAGGCGCTGGGCGGTGGTGCCGTAGGCGTGCAGGTGCTCGGCGAGCGCGGTCAGGAACGCGACGCGCTCGCGCCAGGGCGCGTTCGAAAGGGTTTCGGCCATGCGCGAAAGCATGACATGAACAGGCGGCTCTCGATCATCGGTCGTGACGCCCGCATGCACCCCCAATCGTTACCATGCCCATGACCCAGGACACCCGCAGCCGATGACCGCACCTGCCATCGCCCCGCCCGCCATCGATTGGAACCCGGAAACGGGAGAGGCGCGGCTGTCCGGGCAATGGACGCTGGCGCAGGCCGCCGCGCTCGCGGAAGCGCTTGATTCGCTCGACCGCGAAGTGACCCGGATGGACGCCCGCGAAGTGGAGGCGCTGGACACGCTCGGCGTGCTCAAGTTGCAGCGCTTCGCCGTCCAGCGCGGGATGGCGCGCGAGCAGTTCACCTTCCGCGAGGACCACCACGCGTTGGTGGATGCGATCGTCGATGTCGGCCAGGATCGCCCGCGCAGCCGTCGCGACCTCGGCTTCCAGGCCGCGCTGGCGCGGCTGGGCCACGCGGTCGTCGACAACTGGAAGGAAGTCACCGTGCTGGTGAGCTTCTTCGGCGAGAGCCTGGTCAAGACCTTCCGCCTGCTCAAGGAGCCGCGCCGGCTCCGGCTCACCAGCGTGGTGCACCACATGGAGCAGGTCGGGCTGGACGCGGTGCCGCTGATCCTGCTGCTGACCTTCCTGGTCGGCGCGGTGCTGGCCTTCCTCGGCGCCAACATCCTGCGACCCTTCGGCGCGACCATTTTCGTCGTCGATCTGGTCAACATCGCCTTCCTGCGCGAGTTCGGCGTGCTGCTGGCGGCGATCCTGCTGGCCGGGCGCACCGCCAGCACGTTCACCGCCCACATCGGCGCGATGGTCAGCCGCGAGGAAGTCGATGCGATCCGCACGCTCGGCCTCGACCCGATCGACCTGCTGGTGATCCCGAGGGTGCTGGCGCTGCTGATCATGCTGCCGCTGCTCACCTTCCTGGCGATGGTCTCCGGCCTCCTCGGCGGCCTGACCGTCGGTGCGTTCAGCCTGGACATCCCGCCGCCGGCCTATCTTGCGCGGATGCACGAAACCATCGACATCGGCGATTTCTGGGTGGGCATGGTCAAGACGCCCGCGTTCGCGCTGGTGATCGGCCTGATCGGCTGCCTGGAGGGCCTGCAGGTCACCGGCACCGCGCAATCGGTGGGCGAGCGCACCACCTCCAGCGTGGTGCAGACGATTTCGCTGGTGATCATCCTGGATGCCTTCGCGGCCATCTGGTTCATGCACATGGGATGGTGAGGATGGATCCGAACGCGCCCACGCCCACCGCCCCCGATGCCGACGAGCCGATGATCCGCGTGCGCGGGCTGGTCAACCGCTTCGGCGAACAGGTCGTCCACGAAAACCTCGACCTCGACGTGCGCCGCGGCGAGATCATCGGCATCGTCGGTGGCTCCGGCACCGGCAAGTCGGTGCTGATGCGCAGCATCATCGGCCTGCGCCCGCCCGATGCCGGCAGCGTCCGGGTGATGGGCATCGATGCACGCTCCGACGACGAGGCCGACCGGCTGGCGATCGAGCGCAACACCGGCGTGCTGTTCCAGGATGGCGCGCTGTTCTCCTCGCTCACCGTCGGCGAAAACGTGGAAGTGCCGCTGAAGGAGCACTATCCGGATCTCGACGACGACCTGCGCTACGAACTGGCGCTGCTCAAGGTGAAGCTCTCCGGCCTGCCCGCCGATGCCCTGGACAAGCTGCCTTCGCAACTTTCCGGCGGCATGCGCAAGCGCGCCGGCCTGGCCCGTTCGCTGGCGCTGGACCCGCCCCTGCTGTTCCTGGACGAGCCGACCGCGGGCCTTGACCCGATCGGCGCCTCGGGCTTCGACGAGCTGCTGCGCACGCTCCAGCAGGCGCTCGGCCTGACCGTCTTCCTGATCACCCACGACCTCGACACGATCTATGCCATCTGCGACCGGGTCGCGGTGCTGGCGGATCGGCGGGTCGTCATCAACGCGCCGGTTGCCGAAGTGGAACGCTTCGAACATCCGTGGGTGCAATCGTATTTCCACGGCCCCCGTGCGCGCGCGGCGCGCGCGGCCGGTCGCAACGAGGATGGATCTGCATGGAAACCAAAGCCAATTACGTCCTGATCGGCACCTTCACCATCCTGGTGACGGCGCTGCTGCTGGGCTTCGCGCTGTGGGCCGCGAAGTATTCCTCCGATGCCAGCTGGCAGCACTACCAGGTGGTCTTCAACGAGCCGGTGACCGGCCTCACCGAAGGCAGCAGCGTGCAGTACAACGGCATCTCGGTGGGCACGGTGGAGCGCCTGCGGCTGGACGGACGCGACCCGCGCCAGGTGCAGGCCGTCCTCAAGCTGCGCAACGACACCCCGATCAAGGTCGATACCCGCGCCAAGATGTCGCAGGCCGGCCTGACCGGCAGCCCGTTCATCCAGCTCACCGGCGGCAGCCCGGAAGCGGCGCTGCTGGAGCCGGATGATCGCCACGACATGCCGATCATCATCACCGAGCCGTCGGCGCTGCAGAACATCGCCGATACCGCCAACCGGCTGGTGGCGCGGCTCGACCAGGCGATGAGCGAGGAAAACATCGAGCACATCTCGCTCACGCTGGAAAACCTGCGCGCGACCACCGATGTCATCGGCGCCCAGCGCGAGGACATCCGCCAGTTGCTGATCAGCTCGCGGCGCGCCAGCGAGGAATTGCAGCGCACGCTGGAAAACGCCAACGGCGCGATCGAGCGGGTGGACCGCGATGTCCTGGCGCGCCTGCCGGCCACGGTGGACAAGCTCGATCGCGCGATCGCGTCCTTCGAATCCGCCGGGGAAAGCGCCAACTCGCTGGTCTCCGAGAATCGCGCGCCGATCAACCAGTTCACCCGCGACGGCCTGCAGCAGATCGCTCCGACGCTGTCGGAACTGCGCTCGCTGATGCGCGACCTGCGCCAGATCACCGATCGCCTGGACGGCAACCCCGCCGGCTACCTGCTGAGCCGCGAACAACCGAAGGAGTTCACCCCGCAATGAGTGCCTTCCCGAAGCCCCGCGCCCTCTGGCTGGCAGGCCTCGCCTGCGGCCTGCTTGCGGCCTGCAACATCGTGCCGGAGAAGCGCGAAATCCGGATCTACAACGCGCAGCCGACGGTACAGCCGGACGCCGCCTGGCCGCGGGTCGCCTCGCAACTGGTGGTGCAACGTCCGAACGCCGACCGCCTGACCGACAGCAGCCGGATCATCGTGCGTCCGGAGCCGGGCGAGCTGCAGGTGTACCAAGGGGCGGCATGGTCCCAGCCGGTGCCGGACATGGTGCAGGATGCGGTGGTCCGGCTGCTGCAGGACAGCGGCAAGCTGCCGGGAACGGCGCGGCGTGGCGGCGGCATCGCCGGCGATTTCGATCTGGCGATGGACATCCGCCGCTTCCACTCCGATTACGCCGGCGCGGCGACCCCGACCGTCATCGTCGAAATCTCCGCGAGCATGATCCGCAACGACCGGAACCGGGTGGTGGCGCAGGAGGTTTTCACCGCGCAGGTGCCGGCGGCCGGCACTTCGGTGGCGGAAGTCGCCGCGGCCTTCGAGCAGGCGCTCGGCGCGACCAGTCGCGACATCGCCGGCTGGTCGCTGCGGGCGATGCAGGCCGCGCCCTCGACACGCTGAGGCTCCGCGCGTCACCCCTCGAGTCCCCGCGCTGCCGGATGCCGGCGGCCCCGATTTGCCCGGGCTGCCGCAAATCCGGACAATCCGACCCAGTATCGAGGAGCAACGATGAACGACATGCAGGCAGAAATCGAACGCGACGTGATGGAGTACGACGTCGTCGCCGTCGGTGCCGGCCCCGCGGGACTGGCCTTCGCCATCCGCCTGAAGCAGCTGCAGCCGGAGCTGTCGGTCTGCGTGATCGAGAAGGCTTCCACCGTCGGCGCGCAGATCCTGTCCGGCGCGGTGATCGAGACCGGCCCGCTGGACGCATTGCTGCCGGGCTGGCGCGACAACCCGCCGCCGATCTGCATCGACGCGAAGGAAGACGAGTTCTGGCTGCTGTCCCGCGATGGCCAGCGCAGGCTGCCGCTGCCGCCGGGAATGCACAACACCGGCAACGTCATCGTCAGCCTCGGCGCGATGTGCGCCTGGCTGGCACCGCAGGCGGAAGCCCTGGGCGTCGAGGTGTTCCCCGGCTTCGCCGCTTCCGAAACCCTGCATGACGAAACCGGCAAGGTCATCGGCGTGCGCATCGGCGACATGGGTATCGCCAAGGACGGTTCGCACAAGCCGTCCTATACGCCGGGCATCGACATCCATGCCAAGGTCACGGTACTGGCCGAGGGCGCGCGCGGACATCTGACCAAGCGGCTGCTCAAGCGCTTCGACCTGTGCAAGGACTCCGATCCGCAGACCTACTCCATCGGCATCAAGGAGCTTTGGCAGGTGCCGGAAGAGCGCGTCAGCCCGGGCAAGATCGTCCATACCCTCGGCTGGCCGGCCGACAACCACACCTATGGCGGCAGCTTCCTCTATCACCTGGACAAGGGCCGGCTGGCGATCGGCTATGTCAGCGGCCTGGACTACCGTGACCCGCGGTACCGGCCGTGGGAGGCCTTCCAGCAGTGGAAGGCGCACCCGTTGATCGCGCCGCTGCTGGAAGGCGGCAGCATCGTTTCCGCCGGCGCCCGCGCCATCGTCACCGGCGGCTACCAGTCCCTGCCCAAGGTCGAGATGCCCGGCGCGCTGCTGATCGGCGACACCGCCGGCCTGCTCAACCTGCCCAAGATCAAGGGCACCCACCAGGCGATCCGCTCCGGCATGCTGGCCGCCGAGCATCTGGCCGGCAACGCGCTGGCCGCCGAAGGCTTCGACGCCCGGCTGCGGGATTCCGAGGCCATGGCGGAGCTGCGCAAGGTCCGCAACATCAAGCCCGGCTTCAAGCGCGGCCTGTGGTTCGGGATGATGAACGCCGCCTGGGAAACCGTCACCGGCGGCCATTCGCCGTGGACGCTGAAGAACGCCGCGGACTTCGCCAGCCTGCAGAAACTGGACGAGGCGGAACAGGTCGATCGCGGCTGGCACGAAACGCGCACGCTGGCCCCACGTGATCGACTGGCCGGCGTCTACTTCGCCGCCACCGACCACGACGAAGATCAGCCCGTGCACCTGAAGGTGGCCGACACCGACATCTGCGCCACCCGCTGCGTGGTCGAGTACGACAACCCGTGCACGCGCTTCTGCCCGGCGGCCGTGTACGAGATGGTCGAGGACGCCAGCCAGCCGCACGGCAAGCGCCTGCAGATCAATGCCGCCAACTGCGTGCACTGCAAGACCTGCGATATCAAGGACCCGTACGAGATCATCGACTGGGTCACGCCCGAGGGTGGCGCGGGGCCGAATTACCAGAATCTCTGAATTCGGTCCCGGCCGTGAGCCGCCCCCCTCGGCGTTCGCCGGCTGCGAGACTGGCCGACGCATTGTTCCGCATCCTGCGGACGGGTTTCCGCGCGCTGCCGGTGACGGAGGCCACGCGGGACCGCTGGCGCGATGCCTTCCTCGACCGCTTCCCGCGCGTCCGGCCGCTGCGCTCGCAGGTGTTGACGGTGGCCGCCGCGCCGCGATCGCCGATCGAGCATGGCGGTCCGGCGATCGGTCGCATCGCGCATCGCATCGACAGCTTGCCGCATCCGCTGCCGGCGCGGCTGGTGGCGTTCTACCTGCCCCAGTTCCACCCCATCCCGCTCAATGACGCCGCCTGGGGCGAGGGCTACACCGAATGGGATGCCGTGTGGAGGGCCAGACCGGACTTCGATACCCACGTGCAGCCACGCCTGCCCGGCGCGCTTGGCCGCTACGACCTGCGCGACGTTGACGTGATGCGGCGGCAGGCACGGCTGGCGCAGGAATACGGCATCGGCGCGTTCTGCTTCTATTTCTACTGGTTCCAAGGCACCACACTGCTGGAACAACCCCTGCGGCAGTGGCTGCAGGACGACGAAATCACCCTGCCCTTCTGTCTTTGCTGGGCCAACGAAGCCTGGACCCGTACCTGGGACGGGCGTGCCGGCGACGTGCTGATGGCGCAGTCGCACGATGCCGGGGACGACCTCGCCTTCATCGCGCATGTCGCCGACTACCTGCGCGACCCGCGCTACCTGCGCGTGGATGGCCGGCCGGTGTTGCTGGTCTATCGGCCCGGCAAGCTCCCGGATGCCCGGGCCACGGCGAATCGCTGGCGCACGTGGTGCCGCGAGAACGGCATCGGCGAGATATATCTGGCCTATGCGCAATCATTCGAGCGCCCCGATCCTCGCGACATCGGCTTCGATGCCGCGGTCGAATTCCCGCCCAATCTGGC
>JAEXAG010000149.1 GCA_023394655.1 Pseudomonadota bacterium
CCGCCTGCGGCAAGGACGAGGCCGCGCCCGAAACCAGCGCCGCCCAAGCCGTCTCCACCACGCCCGTGGTGCAGCGCCAGATGGCCAGCGGGATCACCGTGTCCGGGCCGGCCGCGCCGGTGGAGGAAATGCAGCTGGGCGTGGAAGTACCTGGCCTGCGGGTCACTGCCCTGCACGTGGACGTGGGGCAGCGCGTGCGCCGCGGCCAAGTGCTGCTCTCGGTCGATCCGCGCATGCTCGATGCCGACCTGGCGCAGGCCAACGCCGCGCTGCGCGAGGCGGAAGCCGGGGCCGCGCTGGCCCGCGCCAATCTTTCGCGCGGCGAGAACCTGGCCCGCGAGCAATACATCAGCGCGATGCAGCTGGATGAACTGCGCGCCGCCCGCACCCAGGGCGAGGCCCGGCTCGGCACCGCCCGCGCCGCGCGCGATACCGCCGCCCTGCGCCGCGGCTTCGCCGACCTGCGCGCGCCCGCCGACGGCATCATCAGCCTGCGTCTGGTGCAACCCGGCCAGGTGGTGGCGGCCGGCACGCCGCTGCTGCACCTGATCCGCGACGGCCGCCTCGAATGGCGCGCCGACCTGCCGGCCTCGCAGCTGGCCCTGGTCAAGCCCGGCGACATCGTGCACCTGCAGGCGCGTGACGGCCAGCCCATCGAGGGCCGCGTGCGCGCGGTGAGCCCGGGCGTGGATGCCCGCACCCGCACCGGCACCGTGTTCGCCGACCTGCCCGCCGGCCTGCTCGAAAGCGGGCGGGTGCAGGCCGATGCCTTCCTCGAAGGCCGCATCGATACCGGCATCGCCGACGTGCTGGTGGTGCCGGCCGAATCGATCGTCCTGCGCGACGGCTTCGCCACGGTGTTCACCGTCGATGCCTCGGGCATCGTCCACTCGCGGCGCGTGCAGGCCGGGGCCCGCGATGGCGGCTTCGTCGCGGTCGAAAGCGGGCTTGAGCCGGGCGTGCAGGTGGTGGTCGAAGGCGCCGGCTTCCTCGGCGATGGCGACAAGGTGCGGGTGGTACCGCGCAGCACGGCCGCTGCCGCACCGGCCACCGACGCGCAGGCAGCAGGCGAAACGCCGTGAGCGGCCTCGACGGCAAGGCGCAGGTGGAACCGGGCGCCGAAGTTAAGGTGCGTGGCGGCAACCTGTCGAGCTGGGGCATCAAGAACCCGGTGCCCTCGATCATGCTGTTCTTCGTGCTGTGCGTGGCCGGTCTGTGGGGTTTCCACAAGCTGCCGGTGGCGATGTTCCCGGACGTCGCCCTCCCGATGACCATCGTCACCGTCAGCCAGCCGGGTGCCTCGCCTTCGCAGCTGGAAACCGAAGTCACGCGCCGGGTGGAGGATGCGGTGGCCACGCTCAACGGTGTCAAGCGGGTGGTCTCCAGCGTGGTCGAAGGCACCAGCACGACGATGGTCGAGTTCCACCTCGACACGCCCGAAATGGAGGCGCTCAACGACACCAAGGATGCGGTGACCCGCATCCGCATGGACCTGCCGCAGGACATCCAGGAACCGATCATCACCAAAGTGGAGATCGGTGGCGACCTGCTGACCTACGCCGTTGCCGCGCCGGGGATGTCGCCGGAACAGATGTCGTGGTTCGTGGACCGCGAGGTCAGCCGCGCGCTGTATGGCGTGGAGGGCGTGGCCTCGGTGCGACGCATCGGCGGCGTCGAGCGCCAGGTGCGCGTCGATCTCGATCCGCAGGCGCTGGAAGCCTGGGGCATCACCGCCGGCGAAGTCTCGCAGCAGCTGGCGCAGAGCCAGATCGAACGGCCCGGTGGCCGCAGCGAGATCGGCGGCGAAACCCAGACCATCCGCACCATCGGCACGGTCGAGGAAGCCGGGCAACTGCGCCAGTACAGCCTCGCGCTGCCGGACGGCCGCGCGCTGCGGCTGTCCGACATCGCCACCGTGACCGACGCCGCCGCCGACCCGACCCAGGCCGCGCTGCTGGATGGCGAGGCGGTGGTCGGCTTCACCATGTCGCGCAGCCGCGGCGGCGACGAGCTGAAGATCCGCAAGGCGGTGCAGGACGCGCTCGCCAAGCTGGAAGCGGAGCACGCGGGCATCGAGTTCTCTCTGATCAACGACATGACCACCGAGGCCGAGACCTCGTACAAGTCCTCGATGACGATGCTGGTGGAAGGCGGCATCCTGGCGCTGGTGGTGGTGTTCTTCTTCCTGCGCAACTGGCGCGCGACGTGGATCGCGGCGCTGGCGCTGCCCCTGTCGATCATCCCCACCTTCGCGGTGATCTGGTGGCTGGGCTTCTCGCTCAACCTGATCACCCTGCTCGCGCTGTCGGTGGTGATCGGCATCCTCGTCGATGACGCCATCGTCGAGATCGAGAACATCGTCCGCCACCTCGGCATGGGCAAGAAACCGATGGAAGCCGCGCGCGATGCGGCCGGCGAAATCGGCATCGCGGTGATCGCCACTTCGGCCACGCTGGTGGCGGTCTTCGTGCCGGTGGCCTTCATGCCCGGCATCGCCGGCAAGTTCTTCCAGGAGTTCGGCTGGACCGCGGCCACGGCGGTGCTGTTCTCGTTGCTGGTGGCGCGCCTCTTGACGCCGATGATGGCCGCCTACCTGCTGCATGCCGAGCCGGAGAAGGAAAGCGACAGCCGGATGATGCGACGCTACCTCGGCTGGGTCGATTGGGCGCTGCACAACCGCTGGAAGACGCTGGCACTGGCCTTTGGCCTGTTTCTGGCATCGCTGGCGATGGTCCCGTTCATCCCCGCCACCTTCATCCCGGTCTCCGATCCCGGCCGCAGCATGCTCTCGCTGGAACTGCCGCCGGGAACCCGCATCGAACAGACCGAGGCCACGGCGGAACGCGCCCGCGCGCTGCTGGCGGACATCCCCGAGCTGAAGCAGGTATTCACCCAGGTCGGCTCGGTGCCGGATCTCGGCGATCCCGCGCGCTCCGG
>JAEXAG010000027.1 GCA_023394655.1 Pseudomonadota bacterium
TCACCCGGCTCTCGAACGAAGCGACCACGCGGCCATCGCGGGAAATCAGATACTTGTGGAAGTTCCACTTCGGCGCCTGCCCGGCCTGCCGGGCCAGCTCGCGATACAGCGGCACGGCCTCGGCACCCACCACGTGGACGCGCTGGAACATCGGGAACTTCACCCCGTAGGTCAGCGTACAGAACTCGCGGATGCGGGCCTCGTCCTCGAATTCCTGGTCGCGGAAATCCCCCGAAGGAAAGCCGAGCACGGCGAACCCCTGCCCGGCGTAGCGCGCGTGCAGCGCCTCCAGTCCTTCGTATTGCGGGGTGTAGCCGCATTTGCTGGCCGTGTTGACCACCAGCAGCACCTGGCCGCCATAGACCTGCGCGAGGTTCACCGGCCCGCGCCCGGCCAGCGGACGGAAGCTGTGGTCGAGCAGGCCGGCACCGGCCATCGCCGCGCCCGCCAGCAGGCAGGCCACGAGGGAAAGGAGGACGAAGGGCCGGATCGGCTGACGATTCATCGGAGCACTCCCGAGCGGAGGGACAGCGGGAGTATGCCTTCAGTTGGGTTCCGGACGCTTGACGGCCGCCGAAGTAGTGTTATAGTTCGATACAACACCAATCCAAGTGGTGAGCCCGATGAACCGCCGTCGCCCTTCCCCCCACGTCCTCGCCGCATTCGGCATCGCCAGCCTGGCCTTGGTCGCGCTGCTCGTGCTGCCTGCCCCTTCCGCAAGTACCGGCAGCGACACCGCAGGCAGCGGCGAGCCCCAGCTGAAGCGGCAGGCCCGTGCATCCTCCTTCTTCACCTTCCTGCCCCGGAACCTGTTGCCATGACCGAATACCAGTGGGCCGACGGCATCCCCATCTATCGCCAACTCAAGGAGCTGGTGGTGGCGCGGATCATCGACGGCGAACTCAAGCCCGGCGATGCCCTGCCCTCGGTGCGCACCGTGGCCGCCGAATACCAGCTCAATCCCATCACCGTCTCGCGCGCGTTCCAGGAGCTTGCCGACGAGGCGCTGGTGGAGCGGCGTCGCGGCCTCGGCATGTTCGTGCTGGAAGGCGCACCGCAAAAACTGCTGGCGAGCGAGCGCCAGCGCTTTCTCCACGAGGAATGGCCGCAGGTGCTCGAACGCATCGAGCGACTGGGCCTCGATCCCGAAGAACTGATCGATCCATCAAGGAAATGGGGAGCGAAATGAACGCTGTCGTCAACGCAAGCGGCCTGGTCAAGGCCTACCGGAACAAGCGCGCGCTGGATGGCGCCGCCTTCACCATCCCCACCGGCCGCATCGTCGGGCTAATCGGGCCCAACGGCGCCGGCAAGACCACCGCGCTCAAGGCGATCCTCGGGCTGATCCCGTTCCAGGGCGAGATGAAAGTGCTCGGCAAGGACCCGCGCACCGAGCGCGACACGCTGATGAACGACATCTGCTTCATCGCCGACGTGGCCGTATTGCCACGCTGGCTGCGCGTGCGCGAGGCGGCGGATTTCGTCGAGGGCGTGCATCCGCGCTTCTCGCGCGAGCGCTTCGAGCGCTTCATCCAGGGCACCCAGCTGCGCCCGGAGATGAAGGTCAAGGAAATGTCCAAGGGCATGATCGTGCAGTTGCACCTGGCCCTGGTGATGGCGATCGACGCGCGCCTGCTGGTGCTGGACGAACCCACGCTCGGCCTGGACATTCTCTACCGCAAGCAGTTCTACCAGCGCCTGCTGGAGGATTACTTCGACGAGGAGAAGACCATCCTCATCACCACCCACCAGGTGGAGGAAGTCGAGCACATCCTCACCGACGTGATGTTCATCCGCGATGGCAAGGTGGTGCTGGATGCGCCGATGGAAGCGGTGGGCGAACGCTATGTCGAGGTGCTGGTCGATGCCGGGAAGCTCGATGAAGCCCGCGCACTGGCGCCGATCGACGAACGCGCGCTCGCCTTCGGCAAGACCGTGATGCTGTTCGACGGCGTGCCTGCCACGCGCCTGCGCGAGCTGGGGGAAACCCGCATCCCCGGCCTCGCCGACCTGTTCGTCGCCACCATGAAGGGGACCTACGCATGAATGCCATCACCCACCACACGCCGGCGGCCACCCGCGCGGTGCCGCACCCCACCCACAAGCTCAAGTGGCTGCTGAAACGCGAGTTCTGGGAGCACCGGGGCGGTTTCTTCTGGGCGCCGTTGATCGCCGGGCTGATCACGCTGCTGTTCACCGTGCTGGCCGCGGTCGGCGGCAGCATCGCCAAGGCCCGTTTCGGCAACGAGATCGTGATCGACAACGGCAACCACGATGAGACAGCGCGGGCGCTCGGCGCGGCCGGCGACGTGGCTGTCATGGGCGGCATCGTGATCGCCACGATCGTCCTGGGCTTCGTGGTGTTCTTCTACGCGCTCGGCAATCTCTACGACGATCGCCGCGACCGCAGCGTGTTGTTCTGGAAATCGATGCCCGTCTCGGATGCGGCCACCGTCGCGGCCAAGGCGATCTGGGCCCTTTTGCTGGCGCCGCTCATCGCGGTCGCGGTAGGCGTGGTCATCGGCCTGGCGCTGTGGGTGGTGGCTGCGCTGACCACGACGATCAACGGCGTGCCCGGCACCAGCGGCATCTTCACGTATTCCCAGCCCTTCCGCGTGGTCGGCAACACGCTGGCCATGCTCCCGCTCTATGCGCTGTGGGCGTTGCCGGCGGTCGGCTGGCTGATGCTGTGCTCGGCCGCCGCACGCTCCAAGCCCTTTCTGTGGGCGGTCATGCTGCCGGTGCTGGGTTGCGCCCTGGTGAGCTTCGCCAATCTGGTGATGGGCATGAACATGGACATCGGCCGGCTCTGGTACGTGGTGGCCTTCCGCGGGCTGCTCAGCGTGTTCCCCGCCAGCATGGTCCCCGTCCTCGGCGAGCATGCCGTCAGCACCGTCAACGAGCCGGCCGACATCGCGGGCGTGGCCGATGCCGCGCACGGTTGGGCGCTGGCCGCCCGTGCCGATCTCTGGATCGGCGCCGTGGCGGGCCTGCTGATGCTGCTTGCCGCCGTCCGCCTGCGCCGCTGGCGCGACGATACCTGACCCGACCCCGAGGAGAACGCCATGCAGATCCGACACTCGCCCCTCGTTGCCGCGATCATCGCCACGCTGCTGCTGGCCGGGTGCGGCAAGTCGCCAGCCCCCGCCACCGATGCCGAATCCGCCGACAGCGGCGCGACCACCGCGGTCGGCCGCCAGGTGGAACGCGCGATGGCCGATGCCCGCCGCAAGCTGGAAAGCGGCAACATCCGGCTCAACAGCGCCGGCAACGGCCTGAACATCGGCAGCTTCGGCCTCGGCGAGCGCGATCCCGACCTGCCCGAAGCCGAGATCACCCCGGCCGGTGATTTCATCGTCGATGGCCACCGGATCGCCCTCGACGATGGCCAGCGCCAGGCGGTGCTGGCCTACCGGGCACGCCTGCTCGACGTGACCGGGGCCGGGATGGCGATCGGCGCGAATGGCGCGGATCTCGGCATGCGCGCGGCCGGCGAAGCGATGAAGGGCATCTTCACCGGCAACGCCGATGAGGTGGGGCGACGCATCGAAGCCGAGGCCGAGGCGCTCAAGGCCGATGCCAAGGGTCTCTGCGAGCGGCTCGCGCCGCTCCTGGCGGCGCAGGACACCCTCGCCGCGCAGGTGCCGGAGTTCGCGCCCTACGCGCGGATGGACGCCGAGGACATCTCGAACTGCATGGACGACACGGCCGCAAGCGACGATGCCGGCCGCGCGCAAGTGCGAGACGACATCCGCGACTCGATCCGCAGTGCGGTGCGTTCCGCCACCTCGGGCATCGGTGGCGGCAGCACGGTCACCGTGGACGGC
>JAEXAG010000161.1 GCA_023394655.1 Pseudomonadota bacterium
TCAGCCAGACGCTGTCCGACGAGGACATGGACAGCGCCGAGTTGCTGGAACTCGATCTGTGACGGGCGCGGCGGACAATGCGTCCGCCCACGTGCCGGTCCTGTTCGAGCCGGTGCTGGACGGCCTGCGGGTCCGGGACGATGGCGTCTATCTGGACGGCACGTTCGGCCGCGGCGGCCATGCCGCCGGGATCCTCGCGAAGCTCGGTGCGGAGGGCAGGCTGTTGGTGATGGACAAGGACCCGGTGGCGATCGCGACGGCCGAAGCCCGCTTCGGCGACGATCCCCGCGTGTCCCGCCACCACGGCAGCTTCGCCGGACTGGCCGCCTGGCCGGCGACCGCGGATGGCCTGGACGGCGTGCTGTTCGATCTCGGCGTGTCCTCCCCGCAGCTCGACGTGGCCGAGCGCGGCTTCAGCTTCGGCAAGGACGGCCCGCTCGACATGCGCATGGATCCCACCCGCGGCCCGAATGCGGCGGAGTGGCTGGCCGAGGCCGAGGAGCGCGAGATCGCCGACGTGCTCTGGCTCTACGGCGAGGAACGCATGAGCCGGCGCATCGCCCGCGCCATCGTCGCGTGCCGCCGCGAGCAACCGATCCTGCGCACACTGGACCTGGCCACGCTGGTCGCCGGGCAGGTGCCGCGCGGCAAGGACACCAGCCACCCGGCGACGCGCACCTTCCAGGCGATCCGCATCCACGTGAACCGCGAGCTGGCCGATCTGGAGGCCGGGCTCGCGGCCGCGCACGACGCGCTGCGCCCGGGCGGCCGGCTGGTGGTCATCAGCTTCCATTCGCTCGAAGACCGCATCGTCAAGCGCTTCATGGTCGGCAAGGCCAAGGCCCCGCCGGCCGATCGCCGGCTGCCGCAGCGCGATGATTTCCAGCCGACGCTGAAGCTCATCGGTGGCGCCACCAAGGCCGATGCCGACGAGAACCGCGTCAACCCGCGTGCGCGCAGCGCCGTGCTGAGAGTGGCCGAGAAATGCGGGGTGGCGGCATGAGCCTGCGTCTGGCGATCGGCCTGCTGCTGGTGCTCAACACCGCGAGCGCGGTGGAAGTGGTGCGCGCGAAGCACGAGCATCGCCAGCGTTTCGTCGAGCTGGGCGAGGCCGAGAAGGCCCGCGACGCGCTGGAAATCGAATACAACCAGCTGCAGCTGGAGCAGGCGACGTATGCGGAAAGCACGCTGATCGATCGCATCGCCCGCGAGCGCCTCGGCATGGAGCCGCCGAAGGCCGAGGACATCGTGGTGGTGCGTCCATGAACGCGCGCAAGGTCCGCCGCCCGCCGTCGCGCGCCGGTTCGACCGTGCGCGGCGGTGGCGGCTTCGACATCCGCGGCCGGGTGCTGTTCGTCGGCGTCTCGCTGGCGCTGGCCGCCACCGCGCTGGTCGGTCGCGCCGCCTATCTGCAGCTGGTGGACAACGAGTTCTACCAGAAGCAGGGCGACGAACGCTTCCAGCGCGATATCGAGATCGCCGCCACCCGCGGCATGATCACCGACCGCAACGGCGAGCCGCTGGCGGTGTCCTCGCCGGTGGCCTCGATCTGGGCCGAGCCGCAGGTGCTGGCGAAGAACCCGCAGCACATCCGCCAGCTTGCGGAGATGCTGGAAATCTCCGAGGAGGTCCTGAGCCGCAACGTGTCGCAGCGTGCCGACAAGGAGTTCCTGTGGGTGCGCCGGCGCCTGAGCCCGGCAGTGGGCGAGCGGGTCAAGGCGATGAAGCTGCCCGGCGTGCACGTGCAGCCGGAGTACCGCCGTTTCTACCCTCAGGGCGAGGCCTTCGCGCATGTGCTGGGCTTCACCAACATCGACGATTTCGGCCAGGAAGGCGTCGAACTCGCGCTCGATGACTGGCTGCGCGGCAAGCCCGGCCTGAAGCGGGTGATCCGCGACAACCGCGGTCGCAATGTCGAGAACGTGGACCTGCTGCGCGCGGCCGAGCCGGGCAAGGACGTGGCGCTGACCATCGATCGCCGCATCCAGTACCTCACCTATCGCGAACTGAAGGCGATGATCGAGGAAAGCGGCGCGGTCAGCGGTTCGGCGATCGTGCTCGACGTGGAAACGGGCGAAGTGCTGGCGATGGCCAACCTGCCGTCGTTCAATCCCAACAACGTCGGCAGCGCCAACCGCGAGGCGCATCGCAACCGCGCCCTGACCGATCTGCTGGAGCCGGGCTCGACGATCAAGCCGCTCACCGTCGCGGCGGGCCTGGAAGCCGGGGTCATCCGCCTCGACAGCACCTTCAACACCAGTCCCGGCTGGATCGCCAACGGCCGCTATCGCACCACCGATACGCGCAACTACGGCACGCTCGATACCACCGGCCTGATCACCAAGAGCTCGAACGTGGGCATGGCGTTGATCGCGCACCGGCTCAGCAACCAGCAGCTGCACGATTTCCTGCGCCGCTTCGGCTACGGCCAGCGTACCGGCATCGGCTTCCCCGGCGAGGCCGCGGGCCTGCTGCCGGCGCCCGCGCGCTGGGATGGCACCAGCAAGCAGACCATGTCCTACGGCTATGCGTTCAACGCCACGCCGATGCAGATCGTCCATGCCTACGCCACGCTCGGCAATGATGGCGTGGCGGTGCAGCCGACTTTCATCAAGGGCAAGGCCGGCGAGCGCCGGCAGGTGCTCGATCCGCAGATCGCGCGCAGCGTGGTGCGGATGATGCAGACCGTGACCGAGCCGGGCGGCACCGCCACCCGCGCGTCGATCCTCGGTTATCACGTCGCCGGCAAGACCGGCACCGCGCGCAAGGCCAGCGGCGGCGGCTACTCGCGCCGCTACGTCGCGTATTTCGCCGGCCTGGTGCCGGTCGGCAACCCGCGTTACGCGATGGTGGTGGCGGTGGACGATCCGGATCCTTCGAAGGGCTACTACGGCGGCCTGGTGTCCGCACCGGTCTTCCGCAACGTCATGGAAGGCACGCTGAGGCTGATGGACGTGCCGCCGGACGACATCGAAAGCTGGATCGCGGCGCAGGCCAAGCGTCCGGATGCCCCCGCGGTGGCGGATCGTGCCTCGACGCCCGCACTGGCGACCGTGGCCCGGCCCGCCGCCCTGCCGGCCCCGCTGCCGGAACCGCTGGAGAATGGCGAATGAGCCGCTCGATGGCATTGGCCGAGCTGTTGCCTGACGTGGCCGGGATCCCCGCCGATCTCCGGATCACCGGGCTGGCGATGGACAGCCGCGAGGTCGTGCCCGGCAATGCCTTCGTCGCCATCTCCGGCTTCGGTGCGCATGGCCTCGGTTTCGCCGACCGCGCGCTGGCGCAGGGTGCCGCCGTCGTGCTGTACGAAGCCCCTGCGCCGGAAGGCGTCTCGCCGCCGGCGGGTGCCATCGCCGTCCCCGGGCTGGCCGGGCGCCTCGGCATGATCGCCGACGCCTTCCACGGCCATCCCTCGCGCGCGATGCGGATGGTGGGCGTGACCGGCACCAGCGGCAAGACCTCCACCGTGCAGATGCTGGCGCAGGCCTTCGGCCGGCTCGGCATCACCACCGGCACCATCGGCACGCTCGGCGCCGGCCTGCACGGGCAGGAAGTGGCGACCGGATTCACCACGCCGCTGGTGTTGACCATGCACGCGCTGCTGGCCGGCATCCGCGATGCCGGTGCTGCCGCGACGGCGATGGAAGTCAGCTCGCACGCGCTCGACCAGGGCCGCGTCGATGGCGTCCACTACGACATCGCGGTGTTCACCAACCTCACCCGCGACCATCTCGATTACCACGGCGACATGGAAAGCTACGGCGCGACCAAGGCGCGGCTGTTCCAGCGCCCGGGCCTTTCGGCGGCGGTCATCAATCGCGATGATGCCTTCGGCCGCGAACTGCTGGCGACCCTCCCCGAGGGCGTGCGCGGCATCGCGCTGTCCGCCGCCGGCGACCGCACGGCCGACGTCTCGGCCGATGCCATCGTGCTCGATGCCCGCGGCATCGCCTTCGACCTGCATGTGGATGGTCAAGCCCGCCGCATCCGCTCGCCGCTGCTCGGCCGCTTCAACATCGACAACCTGCTCGCGGTGGCCGGCGTGCTGCTGGCCGAGGGCGTCGGTTTCGAGCGCATCGTCGAAACGCTGGAGGCGCTGCAGCCGGTCTCCGGGCGCATGAACCGGCTGGGCGGCGATGGCCGCCTGCCGCTGGTGGTGGTGGATTACTCGCACAAGCCCGATCCGCTGCAGCAGGCGCTGGAATCGCTGCGCGCGCACCTCGAAGGCGAACTCGTCTGCGTGTTCGGCTGCGGCGGCGAGCGCGACAGCGGCAAGCGGCCGCAGATGGCGGCGATCGCCGAACGGCTGGCGGAGCGCGTCATCGTCACCGACGACAATCCGCGTGGCGAGGATGGCGACCGCATCGTCGCCGACATCCTGGCCGGCCTGGCGGAACCCGCGCGAGCACTGGTGCTGCGTGATCGCGGCGAGGCCATCGCCCGCGCCATCGCCGATGCCGGCCCGCGCGACATCGTGCTGATCGCCGGCAAGGGCCACGAGGACTACCAGGAAATCGCGGGCGTGAAGCACGCCTTCGACGATCTGGCCGTGGCGCGTGCACTGCTGGAGGCCCGCGAATGAAGCCGATGACCCTCGAGCACATCGCCGCGCTCTGCGACGGGCGCGTCCTCGGCGCGGGCGAAACCTGCGTGGACGGCTTCGCCACCGATACCCGCAAGCTGCCGATGGCCGGAGCCGAGGCACCGATCTTCGTCGCCCTGCGCGGCCCCAATTTCGATGGCCATGCGCATGTCGCCGATGCCGCCGCCCGCGGTGCGGTCGCCGCGCTGGTCTCGCAGCCGGTGGATGCCGGCATCCCGCAAGTGCAGGTGGAAGACACCGAGCGCGCACTGGGCGACATCGCCCGCGCGCTGCATCGCGGCCGCAAGGCGCGGGTGTTCGCCATCACCGGCAGCAACGGCAAGACCACGGTCAAGACGCTGCTGTTCTCGATCCTCGACCGGGCGGGTGGCGCATACGCCAATCCCGGCAACTTCAACAACGAGATCGGCCTGCCGCTGGCGGTGATCGCCGCGCCCGACGACGCCCGCTTCGCGATCTACGAGATGGGCGCCGGCAAACCGGGTGACATCGCCTACCTGACCTCCATCGTCCGCCCCGACGTGGCGCTGGTGAACAATGTTTCCGCCGCGCATCTGGAGCGCATGGGCAGCCTCGAGGCCATCGCCGACACCAAGGCCGCGGTGCATGACGACCTGGCCGATGGCGGCATCGCGGTGGTGAACGCGGACGATGCCTTCGCGTCGATGCTGGAAGCGCGCGCGGCCGGCCATCGAGTGCTCCGCTTCGGCATGGACGCGGCGGCCGACGTGGTGGCGCGGGACATCGTCGCCACGGCCGATGGCAGCCGCTTCCGGCTGGAAACGCCGGCCGGCAGCGCCGGGGTGAAGCTGGCGTTCCCGGGCCGCCACAACGTCGCCAATGCCCTGGCCGCCACGGCGATGGCGTTGGCCGCGGGCATCGGCATCGATGTCATCCGCACGGGCCTGGAGGCCGCGCGGCCGGTGACCGGCCGCCTGCGCACCCATCGGCTGGCCGGTGGCGCCACGCTGGTGGATGACAGCTACAACGCCAATCCGGCCTCCCTCGGTGCCGCCATCGACATGCTGGCGCAGGGTGGTGGCGAAGCCTGGCTGGTGCTGGGCGACATGCGCGAGCTGGGCGTGGATGAAGTCGCGCTGCATGCACAAGCCGGGCGCCATGCGCGCGCTGCGGGCATCACCCGCCTGTACGCGCTGGGGCCGCTGGCCAGCCACGCCGCCGATGCCTTCGGTGCCGGCGGCGAAACATTCGATGACCACGCGCGGCTGGCCGCCGAGCTGCGCAGCGCGCTCGGCGATGGCGTGCGCGTGCTGGTGAAGGGATCACGCGGCAGCGCGATGGACCGGGTGGTCGCCGCGCTGCTGGACGGGGAGAAACACGATGCTGCTTGAACTGACCCGCTGGCTGGAACAACTGCAGGGCCATTTCGGCCTGTTCCAGTACCTGACCTTCCGCGCCATTCTCTCGGCGCTGACCGCGCTGGCGCTGTCGCTGTGGTGGGGGCCGGCGGTGATCCGCTACCTCGCCTCGCTGAAATCCGGCGGCCAGCCGATCCGCACCGACGGCCCGCAATCGCACTTCTCCAAGGCCGGCACGCCGACCATGGGCGGTGCCCTGATCCTCATCACCATCCTCGCTTCGGTCCTGCTCTGGGGGGACCTGCGCAACAAATACGTGTGGGTGGTGCTGGCGGTGATGGTCGGCTTCGGCGCCATCGGCTGGTGGGATGACTGGATCAAGATCGTCAAGCGCGACCCGAACGGCATGCGCTCGCGCACCAAGTACGCGCTGCAGTCCATCCTCGGCCTCGCCGCGGGCATCTACCTGTTCGCCTTCGCCGACGTGCCCGCCGCCACCACGTTCTACGTGCCGCTGTTCAAATCGGTGGCGCTGCCGCTGGCCGGGATCAGCTTCGTCGCCATCGCCTACTTCTGGATCGTCGGCTTCTCCAACGCGGTGAACCTGACCGACGGCCTCGACGGCCTCGCGATCATGCCCACGGTGATGGTGGCCTGCGCGCTCGGCGTGTTCGCCTATGCCTCCGGCCACGCGGAGTTCTCGCGCTACCTGCAGATCCCGGCGGTGCCCGGCGCGGGCGAACTCCTGATCATCTGCACGGCGATCGCCGGTGCAGGGCTCGGCTTCCTGTGGTTCAACACCTATCCGGCGATGGTGTTCATGGGCGACATCGGCGCGCTGGCACTGGGCGCGGTGCTTGGCACGCTGGCGGTGATCGTCCGCCAGGAGGTGGTGCTGGTGATCATGGGAGGCCTGTTCGTCATCGAAACGCTCTCGGTGATGATCCAGGTGGCCAGCTTCAAGCTGACCGGCAAGCGCGTGTTCCGGATGGCGCCGATCCACCACCACTTCGAGCTCAAGGGCTGGCCCGAGCCGCGGGTGATCGTGCGCTTCTGGATCATCGCGGTGGTGCTGGTGCTCGTCGGCCTTGCCACGTTGAAGGTGCGCTGATGGACGGCCGCTTCGATTCGCCCGCCCGCCAGGCCACGCGCCTGGATGCCATCAAGGGCAGCTTCGACCCGTGGCTGGTCGGCTGCATCCTTGCGCTGGCCGCGCTCGGCCTGGTGATGGTGGCCTCCAGCTCGATGGCGGTGGCGGAAAGCCGCGACCTCGATCCGCTGCACTACTTCCATCGGCACCTCGTCTATCTCGCCGTCGGCACCGGAATCGCCGGCGTGCTGATGGCGCGCGGCGACATCCGCCGCATCGAGGCCTTCGGCCGCTGGCTGCCGATCCTCGGCGTGATCCTGCTGCTGTTGGTGCTGATTCCCGGTCTCGGCCACACCGTGAAGGGCGCACGGCGCTGGGTGAACCTCGGGCCGGTGGGATTCCAGCCGGCCGAGGCGATCAAGCTCTTGGTCATCGTCTGGCTGGCGAGCTACCTGGCGCGCTTCTCCGATGAAGTACGCGGCTCCTGGCTGTCGATGTTCAAGGCCTTCGGCGTCGCCCTGCTGTTTTCGGCGATCCTGCTGCTCGTCCACAAGGACTTCGGCACCGCCGCGCTGGTGCTGGCGATCACCACCGGCATGATGCTGCTCGGGGGCGTGTACTTGCCGCGGATGGTGCTGCCGGTGCTCGGGCTGGTGCCGGTGCTGATCGGCATGATCCTGATGGAGCCCTACCGCGTACAGCGCCTGATCTCCTACACCGATCCCTGGAAGGACCCGTTCGGCAGCGGCTACCAGCTCACCAATGCGCTGATGGCGGTGGGCCGCGGCGAGTTCTGGGGGGTCGGGCTCGGCAGCTCCGTGCAGAAACTCTCCTACCTGCCCGAGGCCTACACCGATTTCATCATGGCGATCATTGCCGAAGAGCTCGGTTTCGTCGGCGTCTGCCTGGTCGTGTCGCTGTACGCGCTGCTGGTCGGGCGCGCGCTGTGGCTGGGCGTGAAGTGCGTCGAGATGCGTCGCAACTTCGCCGGCTATCTCGCGTTCGGCATCGCGCTGTGGATCGCCGCGCAGGCCTTCATTTCGATCGGCGTCAACGTCGGCCTCCTGCCGACCAAGGGCCTGACCCTGCCGCTGATTTCCTCCGGCGGTTCCAGCATCCTGGTCACCAGCGCCGCGCTCGGCCTGCTGTTGCGCGTGTCCTGGGAGCTTGAACGCGCCAAGCGCCAGGTGGCGGTGCGCCGCGAAGCGATGCCCGTGGCCGTGACGATGCCGGTGGCGGACCTTGCCACGGCGCCGGCGGCAGCGAATGCGCCGGAACGCCCTGCGCGTGCCGCGGAGGGCATCGCCCGCATCCGCGGCCTGTTTTCCGGCGGCCTGTTCGAGCGTCGCGCGGCGATGGTGCGCGAGCGCATCGAGCCTTCCTTCGGAGGCGCCTCGACCCGATGAGCGGCACCGCGCCCGTGATGATCCTGGCAGGCGGCACCGGCGGCCACATCTTCCCCGGCCTGGCCGTGGCGGATGCGCTGCGCGCGCGCGGCGTGCCGGTGGTCTGGCTGGGTGCCGATGGCGGGATGGAGACGCGGCTGGTCCCGCCGCGCGGCATCCCGCTCGATACCATCCGGGTCAGCGGTGCGCGCGGCAAGGGCATCGGCAAGCTGCTCGGACTGCCGTTCGCGATGGTCGGCGCGGTCGCCGCCGCCCGCCGCCTGCTGGCGCGCCATCGCCCGCGCGCGGTGCTGAGCTTCGGCGGTTACGCGGCCGGCCCGGGTGGACTGGCGGCGAAACTTTCCGGCATCCCGCTGCTGGTGCACGAACAGAACCGCGCCGCCGGCATGACCAACCGGGTGCTGGCGCGCCTCGCGGGGCGGGTGATGACGGGCTTCCCCGACACCTTTGCCGGCGAGCAGGTGGTCGGCAATCCGGTGCGGGCGGAGATCGCCGCGCTGCCCGCGCGCGAGCGTGGCCGCGACGCCGTGCTCAACTTGCTGGTGGTCGGCGGCAGCCAGGGCGCACGGGCGCTGAACCAGTCCGTCCCGCAAGCGCTCGCCGAACTTCCGGAAGGCCGCTTCGCCGTGCGCCACCAGTGTGGCGAGCGGATGCTGGAAGAAGCGCGCGCGGCCTATGCCGGCGCCGGCGTCGAGGTGTCGCCCGAGGCCTTCATCGCCGACATGGCCGAGGCCTGGGCCTGGGCGGATCTGGTGGTCTGCCGCGCCGGTGCGCTGACGCTGGCGGAAGTCTGCGCCGCGGGCGTTCCGTCCGTCCTCGTGCCCTTCCCGCAGGCGGTGGATGACCACCAGACCCGCAACGCCGAATACCTGGTCGAACGCGGTGCCGCCGTGCTGCTGCCGCAATCCGATGCACTGGCCACGCGCCTGCGCGAAACCCTGCAGGCGCTGGAGGCCGACCGCGACCGTCTGGCCGCGATGGGCCAGGCCGCGCGCTCTCTCGCCATTCCCGATGCCGCCGACCGCGTGGCCGATGCCGTCATGGAGGCGGCGAAGCAATGATCAGCACCGTCAACGAACGTCGATTGCAGGATCCGGGCGACCTGGCCCGCGCCTTCCGGCGCGTCCATTTCGTCGGCATCGGCGGCGTCGGCATGAGCGGCATCGCGGAAGTGATGTGCACGCTGGGCTACGAGGTTTCCGGCTCCGATCGCGCCGACAACGCCGCCACCCGCCGGCTGGCGAAGCTCGGTGCGCGGATCGATCACGACCATGCCGCGTCCAATGTGCTCGGCGCGGATTGCGTGGTGGTGTCCTCGGCCATCCGTGCCGACAACCCGGAACTGATGGAAGCACGCGCCCAGCGCATCCCCGTGGTGCCGCGTGCGGAAATGCTGGCCGAACTGATGCGCTTCCGCCGCGGCATCGCCATCGCCGGCACCCATGGCAAGACCACCACCACCTCGCTCACCGCGAGCGTGCTCTACGAAGGCGGCAAGGATCCGACCTTCGTCATCGGCGGCCAGCTGCTGGCCGCCGGCGCCAACGCCAAGCTCGGCGACGGCCAGTGGCTGGTGGCCGAGGCCGACGAAAGCGATGGCAGCTTCCTGCGCCTGGACCCGCTGGTGGCGGTGATCACCAACATCGATGCCGATCATCTCGAGAACTACGACGGCGATTTCGGCAAGGTCAAGCTGGCCTTCGGCGAGTTCCTGCACCGGCTGCCGTTCTACGGGCTGGCGGTGCTGTGCGTGGACGATCCGGATGTCGCCGCGCTGGCCGAAGTCGCCTCGCGCCACGTGCTGACCTACGGCTTCGCGGAACATGCCGAAGTGCGGGCGGA
>JAEXAG010000065.1 GCA_023394655.1 Pseudomonadota bacterium
CCTTCCACCATGCCGGCGATGCGCGCTTCGCCCCATTCCGGATACCAGCTGACGCCCTTGATCGCCTCCAGCGCCTGCCGGCGCAGGCCAGCCTGGTCCATCGAGATGAACCACTGCGGCGTGGCGCGGAAGGCCACCGGCGTCTTGTGGCGCCAGCAGTGCGGGTAGCTGTGCTCGATGGGGAAATGCGCCAGCAGCGCGCCGTTGTCGGCCAGCACCGGCAGCAGGGTGTCGGCCGCCTTCCAGACGTGAGTGCCGGCGATCTCGACGCCCTCCGCCGCCGGGGTGGACGGAAGGTACACGCCGCGGCCATCGACCGGGTTGAACTGCGCGGGCTGGTAGCGATCGAGCAGGCCGTACTGGCGGCCGACCGCGAAGTCTTCCGCACCGTGGCCGGGCGCGGTGTGGACGGCACCGGTACCGTCCTCGGCGCTGACGTGGTCGCCGACCAGGATCGGGATCTCGCGTTCCGCATAGAAGGGATGCACCAGCAGCGCGCCTTCCAGCGCAGCGCCCTGGGTGCGGCCCAGCACGTCCACCTCGTCGATGCCGTAGCGCGCCAGCGCCTTTTCGGCGAGCGCCTCGGCCAGCACCAGCAGGCGGCGCGCGCCGTGGCGCGGCGGCCCTTCGACCAGCACGTAGTCGAGTTCCGGGCCCAAGCTGACCGCCAGCGAGGCCGGCAGCGTCCACGGCGTGGTGGTCCAGATCGGGATGGCGATTTCGGTGGCGGCATCGACCTTGACACCGAACTTTTCCGCCAGTGCCCGCGCATCCCGCGCCGAATAGGCGACATCCACCGCCGGCGATTGCTTGTCGGCGTATTCGATCTCGGCCTCGGCCAGCGCCGAGCCGCAATCGAAGCACCAGTACACCGGCTTCACCCCGCGCTCCAGGTGGCCGTTGCCGATGATCTTCGCCAGCGCGCGGATCTCGTCGGCCTCGTAGCGGAAATCGAGGGTCAGGTAGGGATTGTTCCAATCGCCCAACACGCCGAGCCGCTTGAAGCCTTCGCGCTGCTGGTCGATCTGCCCGCGCGCGTAGTCGCGGCAGGCTTGGCGATAGGCGGCGGCATCGAGCTTGGTGCCGACCCGGCCGTGCTTCTTCTCCACCGCCACTTCGATCGGCAGGCCGTGGCAATCCCATCCGGGAATGTAGGGCGCATCGAAGCCGGACAGGGTCTTGGAGCGGACGATGATGTCCTTCAGGATCTTGTTGAGCGCGTGCCCCAGGTGCAGCGCGCCGTTGGCATAGGGCGGGCCATCGTGCAGGACGAAGCTCGGGCGGCCCTTGGCGGCCGCGCGCAACTGGCCGTAGAGGTCTTCGTCATCCCATTTCGCGAACAGCGCCGGCTCGCGCTTGGGCAGGTCCCCGCGCATCGGGAACTCGGTGGCCGGCAGCAGCAGGGTCGATTTGTAGCGTTGGCTTTCGTCGCTCATCGTGATGTCGTCTCGGGCGCGGACGGGGCGCGCGGCGGGTTCTGGAGGAGGGTGCGGGCGGATTCGGCATCCTGCCGCATTTGCCGGGTCAGCGCCTCGAGACTGTCGAAGCGCTCCTCGTCACGCAGCTTGGCGACGAACTCGACGCGGAGGTGGCGACCGTAGAGATCGCCGGAAAAATCGAACAGATGCGATTCCAGCAAGGGCTCGATGCCATCCACCGTCGGACGGGTGCCGAAGCTGGACACCGATGGCCACGGCGCATCACCCACGCCATGCACCCACGTGGCATAGATGCCCTGCAATGCGGGCTTCTTCGGAAAGCGCAGGTTGGCGGTGGGGAAGCCCAGCGTGCGACCGAGCTGGCGGCCGCGCACCACCCGCCCGCCGATCGCATAGGGCCGGCCCAGCGCGCGCTCGGCGGCGGCGAAATCGCCTTGGGCGAGCGCGGCGCGGATGGCCGAACTGCTGACCCGTTCGCCGGCGAGGGTGAACGGCTCGATCGCGTGGGCGCTGAAGCCGTGGGGCGGGCCTTCGGCCTGCAACAAGGCGAGATCGCCGCGACGCGCGTGACCGAAGCGGAAATCCGGCCCGACCCAGACTTCGCGGGCGGCCAGACGCCGCACCAGCACCTGTTCGATGAAAGTCTCGGCGGCCATCCGGGTCATCGCGCGATCGAAGCGCAAGAGGCCGATGCCCTGCATCCCGGCGCGGCACAGGCCGATGGCCTTGTCGCGCGGGAGCATCAGTCGCGGCGGCGGATGGTCCGGCGCGAAGAACTCGCGCGGCAGCGGCTCGAAGGCCAGCGCGACGGCGGGCAGGCCGAGTGAGCGCGCGCGCGCGGCGGCGTGGTGCAACAACGCTTGATGGCCGAGGTGCAGGCCATCGAACGCGCCGATGCAGACCACGCTGCCCTGCGCGGCCAGCGGCCCGCCTTCAGCGTCGCGGAACAGGAAATCCATGGAGCCCGGAAGTATAGCGACGGCCGCCCGCTCAGCGCCGCAGATCGCGCGGGCGCACCCCCATCGCCAGCAAGGTGGCGGCATAGGCCGCGCCGCCCGCGCCCACCAGCGCCAGCAGCCAGGTCCAGCGCTGCAGACCGGCCATCGCGGTGAAATCGCCCGCCTGCCCGCGCAGCAGCCAGACCACCACGCCCATCACCAGCAAGCCGGCGCCGAGGCGCAGCAGCCAGCGCCCCCAGCCCGGTTCCGGCCGATAGATGCCATCACGGCGCAGCCAGCCCCAGAGCAGCGCGGCATTGAACACGCCAGCGGTGGCGGTGGCCGCGGCAATGCCGGCATGTGCGTAGGACAGCCCGAGCTTCCACATCGGCGTGACCAGCGCGATGATCAGGAACACGTTGCAGACCACCGTCCACACCGCGGCGCGCATCGGCGTCCTGGTGTCCTTGCGCGAATAGAAGGCCGAGAGCAGCACCTTGGTCAGCATGAAGGCCGGCACGCCCACGCACATCGCCGAAAGCGCGTAGCCCACCATGCGGCTGTCCTCGGCGGTGAACTGGCCGTAGCGGAACAGCGAGACCGTCAGCGGCTCGGAAAGCAGCATCAGGCCGACTGCCGCGGGCAGGCCAAGCAGCAGCACCATCCGCAGCCCCCAGTCCAGCGATCGCGAATAGCCGGTTTCGTCCGCCTGCGCGTGGTGGCGCGAGAGCTGCGGCAGGATCACGGTTCCGATCGCCACCCCGAACAGGCCCAGCGGCAGCTCGGTCAGGCGGTCCGAGTAGTAGAGCCAGGATTGCGCGGCCGGCACCAGCAGCGATGCGAACATCGTGCCGACCAGCACGTTCACCTGCGCCACCGATGACGAGAAGATGGTCGGCAGCATCAGCTTGAACACCCGGCGCACGCCTTCGTGGCGCAGGTTGAAGCGGAAGCGCGGGCGGATGCCGAGCCGGCCCAGCGCCGGCCACAAGAGCAGCATCTGCAGGATGCCGGCGGCGAGCACGCCCCAGGCCAGCGCCATTTCCGGAACGTCGAAACGGCTGGCCAAAAGCAGCATCGCGCCGATCAGGGCCAGGTTGTGCAGGATCGGCGCGAACGCCGGCAGGCCGAACTCGCGGAAGCTGTTGAGCGCGGCACCGGCCAGCGCCGTCATCGAAATGAAGGTGAGGTACGGGAAGGTGATGCGCAGCATCTCCGCCGCCAGCGGCACGGTTTCCGCGCCCTCCGGCGCAAACAGCAGGAACAGCCGCGAGATCCACGGGGCCGCCAGCATGCCGAGCCCGCTGATCACGATCACCGCGGCCAGCAGCGCGCCGGCCACGTGGTCGATGAAATCCTGCAGCGCCTTGTGATCGCCCTTCTCGCGCATCTCGGTCAGCACCGGCACGAAGGCCGAGGAGAAAGAGCCTTCGGCGAAGATCCGCCGCAGGTAGTTGGGGATGCGGTAGGCGACGACGAATGCGCTGACCGCAGGCCCGGCGCCGAACAGCGTGGCCTGCAGCCAATCGCGCAGATAGCCGGCGATGCGCGAGAGGAAGGTCATCGCGCTGAACACGGCGGTCGAGCGCAACATGCCGCCGCGACGCGGCCCGGGCTTGCCCGGCGGCGGGGCCGCGGGCATGCCGGCGGCCGGATCCGGGGCGGTGGCCGGCGCCTTCGCCGGGGTCTCGGTGCCCGGCTTCATCGCCCGCCCGCCTTGTTGACGCAACCCGTTGAATGCGCCATACTTTTCTGTCTCGCGTTCCGCGACCTCATTCTTTCCTGTTTCCTCGAAGGTTTCACCGTGGCCAACATCAAGTCCGCCAAGAAGCGCGCCAAGCAGACCATTGTGCGCAATGCGCGCAACAACAGCCAGCGCTCCATGCTCCGC
>JAEXAG010000068.1 GCA_023394655.1 Pseudomonadota bacterium
GCCGGAGCGGCCATCGAGGTGGTTTTCGAAACCGCGGCGGTCCTCGTCCAGCCGTCCGGCCTCGATGCCCGCCGCCCACGCGCCGCCGGGCATCGCGCGCTGGTGCGCCAGCGAAAGGCCGGTGCTGGCGCGATCCATGTCGATCACGCCGCCGGAATGGCTCGGTGCGAGCTGGACCGAGGCGGGAATGGCCAGGAACTGCACGATGTCGCGGCGGACATGCCAGAGCGAGGCCCGGGTTTCCGCGCCATCGCCATGCGCGACGCGCCAGTGCAGCCCGCCCTGGCGATTGTCGATGCGCTTGCGGGTATCGTGCGCGAGCGCGGCGGCATCGGTCGAATGGGGGTCCTGCCGCCATTGGGCGGGCGTGAGGCCCAGGGGATCATCGGTGTCCGGCTGCCGCAGAATATCCACCCCGAAGCGCAGCTCGTGGCCGGGCAGGGGCTCCCAACGGGCGAGAAAATGCGCTTCGTCGCGGCGCGCGGCGGCGTGCGGGCGATGGCCGCGGGTCTGGAAGCGCGACAGCCCGGCGCGTGCCTGCACCGCGCCCAGCCGCCGGTCCATGCGCAGGCTGCCGCGATGGCTGCCATGGGTGCCGGTCCATGCTTGCAGGCGGACGGAATCCTCATCCGACAGCACGCTTTCACCGACGATGGCGCCGCCGGCCGCATTGCCGTGGGGCAGGGCCAGCGGGCCGCGCAGCACTTCGATCCGATCCAGCATCGAAAGCGCGAATGCGGAAGCCTGGCCTTGCCCATCGAGTGCACTGGCGGGGATGCCATCGACCACCAGCGCCAGTCCGCGGATGCCGAATGTGCTGCGCGCGCCGAAGCCGCGGCTCTGCAGCTGCAGGTCCTGCGCATGGTTGTGTCGCTCCAGCGCGAGCACGCCCGGGACCGATTGCAGGCTTTCGGCCAGGCTGACCTGACGCTGGCCATCCCGAAGCTGCCTGCCCTCGACGACCGAAGCGGCGCCCGGGAAATCCGAAAGCGGCAGCCTGTGGCCGGCCACCTGGATGCGATCGAGGGCTTCCTGCTCGCGGGAATCCGGTGCGGTCGCTGAAGGCGCAGGTGTCACAGCCGCAAGCAGGAACGTCACGAACGTGGCGGAAACGCGCATGGGCCCATGTTAAGGCGCGTGCGGGGAGATGACGCGGCGCATGACCGGGGTCAAGGCGATCGGTTGCCGGCGGTACGCGGATGGAATGCCAGGGGCCGCAAGCGATGGCCCATCCCCACAGGAGATCGATCATGCTTTTCGACGTTTCCACCCTGCGCGACCAGTCCGTCGCCGATGTGCTTGGCCGTGCCATCCTCGCCCGCGATCCCGATGCCCGCATTTCCGTGCAGCTGGACAATCGCCGGATCCGGGTCGAGGGGCGTCTCGACGAGAACGAAGTGATCGAAGCCATGCAGGGCGCCGGCCACATCGCGCAGCTCGCACCGCCGCATACCGGCGAAGGCAGCACCTGTTGCGTTGGATGCGGCGGCTGAGAACGACTCCCATCAGCCCGACCAATGAAATGATGATCGGGGCATGGCGCACGCTTGCCGCCTCCCGATCATCGCATCAGCGTCCCTGCAGCGCGCGCGGCAGGTGCCAGCCGTAACGCAGCGCCGCGATCCTCAGCGCGAAGCAGAGCAGGGCGCCGCCGACCATCGTGGCCTGCAGCGGCCAACCGAGCACATGGCCCAGCGCCACCACGCTGGCGCCGGCGAGCGCCGCCACGGCGTACAGCTCCGAGCGCAGCACCAGCGGGACCTGGTTCAGCAGCATGTCGCGCAACATGCCGCCGCCGACGCCGCTCAACACGCCGAGCGCGGGCGCCATCCAGGGATCGATGCCCGCGTCGAGCGCCTTGCCCGCGCCGGTCACCGCGAACACCGCCAGGCCCATTGCATCGAGCACGCGCACCGGCTGGCCGAATTTCTCGATGCGCGTGCTGAAGGCGAAGCCCAGCGCGCCGGCCAGCAGCCAGATCGCCGCATAGCGCCAGTTGCTCAGTGCCGCGGGCGGGATCGCGCCGATCAGGACGTCGCGGGCGATGCCGCCGGCGCTGGCCGTGGCGAAGGCGCAGACCAGCACCCCGAACACGTCCAGCCTTGCGCGCACCGCCAGTACCGCGCCGGAAAGCGCGAACACGAAGGTGCCGATCAGGTCGAGCCAAGTCACGATGTCGTTCATCCCGGCATTTTCGGCGAAATCGCGGGCATCGTGAGTATTCGGCCTGCAGTCGGCCCATCCCGTGGAACGAACCCCGCGTGGCGGAACGCCTTAAAATGGTCTTTTCGCCAGCCGGAGTGCAGTCAGTGGGCCAGCCCGTCGCCATCAAGCAGGAAGATTTCATCCAGTCGCTCGCCGACGCCCTGCAGTACATCAGCTACTACCACCCGGCCGACTACATCCGCAATCTGGCCGCCGCGTACGAGCGCGAGGAATCGCCGGCGGCCAAGGACGCGATGGCGCAGATCCTCATCAACTCGCGCATGTGCTACGAGGGTCATCGCCCGATCTGCCAGGACACCGGCATCGTCACCGTGTTCCTTGAAACCGGCATGGACGTGAGCTGGCCGGACGCCACCATGGGCGTGGAAGAGATGGTCAACGAGGGCGTGCGCCGCGCCTACGCGCATCCGGACAACAAGCTCCGCGCCTCGGTGCTGGCCGATCCGGCCGGCAAGCGCCGCAATACCGGCGACAACACGCCGGCGGTGGTCAACACGAAGATCGTGCCCGGCAACAAGGTGGACGTGATCGTCGCGGCGAAGGGCGGCGGCTCGGAGGCCAAGAGCAAGTTCGCGATGCTCAACCCTTCCGATTCGGTGGTCGATTGGGTGCTGAAGACGGTGCCGACGATGGGTGCCGGCTGGTGCCCGCCGGGCATGCTCGGCATCGGCATCGGTGGCACCGCCGAGAAGGCGATGCTGCTGGCCAAGGAAGCGCTGATGGAGCCGATCGACATCACCGATCTGAAGGCGCGCGGTGCGTCCAATCGCGCCGAGGAACTGCGGCTGGAACTTTTCGACAAGGTCAACGCGCTGGGCATCGGCGCTCAGGGCCTGGGCGGGCTGACCACGGTGCTGGACATCAAGGTCAAGGATTACCCCACGCACGCGGCCAACCTGCCGGTGGCAATGATCCCCAACTGCGCCGCCACCCGCCATGCGCACTTCACCCTGGACGGCAGCGGCCCGGTGATGCTTGATCCGCCCTCGCTGGCCGACTGGCCGGAGCTGAGCTACGACGCATCGAAGGGTAAGCGCGTCGATCTGGATACGGTGACGAAAGAGGAAGTCGCCGGCTGGCAGCCCGGTGACGTGCTGCTGCTCAACGGCAAGCTGCTCACCGGCCGCGATGCCGCGCACAAGCGCATGACCGAGATGCTGGACCGTGGCGAGGCGCTGCCGGTGGATCTCCGGGGCCGCTTCATCTACTACGTCGGCCCGGTCGACCCGGTGCGGGATGAAGTCGTGGGCCCGGCCGGTCCGACCACGGCGACGCGCATGGACAAGTTCACCCGGCAGATGCTGGAAGCCACCGGCCTGTACGGCATGGTCGGCAAGGCCGAACGAGGACCCGCCGCCATCGAGGCCATCCGCGAGCATGGCGCGGCCTATCTGATGGCGGTCGGCGGCAGCGCCTACCTGGTGTCCAAGGCGATCAAGGCGGCCAAGGTCGTGGCCTTCGAGGACCTCGGCATGGAGGCGATCTACGAGTTCGAGGTCAAGGACATGCCGGTGACCGTGGCCGTCGATGCACGCGGCACCTCGGTGCACCAGACCGGGCCGAAGCAGTGGGCGGCGAAGATCGCCGGCATCCCGGTGGTGGTCGAGTAGCCCCGGCGGCTATTCCTCGCGCGAGCAATCTTGCGCGATCAGGTTGCTCTGGGCCTGCTCGGCCTGCGCCTGCCGCAGCTGCGGACCCAGGTCGTCGGATGCATCGGTATCCGTGCTGGGCTGTGTCGGCTCGGGCTTCGGCGGGGGCCGGATCGAGGCCGCGCCGGCGTCCACGATGAACTGGGTGGTGCGGGTGGGTTCGATGCCGGCTTCGGCGAACTCCGCCTTGAGCATCTGCACCGCGGCGCTGCTGGCGCGGACGAAATCGGTGCGGGTCTGGTCGACCCATGCCTGCAGTTCGATGATCGTCCCGGCCGAGCCGTACTCGCGCGCAATCAGGCGTGGCGGCGGATCGTCGAGGATCCCGTCGACCTTGCCGAGCGCGCGCAGTGCGGCGGCCTCGGCCTCGGCGATGGACTCCGCCGCGTCGATGTCGGTGCGCACCTTGATCCGGCGTTTGGGATTGGCCGAGTAGTTGAGGATCACCGCCTTGAACACCATCGCGTTCGGCAGGCGCAGGTGGTTGCCGTCCATCGTCATCAGGATGGTGGCACGCGGACTGAGCGAGACCACCCGTCCTTCCTTGCCGTCGACGTCGATGAAGTCGCCCGGCGCGAACGGCCGGCGCACGCTCAGCATGATGCCGGCGATGTAGTTCTCGGCGATGTCGCGGAAGGCGAAGCCCAGCGCCAGGCCGATCACGCCGGCAGACCCGAGCAGCGCGCCGACCAGCTTGGTCGCGCCCAGGAGGTCCAGCGCCATGACGATGGCGGCCACGGTGATGATCCACTGCAGCACCCGCGAGATCAGCTGGTTGAGATAGGGGTTGCGCGCGTCCAGCCGCAGCCAAGACAGTCGGCGGGCGACCAGGCGCCCGAGCCACGTCCCGAGCACCACCAGCACCAGCGCCGACAGCAACAGCGGTGCGCCGGCGATCCAGCGCGTCAGCTTGGCGCGGGTTTCCACTGCCGCCGCCCGTACTCGCGTGCCCAGGTCGGTGGACAGCTGCAGCTGGTTGTCGACCTCGGTCACTCCCTGCACGCCCTTGGCCAGGCGTTCGGCACGGGTGCGCTGCTCGTCGTCGACGACCGATCCGGACAGGGTCACGACGGACGCGTTGACGTCCACGCCCACGTCCGGGATCGCCGGCGCGCGCGCCAGTGCGACCGCGACTGCAGCGGCGATCCGCGCATCCTGCTGTGCGCTGGTGCGGGCGGCATTCTCGATCTCCTGGCGGTCCGGTTCCGCGTCGGTCTGCACGGCGCGCGCCGTCTGCTGCGCGACTTCGCTGGTGGTCAGCAGCGGTGCCTCGTCCCCGGTGGTTACCTCGGCCGGGGGCAGGCGCTCCGTGTCGAGGGATGCAGGCGGGGCGCTTGCCGGTTGCGCTGCGGCAGGCATGGCCCACGCCAGCAGCAGCACCAGCAGCAGCGACGGCAGGCCGGTCGTTCGGCCCATGGTTTTCGGCGTCCTGTTCAAAGCTGCGACTTGATCGGCAGGACGAACTGCTCGGCGAACTTTTCCTTCCACGGCCGCTTCAGCCACATGTCGTAGTCGTAGCGGATGGTCGGCTTCAGGTCCTCCTCGAAAACCTCGGTCATCCGAGCGGCGAAGGCGCGGTCGTAGACGTTCAGGCTGGCCTCGTCGTTGAGCCGGAAGCTGCGCACGTCGAAATTGGTCGAACCCACCGAAGTGAGCAGGCCATCCACGATCAGCAGCTTGTTGTGCATCATCGTCGGCTGGTACTCGTGGATCTCGACGCCGGCCTTGAGCAGCTCGCCCCAATGGGCCTTGGAGGCGAGCCGCACGGTTTCGGAATCGATGTGCTTGCCCGGCACGATCACCCGGATGCGCACGCCGCGGTGGCGGGCCGCGACCAGCGCCTTGATGATCAATTCGTCCGGCACGAAGTAGGCGGCCTCCAGGTCGATGCTGTGCTCCGCCGCGGCGATCGCCATCAGGTACATCAGGTGCATGGATTCGCTGCCGCCCGCGGGCGAGGCGATGAACATGTGCGCGTCCATGTCCCCGGCCGGAGACAGCGGCGGGAAATACTCCGGCCCGTTCAGGACCTCGCCGGTGGTCTTGATCCAGTTGTCGTTGAAGGCGGACTGGAACTGGCTCACCACCGGGCCGTCCACCCGGAAGTGCAGGTCGCGCCAGTGCTCCGGGTCCTGCGCATGGCCCGACCATTCGTCGGCGATGCCCACGCCGCCGGTAAATCCGACCCGGCCATCGATCACCAGCAGCTTGCGATGCGTGCGGTTGTTGAGTCGGCTCAGGTTGTACCAGCGCAGCGGGCGGTAATGGTGCAGGGTGACGCCGGCATCCTCCATCTGCCTCAGCAGCGCGTCGTCCATCTTGATCGCGCCGACCCAATCCACCAGCACGTTCACCGCCACGCCGGCGCGGGCGCGCTCCGAAAGCGCATCGGCGAACTGCTTGCCGACCTCGCCCGACCAGTAGATGTAGGTCTCGAAGTTGATGTTGACGCGGGCTTCGCGGATCGCGCCGAGCATCGCGGGGAATATCTCGTCGCCGTTTTCGTAGTCCTGCACGTGGTTTCCCGGCAGGATCGCCGGCCCCAGCATGACGCCGAGTTCGCGCTCGAACTGCGGGTCGGAGACGGTGTAGCGATGCTGGATCTTGCGTTCCAGCTTTTTCTCCGGCGTGGAGAAATTCTGTGCCAGCACGAATACCAGTGCGGTCACGATGATCGTGGTGATGATCAAGGTCCAGGCCATGCGTCGGCGGCTCCAGTGGGTCCAGAATGCGCTCATTCGGTGTCCGAAGTGTCTGGCCGGTGCCTTGAGCCGGGCCGGCCGATGTCCATCGCACGAAAGAGTGGCGCGGCCGCCGCCATCGCCGCGTGAATGCGGCTCAGAACACCCAGGCGATCGCGAACATCCCGATCATCCCGAAGGCCAGCGCCAGTTTCAGCGCGATGCCGAACACCACGCCCAGCCAGGTGCCGATTCCGATCCGCGTGGCATGGGCGAGGTCATCGCCATGCAGGCGCCGGCGGTGAATCAGCTCACCCGCCAGCGCCCCCGCGAAAGGGCCGGCGAGCAGGCCGATCGGACCGAAGAACAACCCGGCGAATGTGCCGATCACCGATCCGATGACAGCGCTGCGGCTGGCGCCGACGCGCTTGGCGCCCATCGCGGTTGCCCAGAAATCGACGACGAGGGAGAGCAGGGTGAGCAAGCCCAGCGGCAGCATCCACACCCAATCGACATTCTGGAATCCATCCGCCCAGGCCGAGAGCAGGAGACCGGCGAAAACCAGCGGCAATCCCGGCAGTGCCGGCAGGATGGTGCCGGCCAGGCCCACCAGGACCAGTATGGCGGCGATGGCATGCAGAAAAGCGGGATTTTCCATGAGGCATCAACGGGAAAGGACGGGCATATTCCAGCATCCCCGACGCGATTGCATTTTCACAAACGTGGAGCTAAGTTGACTTCGCTGAGTTTCAAGGGTCACCGAGAATCGTGGCCTGGCGTATCGGTTCATGCCGTTGCACCGTTTCACCCGTTCCCTCCTTGTGACCAGCATCGTCCCCGCCTCCATCGGCCGGGGCGGTCAACCTGAAATGTTCCAAGGAGCAAGTTCGATGTCGAACCGTGAAACCGGCACCGTCAAGTGGTTCAACGATGCCAAGGGATTTGGCTTCATCAGCCGCGAAAGCGGCGAGGACGTGTTCGTGCACTTCCGTGCCATCCAGACCCAGGGTTTCAAGACCCTGAAGGAAGGCCAGAAGGTCACCTTCACCGTCGTCCAGGGCCAGAAGGGCCTGCAAGCGGACGCCGTGGAGCCGATGTAATCCGCAACACATCTGGATTCGCCCTTTTCGAATCGACAAGCCCCGGCCAATGGCCGGGGCTTTTTTGCGCGTCCGTGCTGCAGCGGATGAGACCGGAATCAGCGGGCCCAGGCGCGACCGTTGTAGACGCGGACGTAGGAGCCCTCGCGGATGCCGTTGATGTCGTTCTGGGTGACGACGGTCTGCTGGCCGTTGTTCATTCGCACGTACAGGTTGTACTGCGCGCCGCTGGTGCGGTTCTGGATGGCGTTGCCTGCCACGGCGCCTGCCGCGGCACCTACCGCCGTGGCCGTGTTCTGGCGGCCCTTGCTTTCGTCCTTGGCCAGTTCGCGGCCGGCGACCGCGCCGACGATGCCGCCGACGATCGCGCCGGTGGAGGCGGGCACGGCGGACGAGCCCTGAACCATTTCGATGCGGGTCACGGTGCCGCAGTCGTAGCACTGGCCGCTGGCGGGCGGCGGAGCGCTGCCGTAGCCGGAGCCGTAACCCGGCGCAGTGGCGCAGGCGGAAAGGGCGAGGGCGGAAGCCGCGGTGGCGGCCAGGGTCAGGGTGCGGAAATTCATTTCGAGGCTCCGTATCGCAGTGAGGCGAATTGCCTGGACCGATCCTCTTCCCCTGCCCATGAATCCCGCGTCAATCCCGCTGGCGACGCGGGTGGCCGCGTCAGCAGTGATTCATCGCGAAATTCGTGAGCGGAGTTCAGGACTTCCTGAAATCGTCGTGGCAGGCCTTGCACTGCCCGCCGATGTCTCCGATGGTCTTCTGCAGGCTTTCGCAGGAAAGCGGCGGGTTGGCCTGGGCGCCATCGAGCACGGCACGGAAGTTGGCGGAATGGCGGGCGAAGCGTTCTTCCGCGGCGAGATCCGGGAAGGCGAAATCGACGTCATCGCCCATGCGCCGCAGGGTCTGCAGGTGGGGGATGGTATCGGTGGGGTTGCAGCGATTGGTTTCGACGTTCCTGCGCAGCTTGCCCATGTGCCAGGCCTGAACGTTCATCACGCTGTCCGGGAAATGATCCTTGCGTGCCTCCAGCGCGCGCATCGACATGACCGTGGCGATCACGCCCAGCACCAGGCCCAGCAGCAGTACGACCAGATAGCGGCTGGCGGCCGAGGATTTGCGCGGGGTGGTTTCGGCGGGCGTGGACATGGGCATCTCCGGCAGGCTGGGATACGGCACGATAGCACGCGGCCATGGCCGGTAAAATGCGCGGATGGAAGTGGATCATCAGCGCTTCGCCGGCATCGACCGGCTCTACGGCAGCGGCGCGCTTGCGCGGTTTTCCGCGGCGCATGTCGCGGTCATCGGCATCGGTGGAGTCGGTTCGTGGGCGGTGGAAGCCTTGGCCCGAAGTGGCATCGGCCAGCTGACGCTGGTGGACGCGGATGATCTCTGCGTCTCCAACACCAATCGGCAACTGCCGGCGCTCGAGGGCCAGTACGGTCGCGGCAAGGTCGATGCCATGGCCGAGCGCTGCCGGGCGATCAATCCGGCGATCCGCGTGGATCCGGTGCCGTCGTTCCTGACCCCGTCCAACATGGCGGACATGCTCGATGGCGGCTTCGATCTGGTGCTCGATGCCTGCGACAGCTTCCGCACAAAGGTGGAGATGATCGCCTTCTGTCGCAGGCGCAAGCAGCCGCTGATCACCGTCGGCGCCGCCGGTGGTCGCACCGACATCACCCAGATCCGGGTGCGTGATCTTTCCCGTACCGAACACGACGCCATGCTCTCGCTGATCCGGCGCAAGCTCCGCACGGAATTCAACTTCCCCAAGAACCACGACCGCTACTTCGGCGTGCCCGCGGTGTACTCGCTGGAGAACGTGCGCTATCCACAGGCCGATGGCTCGGTGTGCGGCCTGCGACCGCGCGTGGCCGGCAACGACTCCTTGAAACTCGATTGCGGGGCCGGTCTGGGGGCCGCCACGCATGTCACCGGCGCATTTGCTTTCGCGGCGGTCGGGAAATCGCTGGAAATGCTGCTGAAGCCGGTGCGGGAGAAGCCGCTCAGTTGATCCGCAGGCCGAAAAGCCGTTCGGCGTTCGCGGTGGTGCAGGCGGCGATTTCCTCGCGGCTTTCCGTCCGCAGCCCGGCGATCGCATCGAGCACGGTGGTCAGGCGTTCCGGCGCGTTGCGGCGGCCGCGCCATTGGCTGTCGGGCTGGTCTGGGGAATCGGTTTCCAGCAGCAGGTGTTCGAGAGGCATCGCGGCCACCGTGCGCCGCAGCCGCTGCGCGCGCTCGTAGGTGACGGGGCCGCCGATGCCGAGCATGTAGCCCATCGCGAACAGGCGCTCCGCCTGCTCGCGGCTTCCGGAAAAACTGTGGACGACGCCGTGAACGCCGGGGTACCGGCGAATCGTGGCGATCACCGCATCGAATGCCCGGCGTGCGTGGACGATCACCGGCAGTTCGAATTCCCGGGCAAGGTCGAGCTGTGCTTCGAAGAAGGTCTGCTGGGTGTCGCGGTCCAGCGTCTCCAGATGGAAATCGAGGCCAATCTCGCCAACCGCCACGCACGGTGCATCGCCCGCCAGCCATTCGCGCAGCTGCGCGATGTGCGATTCGCGGTGTGCCTCCAGATACACGGGGTGAAGTCCATAGGCGGCGTGCAGGCCGGGATGGGCCGCGCAGACGTCGCGCAGGCGCGGCCAGCCCTCGGCATGGATGGCGGGGACGATCTGGGCGACGACGCCGACCGCTTGCGCGCGCTCGAGGGCGGCGGCGCGGTCGGCATCGAATTCCGCGACGTCGAAATGACTGTGGCTGTCGACCAGTCGCGGCGGCATGTCAGCGGCGGGTGGCCTGGCCTTCGATGGGCGGTTCGGTGGCGGGCGGCACTTTCTTGCGATCCTTCCAGTT
>JAEXAG010000097.1 GCA_023394655.1 Pseudomonadota bacterium
GGCCGGTCGCGCCTACACGCGCGAGGACATCGACCGCGTGGGCGCATTCGGTTTGGCGGATGCCCTGCGCCTGCTCGATCCTTCTGTGAACTGAGCGGGCCGACGCCGCGCGGGACTGCGATAATGGCGGCTTCGCAACAGACGGAGCCGCGCCATGACCCTGCCTTCCCGCCATGACCCTTCGCGCAAGATCCGCGCGCCGCGCGGCCCCGAACTTGCCTGCAGGAGCTGGCTGACCGAAGCGCCGTACCGGATGCTGCAGAACAACTTGGATGCGGAGGTGGCGGAGAAGCCGGAAGACCTCGTCGTGTACGGCGGCATCGGCCGCGCCGCGCGCGACTGGGACTGCTACGACCGCATCCTCGAAACGCTGAAGACGCTCGGCGACGACGAGACCCTGCTGGTGCAGTCCGGCAAGCCGGTGGGCGTGTTCCCGACCCATGCCGACGCGCCGCGGGTGCTGATCGCCAACTCCAATCTGGTGCCGCATTGGGCGACGTGGGAGCACTTCAACGAACTCGACCGCAAGGGCTTGATGATGTATGGCCAGATGACGGCCGGCTCGTGGATCTACATCGGTTCGCAGGGCATCGTGCAGGGCACCTACGAGACCTTCGTGGAGATGGGGCGCCAGCATTACGGCGGCTCGCTCAGGGGCCGCTGGATCCTCACCGCGGGCCTGGGCGGCATGGGCGGCGCGCAACCGCTGGCGGCCTCGCTGGCCGGTGCCTGCAGCCTCAACATCGAGTGCCGCCAGAGCAGCATCGACTTCCGCCTGCGCACCCGCTACGTGGATGAGCAGGCCACCGACATCGACGACGCGCTGGCCCGCATCGAGAAATACACGAAGGCCGGCGAGGCGAAGTCCATCGCGCTGCTCGGCAACGCGGCGGAGATCCTGCCGGAGCTGGTGAAGCGCGGCGTGCGTCCCGACTGCGTGACCGACCAGACCAGCGCGCACGATCCGGTGCACGGCTACCTGCCCATCGGCTGGACGGTCGAGCAATGGGAGGCCGAGCAGAAGGCGAACCCGGACGAGGTGCGCGATGCCGCCAAGCAGTCCATGCGCGTGCACGTCGAGGCGATGCTGGCCTTCCATGCGCAGGGCATCCCGACCGTGGACTACGGCAACAACATCCGCCAGATGGCCTTCGATGTCGGCTGCACGAACGCCTTCGATTTCCCCGGTTTCGTGCCGGCTTACGTGCGTCCGCTGTTCTGCCGCGGCATCGGCCCGTTCCGCTGGGTGGCGCTGTCCGGCGATCCGGAGGACATCTACAAGACCGACGCCAAGGTGAAGGAGCTGATCCCCGATGATCCGCACCTGCACAACTGGCTGGACCTGGCGCGCGAGCGCATCCGCTTCCAGGGCCTGCCGGCGCGCATTTGCTGGGTGGGCCTGGGCCTGCGCCACAAGCTGGGCCTGGCGTTCAACGAGATGGTCCGCAACGGCGAGCTGAAGGCGCCGGTTGTCATCGGCCGCGACCATCTGGATTCCGGCAGCGTCGCCTCGCCGAACCGCGAGACCGAATCGATGGCCGATGGCAGCGATGCCGTCAGCGACTGGCCGCTGCTCAACGCCATGCTCAACGTGGCCGGCGGCGCGACCTGGGTATCGCTGCACCACGGCGGCGGAGTCGGCATGGGCTTCTCGCAGCACAGCGGCGTGGTGATCGTCTGCGATGGCACGGAAGCCGCCGACAGGCGCATCGCCCGCGTACTCTGGAACGACCCCGGCACCGGCGTGATGCGCCATGCCGATGCGGGCTACGAGATCGCACGCGAATGCGCGAAGGCGCAGGGGCTCAAGCTGCCGATGGCCTGAAAACATCGGCGTCCCGGTGGCGAATCCACGCGCCGGGGCATGGTGTAGCATCGCTGGCATTGCATGGCTGCCGGAATTTCCCGGCAGCGCGTCCCGACCGTTGAGCGCCCCGGAGGCGCAGTGAACAGGCATGACCGAGGGCAGGGATCGATCCGGGTTCTTCCTCCAGGTGACGTTGCTGGCGGTGCTGTGCCTGCTCTCGGCCGGCCTGTTGCTGGCCCTGATGCAGCTGCAGAACGTGGCCAACGCCATCGTCTCGGCGCACCACTACTGGAGCGAAGGCCAGCGCAAGACGACCTATGCGCTCGAGTCCTACCTGCTGACCGGGGAAACGTCCCACCTCGATGACGCCGCGAAAGCACTGGCCGGCCCCGTCAGTCTCAATCGCGCCCGCGAAGTCGCCAGCCGCGATGCCCGCCAGCGCGAGGAAATCACCCGGCTCATGGTCGAAGGTGGCAGTGATCCGCGCGACGTGTCCGGCATGCTCTGGGTGTATCGGCACATGGGCGGGCTTCCGCACATGCGTGATGCGCTCGCCGACTGGGCGTTCGTGAACCCGGTCATCGGCGACCTGCAAAGCAGCATCGACGAGTTGCAGCGCCGGGTGCAGGCGGGGTTGCCGCTGAGTGCCGAAGTGCGTGACGCGCAGCTCGCCCGGGTGCGGGAAAACCGTGCCGTGCTCGAAGCCTACGCGCCCAACTTCACCCGCCACACCATCGAGGGCCGGCGCCAGTTGCAGAAGTGGGTGCTGGTGGTCTGCCTCGGCATGATCATCGTGTTCGTGCTGCTGTCGGCGCGCATCATGATGCGGTTGGCATCGCGGCTGGACAGCAGCGAGCGCTGGTCGAACGCCGCCTTCAAGCAGGCTTCGGTGGGCATGCTGCGCGTTCGCGAAAGCGGCCGGATTCTCGAGGCCAACCAGGCCGTCGCGCGGATCCTGTCCAGCACACCGGCGGAGCTGGTGGGGCGAAACGTCGGGGATTTTTTCCGCAACGGCGAGTGGGGCGAGTTCTACGACCGGGCCCGCCAGGGCGGTGCCACGCGCGAAGCCGAAGTGATCGATGCCGCCGGTCGTCCGCTGGTGGCTCGCTGCACGCTTTCGGAACTGGTCATCGATGCCCGGGCGCGACCCGATGCCCGGGCCTGCCTGATGCTCGTCGAAGACGTCAGCGATGCCCACGCGATGCGCGAGGAACTCGATCGCCGGGCACGGCTCGATTTCCTCACCGGCCTGCTCAACCGCGGCGAGCTCGAGCGCGAGCTGGCGCGGATGCTCGATCGTCATGCCGCCGGGCAACTGGAAGCGCTCACCGTCGCCATGATCGATCTGGACCGCTTCCGCTACATCAATGAAAGCATGGGGCTGGCGATGGCGGATCGCCTCCTGCAACTGGTGGCAGAGCGCCTGAAACAAGGCCTGCCGCGCGGCGCAAGGATCGGGCGGCTGGGCGGCGACCAGTTCATGCTGCTGCTGCCGGACATGGAGGCCCCCCAGGGCGTGGAGCTTTCCGCGCGACTGTCCGAGTCGCTCTCCGGGGTCGGGGTGGACCTGGGGCATCCGGGCATCCTGCTGACCGCATCGATCGGCGTGCTCGGGGTCTCGCAGCAGCGGCAGGGCGTGAGCGAAGTGGTGCGTGCGGCGGATGCGGTCTGCGAGACGGCGAAGCAGTCCGGCCGCAATCGCGTGCGCATGGCGATGCAGGATGGCGAATCGCCGCGACACCCGGTATCGCACGGCCAGCTCGCGGCCCTGGTCCACGATGCCATCGAATCGGATCGCCTTTTCCTGCACGCGCAGCGCATCGTGCCCTGCAGCGCGGATGCGCAAAGCGCCGGCGGCTGCCATTACGAAGTGCTGTTGCGGATCATGGATGCCGAAGGCAAGTTGCACCTGCCGGGGACACTGCTCGCGGCGGCGGAACTCTACGGCCTGTCCGCCACGCTCGACCGCTGGGTGCTGGCGCGGGCCTTGCGCCATGTGGCCGAGATCAAGGAAGCCGATCCCGGCGCGTCGCCGATGTGCTTCGTCAACCTCGCGCCCAGCTCGATCGCCGATCCGGCCTTCCTCGAGGCCGCCGATGCGATGCTGAAAGCCAATCCCGAAAACGCCTGTCACCTGTGCCTGGAAATCACCGAGCACGGCGCGATGTCCAGCCTCAACCAGGCGATCGCCTTCATCGAGATGGCCCGCGGCCATGGATGCCGCATCGCGCTGGACGATTTCGGCGTCGGGCATTCCTCCTTCGCCTATCTGCGGATGCTGCCCTGCGACGTGGTGAAGATCGATGGCAGCTTCGCCCGCGACCTCGGCCGCGATCCTGCCAACGCGGTATTGATCCGTTCGATCTGCGAGATGAGCCATCTGCTCGGCAAGCAGGTGGTGGTGGAGTGGGTGGAGCCTTCGCAGGCGGCCGGGGAACTGCCGGCACTCGGCGCGGATTTCATGCAGGGGTATGCCCTGCATCGGCCGGTGCCGCTGGAACAGTTCGGCTGCTGAGCGGCGGCGCGAGCCCGGCCAGGGCGCCGAGCCGTGCCGCGCGCGTCCAGGCCACCCCCAGCACCGCCAATTGCGCGCAGGCGAGCACCAGCAGATCGTGACGGGGACCGATGCCGATCCAGTTCAGCGCGATCGAGAGCAGCAAGCCCGTGGCCAGCGTGAAAAGCACCACCAAGAGCACCGCGAACGGGCGGCGACCGAGGAGTCGCAGGCCGCGCCGCCAGGCCCGCCACGCCGACCGCAACGCCGGGTCGGTGGCGAAGGCGGCGCGCGCGGCTTCGAGGCTGGAAAAGACCAGCAGGAGCAGGCCGGCGCTGGCGATGCCCGCGATCCACTCGCGCTGCGCGACCCGGGCTTCCAGCATCGTCGGGTCTTCGCCTGCCGCCCATTCGAAGGCCCCGGCCATGGCTGCCAAGGCCGCCGCGAACGGCAGCAGCGACAACAGGAGCAGGCGGAACATGCGGCCGTACTCGCGCCAGCCACCGCGCCAGCTTTCGCCGAAACCCAGTGGGCGTCCCGCGCGCAGGGCCGCTACCAGCATCCCGTCGACCAGCGGCGAAAGCAGCAGCGCCAGCAGGCCGGCCAGCAGCATCCCGAGGAAAATCGCCGCGGTGTTGCGATCGGAAGTGGCCATCGACAGGGCGTCGTGGAGCGCGGCAAGGTCGAATTCCCCGAGGATGCGCCCGGCGTCCGGGTGGCGGCCCAGCGCCGCGTCGAACATGCGGGCGATCGGCCGGGCGGCCAGCCACGCCGGTGGAATCGAGGCGATCCACGCCAGCAGCAGCCAGCGCCAATGGCCGGCGGCGACGCGGGTGGCATCGTGCAGTGCCGACCACACCGACGTGCGGGAAGCCCGTGCAGCCATCAGCCGGCCACCAGCCATGCCAGCAGCGTCTGCGCCCATGCGAAGGCGCGGCTGCCGGCCCAGCGCGCGGCGCGCGGATCGTGTTCCAGCGTGCGCGTGTTGTCGCTGAGAGAGCGGTCCATCGGATGCAGTCGGTCCGGATCGAGCGTGACTTCCACTGCCGGTACCGGACGTGTCCAGTGCCAGCGGAACTCGTCCTGCTGGCCGGAAAAACGCACGATCTCGCGGCTGCCATCGGCGAACGTCACTTGCAGCATCTGTGCCACGTCGGCGCCATCGCGGCGCACCACCACCTCGGTGCGATAGCGGGGCGCGCCGGTGCCGGGTTCGGCCGTGCTGCGGAACTCGGCGATGCGGTCATCCACCACCTTGCCGGCGGCGACGAACTGCGCGAAGGCGGCTTCCACCACGTCGCGGCGACCGCTGCCTTCGGCCAACGCCTCGCGGAAGTCAGCCAGCGAGGGATGGCGGAACTTCCAGCGTTGGTAATACAGGCGCATGCCCCTGGCCATGGCTTCGCGGCCGACCTGGCGCTCGATGCCCTCCAGCATTGTCGAGCTGCGCGCATACACATCGCCGAAGCTGGCGGACGAGCGCCGGTTCCAGCTGTTGTCGCCGAGCGGATCGCCGTGCCGGTCCAGGTCGGCGCCGATGCGATCCAGCTCGAACGGCGCGATCGACGGCATCAGTCGCCAGCGTGCCAGCCATCCCGGCAAGAGCCCGATCCGCTGGCCGCGATCGCGCAGCATCCGGCTGCCCCAGAACTGGTTCAGGCCTTCGTCGAGCATCGGTTCCTCGAACTCGTTGGAGGCGAGGATGCCCTGGAAATACTGGTGGCCGAACTCGTGGATGGTGACGAATTCCAGGTAATACTGCTCGATGCCGCCGGGTCGGTAACCGTGGAAACCGAGCGCGGTGAAGAACGTCGGGTACTCCATCCCGCCGGCCTCCTCCGCCCCGCGCGGCGGGATGACCGCGGTGACGGTGCGGAACGGGTAGGGGCCGAGCGTATCGGCGAAATAGGCCAGCGAGTCCAGCGTCGCGCGCATCACCACCGGAGCGTTGTCGGCGTATTCCGGCGGGAACAGCACGCGTACGCGGACCGGCGCGCCGCCCGGTGCGCTCCAGGTGGTTTCCAGGGGCGGCGCGGTGCGCTTGTCCGCGGTCCAGGCGAAATCGTGGACGTCGCCCTGCACGAAGCGGTGGATGGCGCGGCCCCCCTCGACGCGGCGCTCCACCAGCTCGCCGGTGGCCCCCACGGTGTAATCGGCGGGCACGTCGATCGTGACGTCGTAATGGCCGAAATCGGCGTAGAACTCGCTGTGCAGGTGGAATTCGTGCACGTTCCAGCGCGGCGCGGTGGCACCGCGTTCGCCGGGCAGTTCCAGCACGCCGATCTTCGGGAACCACTGCGCCACCAGATGGAAGCTGCCCGCGTGGCCGGTGCGCGCGACGATGCGGGGCAGCTGGTCGAAGAAGTCGATGTCGAGCCGGGTGCTGCCGCCGGGCGCGACGGGCTCGGGCAGATCGAGCCGGACCACGGTGCGATCGGTCGGCGGGCCGCCATCGGGCTGCACGAAGCGCCAGGGCACGTCCTTGCCGCCCTGTTGCACGCGCTCGAGCCGCATCTTCCCGCTGTCGGCATCCGCGAACGCCATCCCCGATCGGAAGGCGAAGCCGGGCTTGCTTCGCTCGGTCATGAAGGTGCTGCCTTCCGATTCGAAGGCGTTGAGATACAGGTGCAGATAGACCGTGCAGACCGGCTGGGCGCTGCGGTTGCGCCAGGTGAGCTGCTGGCGGCCGGTGACGGTGTGGCGCTCCGGATCCAGCGTCGCGTGGATGCGGTAATCGGCGATGCGCTTGGAGAGCGTCGGCTCGTGGCCGCTGCGCGGGCCGCCCCAGGCATCCGCGGCGCTGGGCATGGCGACGGCAGCCGCATTGGCCGCCGCGAACGGGATCGCCGGGCAGCGCGTGTCGATGGCGACGGGCTTCGCCTGCGTGATGGAGGTGGCCGCCATCGCGGCGAAGAACGCCGCAAGCATCCCCGTGCGACAGCGCCCGCTCATCCGGTCATTCCGCGCGGGCGATCTTTTCCGCCGCCCGGCGGATGCCCTCGGGAAGCGGTGCAGGTCGGCCGCTGGCGCGATCCACCCAGACCACCACCACCTGGCCATCGCTGTGGAGCACGCCGGAATCGGCATCGACGATGCGATGCGCGACGGTCAGGCTGCTGCTGCCGATGCGGGTGGTGGCGAGCTCGATCGAAAGCCGCGCCGGATAGCCGATCGGCAGCCGGTAGTTCACCGTGGCCGATGCCAGCACCGGCGCTCGCGCCTCATCGTGCCAGGGTGTGTCCTGCGCCTGGAGCCACTGGATGCGGGCCTCCTCCAGATAGCGCAGGTAGGTGGCGTTGTTGACGTGGTTCATCGCGTCCAGATCGCCCCAGCGCGGGGAAAGCGGCATGCGGTACACGTTGTCTGCATTCGGGTTCATTCGGGTTTCCTGTTGGATGCGCGGGCGCGGTCGGCTTCCATCTGCAAGGCGAGGAAGCGGCCGGTATGCGAGCCGGCAAGGGCGGCGATGTCCTCGGGCGTGCCGGTGGCGATGATCTCGCCGCCGCGATGGCCGCCTTCCGGCCCGAGATCGACCACCCAGTCGGCGGTCTTGATGACGTCGAGGTTGTGCTCGATGACCACCACGGTGTTGCCTTCGTCGCGCAGGCGGTGCAGCACCGCCAGCAGGTGCTCGATGTCGGCGAAGTGCAGGCCGGTGGTGGGTTCGTCGAGGATGTAGAGCGTGCGCCCGGTATCGCGGCGCGAAAGCTCCTTCGAGAGCTTGACGCGCTGGGCCTCGCCGCCGGAAAGCGTGGTGGCCGATTGCCCGAGCTTGATGTACGCCAGCCCGACGTCGATCAGGGTGTCGAGCTTGCGCGAGATCGAAGGCACGTTCACGAACAGCTTCGCCGCGTCCTCCACCGTCATCTCGAGGATGTCGTGGATGCTGTGGCCCTTGTAGAGGATATCCAGCGTCTCGCGGTTGTAGCGCTTGCCGCCGCAGACATCGCAGGGCACGTACACGTCCGGCAGGAAGTGCATTTCCACCTTGATCAGGCCGTCGCCCTGGCAGGCCTCGCAGCGGCCGCCGCGCACGTTGAAGCTGAAGCGGCCGGGTGCGTAGCCGCGCGCACGCGATTCCGGCACCTGGGCGAACAGTTCGCGCAAGGGGGTGAACAACCCGGTGTAGGTGGCCGGGTTCGAGCGCGGCGTGCGGCCGATCGGCGACTGGTCGATGTCCACCACCTTGTCGAACAGGTCGAGCCCCTTGATGTCCTTGTATGGCGCGGGCGTGTGCGATGCGCCGTTGATCTCGTTCGCCGCCAGCGCGTAGAGCGTGTCGTTGATCAGCGTGGACTTGCCGGAGCCGGAGACGCCGGTGATCGCCGTCATCAGGCCCGCCGGGATCTCCAGATCGACATTCCGCAGGTTGTTGCCGGAAGCACCCTTCAGCTTGAGCATGAGCTTCCTGTTGGGCGCGCGGCGCTTTTCCGGGATCTCGATCGCGCGGCGACCGGCCAGGTAATCGCCGGTCAGGGAGCGCGGCGCGGCCATGATCGCCTCGACGTCGCCCTCGGCGATCACCTCGCCGCCGTGCACGCCGGCGCCCGGGCCGATGTCCACCACGTGGTCGGCCAGCCGGATCGCGTCCTCGTCGTGTTCGACCACGATCACCGTGTTGCCGAGGTCGCGCAGTCGCGTGAGCGTGCCGAGCAGGCGTTCGTTGTCGCGCTGGTGCAGGCCGATGCTGGGTTCGTCCAGCACGTACATCACGCCCACCAGCCCGGCGCCGATCTGCGAGGCCAGGCGGATGCGCTGGGCCTCGCCGCCGGAGAGCGTGTCGGCCTTGCGCTCCAGCGTGAGGTAATCCAGGCCCACGTCCACGAGGAAGCCCAGCCGTTCGCTGATCTCCTTGACGATCTTGGCCGCGATCTCGCCGCGCCAGCCCGGCAGGCTCAAGGAGGAAAAGAACGCCAGCGCCTCGTCGATCGGCTGCTGGGTGATCACGTTGATCGGGCGATCTGACACGAACACGTTGCGCGCCGCGCGGTTCAGGCGCGCGCCCGCGCATTCGGGGCAGGGCCGTTCGCTGATGTACTTGGCCAGCTCCTCGCGCACCGCGCCGGACTCGGTGTCGCGGTAGCGGCGCTCCAGGTTCGGGATGATGCCTTCGAAGCGGTGCCGGCGCGTGGTGCGGCTGCCGGAATCGTTGACGTAGGCGAAGGCCACCTGCTCGTCGCCACTGCCGTGCAGCACCGCGTTGCGGACGTATTCCGGCAGGCTCTGCCAGGGCGCATCCACCTTGAAGTCGTAGTGCCTGGCCAGCGATTGCAGCATCTGGAAGTAATAGGTGTTGCGGCGATCCCAGCCGCGCACCGCACCGGCCGCAAGCGAGAGCTCGGGATGCGTCACCACGCGCGCCGGATCGAAGAACTGCGCCATGCCGAGACCGTCGCAGGTCTCGCAGGCGCCCTGCGGCGCGTTGAACGAGAACAGCCGCGGCTCCAGGTCGGGCAGGGCGTAATCGCAGACCGGGCAGGAGTACTTCGAGGAGAACAGCAGCGGCTCGGCGCCGGCATCGTCGAGCGAATGCACCACCGCCATGCCTTCGCCCAGCTTGAGCGCGGTCTCGAAGGATTCGGCCAGGCGCTGGCGGATGTCCTCGCGCACGCGGAAACGGTCGATCACCGCCTCGATGGTGTGCTTCTGGCGCAGTGCCAAGGGTGGCACCGCGTCGATCTCGTGCAGCTCGCCGTCCACGCGCACGCGCACGTAGCCCTGCGCGCGCAGCTGCTCGAACACCTGCGCGTGCTCGCCCTTGCGGTCGCGGATCACCGGTGCAAGCAGCATCCAGCGCTGCCCGGCGGTCTTTTCCTCGTTGCCGAGCGCCAGCACCTGGTCGACCATCTGGCTGACCGTCTGCGCTTCCAGGGGGAAGTGGTGGTCCGGGCAGCGCGGGATGCCCACCCGCGCGTAGAGCAGGCGCAGGTAGTCATAGACCTCGGTGATGGTGCCGACGGTCGATCGCGGGTTGTGGCTGGTCGATTTCTGCTCGATCGAGATCGCCGGCGACAGCCCTTCGATGCTGTCGATGTCCGGCTTCTCCATCACCGAGAGGAACTGCCGCGCGTAGGCGGAAAGCGACTCGACGTAGCGGCGCTGGCCTTCGGCATAGATGGTGTCGAAGGCCAGCGAGGACTTGCCCGAGCCGGAAAGCCCGGTGATCACGATCAGCTTGTCGCGGGGCAGGTCGAGGTCGAAGTTCTTGAGATTGTGCGTCCGTGCGCCGCGGATGCGGATGGTGTCCAGCGCCATGGGCGGGGTCCTGGGGCGGGTGGGGCGGCCGAAGGCCAATCGTCAAGCCTAGCGGCACGCGGCGGCGGCGGCAACGCGCCGGGACATCGCCGGTCCCGAAAGACCGCATGATCCTGAACCGCAGCCGGGTTCGGCCGCCCGATCCGCGTATCTGCTTGATCGGACGAAGGGAACCTGCCAGAATTCCGCTTCTGTCCGCCTCCGGGTGGGCAGGCCCATAGAAGAACTACAGAACCGATAGAGGATATTCCCATGTACGCAGTCATCGTGACTGGCGGTAAGCAGTACCGCGTCATGCAGGGCGAAACCCTGCGAGTGGAAAAGCTCGAAGCCGAAGCCGGC
>JAEXAG010000112.1 GCA_023394655.1 Pseudomonadota bacterium
GGCCAGGCCGATGTTGTGGGTGGCCGTGGTGCAGGCGGTGACCGCGGCGATGTTCGGGCCCTTCGCGCCGGTCATGATCGAAAGCTGGCCGGAGATCATGTTGACGATGGTGCTGGGGATGTAGAACGGCGAAATCTTGCGCGGGCCGCCGGCCGCCAGCTTCAGCGCGGTTTCCTCGATGCCCGAGATGCCGCCGATGCCGGCGCCGATCGCCACGCCGATGCGTTCCGCGTCTTCGCCTTCGATCACCAGGCCGGCATCCCGGATCGCCATCAGCCCGGCCGCCACGCCGTAATGGACGAACGGATCCATCTTCTTCACGTCTTTCGGCGCGATGAATTCGCTCGGATCGAAGCCGCGCACCTCGCCCGCGATGCGGGTCGGGAAGGCGGAAACGTCGAAGTGGGTGATGGGGCCGATGCCCGAACGCCCGGCCTTGATCGCGGCCCAGTTGGTTTCCAGATCGTTGCCGAGCGGCGAAAGGATGCCGAGGCCGGTGATGACGACGCGACGTTTGGACATGGGGTCTCCCGGGATTTCTGCTTCAGACATGCACAGGGCCGCAAAAGCGGCCCCGGCATCGTTCCTGCAAGGGCAGGCTCACTCCTTGACGTGGGCCTTCACGTAATCGATGGCCTGCTGCACGTTGGTGATCTTCTCGGCTTCCTCGTCCGGGATCTCGCACTCGAACTCTTCTTCGAGCGCCATGACAAGTTCAACGGTATCGAGCGAGTCCGCGCCCAGGTCGTCGACGAACGACGCGCTGTTGGTGACGTCTTCTTCCTTGACGCCCAGTTGTTCGATGACGATCTTCTTGACGCGTTCTTCGATGTTGCTCATGTGTGACCCCTCCGGGGGATTGGTTCAGTGAAACAGATGGCTAGTGTAAGGGAAACAGGCGCCCGGCAAGCAACGCAGGCGCATGGACGAAAGTCCGGGGTGAGGCCGCTTCAGGGCATGTACATGCCGCCGTTGACGTGCAGCGTCTCGCCCGTGATGTAGTTCGCATCCGGGCCGGCCAGGAAGGCCACCGCACGGGCGATGTCGGCCGGTTCGCCGAGGCGGCCCAGCGCGATTTGTTCCAGCATCGCGGCCTTCGCGTCCTCGGGCAGGTCCGCGGTCATGTCGGTGGCGATGAAGCCGGGCGCGACGACATTGACGGTGATGCCGCGGCTGCCGATCTCCTTGGCCAGCGATTTCGAGAACGCGATGATCCCGGCCTTGGCGGCGGCGTAGTTCGCCTGCCCGGCGTTGCCGGTGACGCCGATCACCGAGGCGATGTTGATGATGCGGCCCTTGCGCGCCTTCATCATGCCGCGCATCACCGCCTTGCTCGCGCGATAGACGCTGGTGAGGTTGGTATCGAGGATGGCCTGCCAGTCCTCGTCCTTCATCCGCATGAGCAGGTTGTCGCGGGTGATGCCGGCGTTGTTGACCAGGATGGAAAGGCCCCCGAACTCCTTCTGCACCGACTCGATCAGCGCTTCGATCGCGCCGGCGTCGTTCACGTTCAGCACGCGGCCGTGCCCCCCCTGCGCGGACAGGCGCTGGCCGATGGCGGCGGCACCGGATTCGCTGGTGGCGGTGCCGATGACGGTAGCGCCGCGGGCGGCCAGTTCGTCGGCGATGGCGGCACCGATGCCGCGCGAGGCGCCGGTCACCAGCGCGATTTCATTTTCGAGGGGTTTGTTCATGACGAACCTTCAGGTTGTTCCGGAAATGATGCACCACGCGGCATGGAGACGCGGATGGCCCGACCGTCGAGGCACGAAGGATCGGATCAGCGCCATTGCGCCAGTGCCGATTCGAAGCCCTCCGGATCCCCGAGCGCACGGGCTTCCAGCGATTTGTCGATGCGCTTGGTCAGGCCGGCCAGCACCTTGCCGGGCCCGCATTCGGCCACCCGGGTAACGCCCTGCGCGGCCAGTGCCTCGACGCAGCGGGTCCATTGCACCGGCAGATGGAGCTGGCGGACCAGCGCATCGCGGATGGCGTCGACGCCGTCGGCGACGGAGGCATCCACGTTCTGGATCACCGGGATCGAGGGCTGCGACCACGCCAGCCCGGCCATCGCCTCGGCCAGTCGATCGGCCGCCTCGCGCATCAGCGGGGTATGCGAGGGCACGCTCACCGCCAGCTTCACCACCTTGCGGACGCCCTTCTCGCCGAGCAGCGCGATCGCGGCATCGACCGCCGCGGCATCGCCACCGATCACGATCTGGCCGGGCGAGTTGAAATTGGCCGGCACCACCACCTGATCGCCACTGGCCGCCGCGCAGACCTCGGACACGAGCGCATCGTCGGCACCGATCACGGCGGCCATCGCGCCGGAGCCGGCAGGCGCCGCCTCCTGCATCAGCTGGCCGCGGGTGCGCACCAGTCGCGCGCCATCATGCAGGGAGAGCGCACCGGCCGCGACCAGCGCGCTGTATTCGCCCAGGCTGTGCCCGGCCAGCAGCGCGGGGATGGCGCCGCCACGGGCCTGCCAGGCACGCCAGACCGCCACGCCCGCAGCAAGCAGCGCCGGCTGGGTGAATTCGGTGCGATTGAGTTGCTCTTCCGGGCCGTCCTGCGAAAGGGCCCACAGATCGATGCCGGCGCCTTCCGAGGCTTCGTCGAAGGCGATGCGGATTTCGGGATGGGCCTGCGAAAGCTCGGCAAGCATGCCGAGGCTCTGGGAGCCCTGGCCGGGGAACACGAAGGCAAGGGATTCGCTCACGCGGTCGTCCAGTGCGAAGGAGCCGGCGATTCTACGTCCGTTCAGCCGACTGCGTCTGTACCGGGGCGTATTCCACGCCCCGCCGATCGCCTGCCGATGCTCAGTAGCGCAGCAGCACCGAGCCCCAGGTAAAGCCGCCGCCGAAGGCTTCCAGCAGCAGCAATTGGCCGCGCTCGACCTTGCCGGAGCGGACCGCTTCGTCCAGCGCCAGCGGCACCGAGCCGAACGAAGTGTTGCCGTGCTTGTCCACGGTCACGATCACGCGATCCATCGGCATTTCAAGGCGCTTGGCGGTGGCTTCGATGATGCGCAGGTTGGCCTGATGCGGGATCAGCCAATCGATGTCCTTGCGATCCAGGCCATTGGCCTCCAGCGTTTCCTCGACCACCGCATCCAGCGCCTTCACCGCATGCTTGAACACTTCGTTGCCGGTCATCAGCACGCGCACGCCGGCGTTGTCCTCGCCCGGCTTGAAGCCTTCCGAGACACCCACCGGATTCCAGAGCAGTTCCTTCTTGCTGCCATCGGCATGCAGATGGGTACTGAGGATGCCGGTTTCCTCGTCGGCACGGATCACCGCGGCGCCGGCGCCATCGCCGAAGAGCACGCAGGTGCCACGGTCGGACCAGTCGATCATGCGGGTCAGGGTCTCGGCCCCCACCACCAGCGCGGTGCGGGCATCCCCGGAACGGATGAACTTGTCGGCCACGCTGAGCGCGAAGATGAAACCGGAGCAGGCCGCATTGACATCGAACGCCGGGCAGCCGGCGATGCCCAGCTCTGCCTGCAGCAGGCACGCGGAGGACGGGAAGATGAGGTTCGGCGTGGTCGTGCCGAGCACGATCAGGTCGATGTCGCCCGGGCCGACGCCCGCCGCTTCCATCGCCTTCAGCGCGGCATCGCGCGCCAGCGACACGGTGGTCTCGCCCTCGCCCGCCACGTAACGCTGGCGGATGCCGGTGCGCGTGGCGATCCATTCGTCGCTGGTATCGACCTGCTTCGCCAGCTCGTCGTTGCTGACCACGCGGCGCGGCAAGGCGCTGCCGGTACCTGCGATGCGGGAGAAGATGCGCGCTTGGGCGGTCATGGCGGAACTCCGATGGCGATGTGGTTCACGTCCGCGAAACGCCGGCTTGGCCGGATCGCGGGCACGAAAAGACGATACCGGCTTGCACCGGCATCGTCACATGATGTGTTTCCTGCGCGGGGCGCGCGGGATCAATCTTCTTCGACGACCGAGGACTTGGTCTCGATGACCTTCTTGCCACGGTAGTAACCGTCGGCGGTCACGTGGTGGCGCAGGTGGGTTTCACCGCTGGTCGGATCGGTGGACAGCTGCTTCGCCGACAGGCTGTCGTGCGAGCGGCGCATGCCGCGCTTGGAGGGGGTGACGCGGGACTTCTGGACTGCCATGGTTGAACTCCAATGAAACTGGCGTGTTGCGTGAAACTGTGGAAAAAAGGTAGAACTCAGTCCTTGCCGGCCTTCAGCGATGCCAGCGCGGCGAACGGGTTGCCGGCCCCGGCTTCCTCGCCTGCCGGCCGCCATTCCCGCTCCATCGCCTCGGTGCCGGGTGCCGCCGGCACCACCGGCACGGCGAGGATGAGTTCATCCTCCACCAGCTCGGCGGGCACGATGCGCGCGTCCTGCGGCAGCAGGTACGGCTCGTGGCCGGGCGGCAGCGCGGCCTCGTCGGATTCTTCGCGGATCAGGCCGAGCATCTGTTCGAGCTCGACCGGGAACGTGAAGGTTTCCAGGCTGCGCTGGCAAAGCAGGGGCAGCGCGGCCTCGATGCGCAATGCCACGAAAGGAACATCCAGCGCGTCGCGCCCGAACTCCATCCGGTAGCGTGCCGAGCCTTCGGTTCCCGCCAGGGCTTCGCGCAGGCGCGGCATCGCGACCAGCGGAATCTCGCCTTCCAGCACCCGCCGGGCCGAGACCATGCGCCAGGCATCGACGGCAATGGACGAATCGACGGACATAAGACGCGGAATATTAAGGAGGATCCACGGCGCTGTCAAATGTTTCCGAGCTCAATCGGCCAGCTCCACGGGCTGCGACTTCCAGTCCTCCGTACGTCCATCGGCACCGTGCAAGCGCAGGCCCAGCCAGTGGCGTCCGGGGGGCAACGCGGAAGCATCGATTTCCGCGCGGAAACCGGCGTTCCCGGCGCCGCCATCCACCGGCAAGCCCCAGTATCCGGCCACGCCGGGGCTGGGCAGGCCGTATCGCGCCGAGACCTGCGGCAGACCGTCGATCAGGATGTCCACGCCCGAAAGCCCGACGCCCTCGCGGAAGGCCCAGCCCTCCACCACGAAACGCCGCCCGACCCTGCCACCGGCGACGGGCGCATCGACATAGGCCATGCCCGGCATGCGGCAGGAAGCGTCCGATGGCTCGCCGAGCCGCGCCAGCACGAAGCGTTGCGCGCCGCGATCCACGTTGACGATGCGCTGCGGGACGATCGGCCCCAGCTCGCGGCAGAGCGTCTGGTAGTGCGCCAGCAGCTCGCGATAGCGGACTTCATCCTGCCCGATCACCAGGAGAGCGGGCCGCGCCTGCCCGGGGATCGGCCCTGGCCGGGTCAGACCCCAGAGCCGGAGCTGCGCGGCGCGGCCATGCTTCTCGTTGGCCGGATGGGCGAGCACGCGAATGTCGGCGCGATCGAGCAGGAAGGCGAGCTCCGCGCCCAGCTTGAAGTTGTCCGCCACCAGCTCGGTATCCGGCGGCATCGCGGCAAGTTCTTCGCCGACGGCCCGCGCGACATCTTCCCAACCGGCGAAGTTCGACGGATAGAGCTTGTGCATCGCCATCTGCTCGCGCAGTTGGGGCGTGGCGGTGGCGGCATGCCAGCCGAGCACCGCCAGCAGGCCCGCCGCCAGCAAACCCCAGGTCAGGCGACGCCAGAGCGCAGGCCAGCGAGCCAGCGCCAAAGGCGCCAGGACGAGCAAGGCGAAGTATCCGGGCAGGGTCCAATGGAAGCTGACGCGCTCGTTGTCCGCAAAGAAGCCCAGCAGGAAGAGCCCCAGCGTGGAAATGCCGCCGAGGAGCGCGAAATAACGCCATTGCGGCGGCGTGTCGCGGCCGAGTGCCAGCCGCAGGCCCTCGAACATGGCCAGCGCCAGCAAGGGCGTGACCATCAGCAGCTGGATCAGTACGAACCACGCGCCATCGAGATGGAAGCTCCACGGGTGACGCTCCAGCAACTGGAAGCGCAGGCCGGCATCGCCATGCCTCAGGTTCCATGCGATCACCGGGATCCAGCCGGCGGCACCGACGGCCAGGGCGACCAGCACCCGCGGTTCGCGCAGCAGGCGCCTGCCCTCGCGCATCGCCATGAGCGCGAGGAACCCGACTGCGATCACCCCGACGAAACGGTAATGACTGAGCGCGCCGATGACGAGGCCCGCTGCCAGCAATGCGGCCGCACCGGAATCCACGCGCTTGAGCAGTCGAGCGCCCGCATCGAGGCACAGCAGGGTGGCAAAGGCCATCGGCACGTCCGGCAGCGCCAGCAATCCGATGCTTGCCGAAAGCGGCATCAGCAGCGCCAGCAACCCGGCCTGCCAGCCTCGTGCCGGCCCCAGCCAGCGCGAGGCGATGCGCGCCACCATCCAGGGCAGCGCAGCCCCCAGGAGCAGGAACAGGAAGCGCACCGACACGGGATGAGACCCGCCGGTTTCGACACCGAGCCGGATCAACCAGGCGGTGAGTCCGGGCACGTCGGAGTACGACCAGGCCAGATGCTGGCTTTCCAGCCAGTAGAAGGCCTCGTCCACGAACAACGGCAGGCGTGCGGCAAGGAGCAGCTTGGCCGCGAGAACCGCAGCCCAGGCGATGAGGAATGCACGGCGCCAGCAATGCACTTGGTCCATCGGCACCGTTTAGACTCATGATCTGCTGAAGGGCGACAAGGTTAACCGGTTTGGACACGAGACTCGACGACGCACTGAACGAGCGGCTGCGCTCGGCGGTGGCGCAGGTCAACACGCTGGTGCTGGGCAAGCCGCACGAGGTGCGGATGACTTTCGTGGCGCTGCTGGCAGGCGGCCATGTCCTCATCGAGGACCTGCCCGGACTGGGCAAGACCACCCTCGCCCACGCACTGGCGGCGACTTTGGGCCTCGGTTTCCAGCGCGTCCAGTTCACCTCCGACCTGCTGCCGGCCGACGTGGTGGGCGTGTCGGTGTACGACGCCGCCGCGCGCGCTTTCGAGTTCCATCCCGGCCCGGTGTTCACCCACATCCTGCTGGGCGACGAGATCAACCGCGCGCCGCCACGCACGCAGAGCGCGCTGCTGGAAGCGATGGCCGAGCAGCAGGTGACGGTGGATGGCACCACGCGCGCCCTGCCCTCGCCGTTCTTCGTCATCGCCACCCAGAACCCGGTGGACCTCTCGGGCACCTATCCCCTGCCCGATTCGCAGTTGGACCGCTTCCTGTTCCGGCTTTCGATGGGCTATCCCGATGCCGAGGCCGAACGCGCGCTGCTGATGGGCGAGGACCGGCGCGAGCTGATCGCGCAGGCACGCCCGCTGCTCGATGAAAACGACATCCGGGCACTGCAGCAGGCCGTGCTGCAGGTCCATGCCAGCGAGGCGCTGGTCCGTTACGTGCAGGCACTGCTGGCCCGCAGCCGGCAGCATCCCGGCGTGCGCATCGGCCTTTCCCCGCGCGCCGGTCTGGCATTGCTCCGTGCCGCGCGGGCGCATGCACTGCTGCTCGGCCGTCGCCATGCATTGCCCGAGGACGTGCAGGCACTGTTCCCGGCACTGGCGGCGCACCGGCTGGTCGGCGAAGGCGATGGCGGCAACGGCGCGAAGCTGGCCAAGTCGATCATGCTCGCGGTGCCGCTGGACTGACCCCGGGATGCGCCTGACGCCGCTCATCGCGCGGTTTGCCCGGCCCCGGGCTGCGGAAGACCTTCCGGTACTGCTCGATCGCCGGCGCGTCTACGTGCTGCCGACACGCTTCGGCCTGTTCTACGTGGCGCTGGTGGCCACGATGTGCCTGGGCGCGCTCAACTACAACAACAACCCCGCGCTCCTGCTCGCCCTGTTGCTGGCCGGCGCGGGCCTCGCCAGCCTGCTGGCGGCGCATCTCCAGCTCTCCGGGCTCCGGGCCGAAAGCCTGGCCGCCGAACCGGTGGCCGCCGGCACGCCGATGCCCTTGCGGGTCGCGTTTTCCAGCCGCGTCGAACGTCCGCGCCACGGCCTGCAACTGCGGATGGGCGATGCATCGACGGTGTTTTCACTGCCGGCGCATGGCGGCGGCGTCGCCGAGCTTTCCGTGCCCACGACCGAGCGTGGCTGGCGGGAAGCCGAACGCATCGAGATCCGCACCACGCGGCCGCTCGGCTTGGCCCGCGCCTGGGCGTGGATCCTGCCCGATGCCCGCTGGCTCGTGTATCCGGCCCCGGAGCCGGATGGCCCGCCGCTGCCGGAAACCGTGCACGACGGCGATCATCGGCGGCCGCATTTCGCCGGCGAAGACCTGCACCTGCTGCGCAACTACCAGACCGGCGATGCGCTCCGGAGCATCGCATGGAAGGCCAGCGCCCGCCGCGACCAGTTGATGGCGCGCACCTGGGAGCAGCCGCACGGCGATGACGTGGAGCTTGAATGGCACGCCCTGCGCCTGTCGCACGAAGCCCGCATCAGCCGCCTCGCGCACTGGGTGGAGCAGGCCGAACGCGAAGGCCGCCGCTGGCGTCTGGCGTTGCCGGGCCAACCGCCGCTCGGGCCGGACAGCGGCGCCGCACATCGGCACGCCTGCCTGCGCGCATTGGCATTGATGCCCGGAGCCGACCATGTCTGAGCCGGCCACCCGTCGCGCACTCTGGGCCACGCTGGCATTGGCGCTGGCACCACTCCTGCTGCAGCTCCCCGCTACAGTGGCGCTGGGCGTGATCGCGACCGCCATCGCGATGGCGGTGGCTGGAACTTCCCGCAACCTGCGTGGCTGGATCAAGCTGCCGGTGACGCTGGTGGCGGTGCTGGCCGTGTTCGCCGCTTTCGATTTCAGCATCGGCCGCGACACCGGCTGCGCCCTGCTCGCGGCGATGCTGGCGATCAAGCCGGCGGAAACCCGCAGCGTGCGCGATGCCCGCAGTCTCGTCGGCTTCGCGCTGTTCGCGCCATTCGCCACCTTCCTGCTCGATCAGGGGCCGGCGTCCCTGTTGCTCGGTCTCGCGGCGACGCTTGCCACGCTCGCCACGCTGCAACGACTGGCCGACGTCGAAGCCGGCATCGCGCCGACGCCGGTGCTCTCCGGGCTGGCCGCCATCGCCCGCCTCGCGGCCATCGGCCTGCCGCTCACGCTCGCCGCGTTCTGGTTGTTCCCGCGTATCCCGACCCCGCTGTGGGGCGTACCCGACCGCGCCACCAGCACGCTCGGACTCTCCGACAGCATGGCGCCCGGCGACTGGCTGGATCTCATGGTCGATGACAGCCCGGCGATGCGCGTGCGCTTCGACGGGCCGCCGCCGGCCACCTCCGACATGTACTGGCGCGGCCCGGTGCTCTGGGATTTCGATGGCCGCACCTGGTCCGGCTGGCGCGAGCCGGAGCCCTCCGCCACGCCCGCCTTCAGCCCGGGCCCGACGACCTGGCGCTACCGGCTGGAAATCGAGCCCAGCGAGCGCCGCTACATCACCGCGCTGGATCTGCCGCTGGCCGCGGCACCCGGCAGCGAGCGCAGCCCGGATGGCGATCTGCTCGCCCCGGCAAAACTCCAGGCGGTCACGCGCTGGACGCTGGCCTCGGCGCGACCGGCAACTTTCCAGCCCGAGCTCGATGATGCCGAACGCCGCCGCGCCCTCGCCTTCCCGCGCGACCACAATCCGCGCGCCCAGCATCTCGCGCGTCGCTGGCAGCAGGAGACCGGCGGCGATCCGGCGGCGATCGTGCAACGGGCGATGGCGATGGTGAACGCGGAACTCGCCTACTCGCTGGCACCGCCCGCGCTCGGCCGCGACACCGTGGACGAGTTCCTGTTCCAGACCCGCACCGGTTATTGCGAGCATTTCAGCTCCGCCTTCGTGTTCCTGATGCGCTCGGCCGGCGTGCCTTCGCGCGTGGTCACCGGTTATGCGGGCGGCTATCGCAACCCCGTCGGCGATTACTGGATCGTGCGCAATTCCGATGCGCATGCCTGGGCGGAAGTCTGGCTGGCCGGTCGCGGCTGGGTGCGCGTCGACCCCACGGCCGCGGTCGCGCCAGAACGCATCTACGACACCGTCGCCGATCGCATGCCCGGCCGCATTCCCGGTTTCGAGGGCGTGCAAGTGCTGACCCGCGCCTGGAACGTCACCGATTTCCTGCGTACCGGCTGGAACGATTTCGTGCTCGGCTTCAACGCCGAGCGGCAGGCGCGCATGTTCCGCGCGCTCGGCATGGACCGTCTCGGCCCCGGCACGCTGGTGGCCGTGTTCGCGCTGGTCGCGGCGGCCGCCATCGGCTGGATGGGCTGGTGGCTGGCGCGTGGCGAACGCGAACGCGATCCGCTGCTGCGGGCCTGGCATGCGCTGTCGGCCCGCTACCGGCGTCACGGCCTGGCGCGCGAAGCGCACGAATCGGCCGGTGACTGGGCGGAGCGCGTCGCCCGCCAGCGCCCCGCGGACGCCGAAGCGATCCGGACGCTGGCCCGGCGCTTCAGCGATGCCCGCTACATGGCGGCTACCGAAAGCCGCAAGGTCATCGACGCGCTGCGCGCCTTCCGGCCTTCGCGCTGAACCTCAGCCCGCGGTGCCGAAGTGTCCCAGCGGCGCGCCGGCCAAGAGGTGCATGTGGATCTGGTAGACCGTCTGCCCGCCATCGCCATTGCAGTTCATCACGATGCGATAGCCGTCCTGGTCGAAGCCCTGCGCCTTGGCGTAGTTCGTCGCGGCAAGCGCCAGCCGGCCGATGACTTCCGGTGCATCGGCAGGGACATCGTTGAGCGTGGCGAAATCGCGCTTGGGCACGAACAGCACGTGGACGGGCGCCTGCGGGGCGATGTCGCGGAACGCGAACAGGTGCTCGTCCTCGTAGACGATCTCGGTCGGGATCTCGCGGTTCTTGATCTTGTGGAAGATGGTGGGCATCGGGGGCTCCTTTCGGTTCCGGCCATTGTCGCCGCTGGCATGGCCGGGGCAAGCCCGCTAGTCCATCTCGCTGCGGCTGCCGAATGCGTGCGACAGCGTGCCGCGATCGACGTATTCCAGTTCGCCGCCCAAGGGCACGCCGTGTGCCAGCCGGCTCGGCCGCACCCGGGCCTGCCGGGCCAGTTGCGCCAGGTAATGCGCCGTCGCCTCGCCTTCGACGGTGGGATTGGTGGCGATGATGAGCTCACGCACCTCCGCATCCGCCAGGCGCTCGGCCAGCCGATCGAGGCCCAGCTCCGCCGGCCCGATGCCGTCGAGCGGGCTCAGCCGCCCCTGCAAGACGAAGTAGAGCCCGCGGTAGCCGGTGGCCTGTTCGATCGCCAGCCGATCCGCCGGACTCTCGACCACGCACAGCTCGCTGGCATCGCGGGCGGGGTTGGCACAAGTGGCGCACACCGCTGCCTCGCTGAAATCGCGGCAGCGCGAGCAATGGCCGATCCGCGCCATCGCCTCGGCCAGCGCCGAAGCCAGCCGCCCGCCGCCATCGCGATTGCGTTCCAGCAGGTGATAGGCCATGCGCTGGGCGGATTTCTGCCCGACGCCGGGCAACACGCGCAGCGCCTCGATCAACTGCTCGAGCAGCGGCTCACTCATCTGCAGCTTCCGCCGGAATCAGGACGGACCCGATCAAGACAGGCCGGATCAGAACAGGCCCGGGATCTTCATCCCCGGCGGCATCGGCATGCCGGCGGTGGCGGCGCCCATCTTTTCCTGCGAGGCCGCGTTGGCCTTGTTCACGGCATCGTTGAAAGCCGCGGCGACCAGATCTTCGGCCATTTCCGGATCCTCGAACACGCTCGGGTCGATGCGGACCCTGCGGCATTCCATCTTGCCGGTGAGCGTCACCGTGACCATTCCACCGCCGGCATTGCCGACGACTTCCAGATTGGCCAGTTCTTCCTGGGCGCGCTGCAGGTTTTCCTGCATTTTCTGCGCCTGCTGCATGAGTTGGGCGATGTTGCCGCGCATGGGGGGTTCTCCTTGTATCGCGTGGTTTTCAGTCGTCGAGCGGACGGATGGATCCGGGCACCAATGTCGCGCCGCGTGCCATCAGCCGGCGCACGTCCGGGTCATCGAGGAAGGCCTGCTCTGCGGCGTCCTGGCGGGCATCGCGGGCCCGACGGGCGCGGCGCTCGAGCGTTTCGCCGGCTTCACTGCCCGCCTCGAAGCGGATGTCCGGCATGTGCTGCAAGGGCCCGGCCAGCGCCTCGCGCAGCTGCCGGATCGCAAGCTCCGTCTTCAGGAACTCGTCGCCCTGCGCCAGCGAGAGCCGGAGGATGCCGTCGGAATACGCGACAAAGCCGGCGTGGACGGCCAGCTGGCGCGCCGCGCCCTTGAGATCCAGGCGGGACACCAGATCCAGCCAGCCTTCGGCATCGAGCGCCGCGGCGGCCGTTGCGGGTGCCGGAACAGGCGGCATCGGCGGCATCGGAGCCTGCGGCACGGGTGGCGGCGCGGCCGTGGCGGGAGCTTCCCGCGCGGGAGGCGCATTGCGTGGCGACATCGCAGGCGCAGCCGGTGGTGCACTGCGTCGCGGTGCCGGTGCCGGGGCGATTTCGCCCAGCGCCGCGCGCGCGGCTTCGCGCCCGCCCCCTGCCGGAGTTGTCGGTGCGGCTTCGCCGTTCGCGGCGGGTCGGAACGCCAGCATCCGCAGCAAGCTCATTTCGAAGCCGGTACGCGGATTCGGGGCCAGCGGCAGGTCGCGCTGGCCGGTGATGGCCATCTGGTACCAGAGCTGGACGAGTTCCGGCCGGATCGCCTCGGCCAGCTCGCCGACCGGCAGGCTTTCGCCTTCCTGCATCGCCAGCGCCGGCACCAGCTGGCGGAGCTGCACGCGATGCAGGGCTTCGGCCATCGCCTCCAGCACGTGGCCCCAGTCCGGGGACAACTGGGCAAGATCCTCGACATCGGCCATCAGGCGATCGCCATCGCCGGCCGCCAGCGACTCCAGCAGCAGCGCGACCCGTCCGCGATCGACCGTGCCCAGCATCGCCGCGACCGCCGCGTCGCCAAGCTCGCCGCCGCTGTAGGCGATGGCCTGGTCGAGCAACGAAAGCCCGTCGCGCAAGCTGCCGTCGGCGGCCCGGGAAAGCTGGCGCAGCGCAGCGTCCTCGAAGGGAATACCCTCGGCGGAAAGGATCCGCCGCATCTGCCCTTCGATCTGGTCCAAATCCAGCCGCTTGAGGTTGAACTGCAGGCAGCGCGAAAGCACCGTCACCGGCAGGCGCTGCGGATCTGTCGTGGCGAGCAGGAACTTGACGTGTTCGGGCGGCTCCTCGAGCGTCTTCAACAAGGCGTTGAAGGCCTGCTTGGAGAGCATGTGCACTTCGTCGATCAGATAGACCTTGACCCGCCCGCGGCTCGGCATGTACTGCGCGTTCTCGATCACCTCACGCACGTCGTCCACGCCCGTATTGGATGCGGCGTCGATCTCGAGCAGGTCGATGAAGCGCCCGGCATCGATGTCCTGGCAAGTACGGCACTCGCCGCAGGGTTCCGCCGACGTGCCCTGCTCGCAGTTCAGCGATTTGGCGAAGATCCGCGCGATGGTGGTCTTGCCCACGCCCCGGGTGCCGGTGAACAGGAAGGCATGGTGCACCCGGCCGCTGGCCAGGGCGTTGGTCAGGGCGCGCACCACGTGTTCCTGGCCGACCAGTTCCGCGAACCTGCGGGGACGCCATTTGCGGGCAAGGACGAGATAGCTCATCCCCGCATTCTGCCATGCCGCCCGCCGCCGCCCCCACCCGCATCGGAATGTTTTGCCATGCGCCCGTGGCGGCGATACAATGCCGGGCTCGCCCCGTGCCCCGCCCGGCCCGATGCGATCCCGGAGAGGTGTCCGAGTGGTTGAAGGAGCACGCCTGGAAAGTGTGTAAGCGTCTAAACCGCGCTTCGGGGGTTCGAATCCCCCTCTCTCCGCCAGATTTTCCAAACCCCTGATTTTTCAGGGGTTTTCTTTTCCCGGGAATCCGTGGCGCTTGCCTGATCATCGGCCGCGCCCGATGATGCGGAAACCCCCGCTGCCTGCCCGCCATGATCGAGTTCGGCCATCTCTCCCACGCCGGCCTGCGCCGCGCCCTGAACGAAGACACCTATTGCGGCGATGCCGACCTCGGCCTGTGGCTGGTGGCCGACGGCATGGGCGGCCACGAGTTCGGCGAAGTCGCCAGCGCACTGGCCCGCGACGTGGTGACCCGCGAAGTGCGCGACGGCACGCCGCTCGATCAGGCCATCGGCGTCGCCGGCGAGGAAATCCTGCGCAACTCGCGGCTGCGCGGCGACGTGCTGCCGATGGGCACCACCGTGGTGGCCGCCAAGGTCACCGGCAACCGCTTCGAAGTGGCCTGGGTCGGCGACAGCCGCGCCTATCTCTGGCACGCCGGGCGTTTGGTGCAGCTCTCCCACGATCACAGCTACGTGCAGGAGCTCATCGCGCAGGGCACGATCACCTCGGAGGAAGCGCGCCGCCATCCCAAGCGCAAGATGGTGACCCAGGCGCTGGGCGTCACCGATCCCGCCCAGCTCGACGTCGCACGCCTCTCGGGCGAATTCCAGCCGGGCATGCAGCTGCTGCTGTGCAGCGACGGGCTGACCGAGGAAGTGGACGATGCCGGGATTGCCGGCATCCTGGCCGATCCGGGCATCACCGCGCAGGAGTGCGCGGACACGCTGGTCGCCGCCGCGCTGGACAACGGCGGCAGCGATAACATCACCGTGCTGGTGGTACGCCGGCGCTGAGCCGACGCGGTCAGGGCAAGGGCCAGCCGAAAACGCTGGCGAAGAAGAAATAGGCGATGCCGGCCAGGAGCGCCCAGAGGGCGATCTTCAGCGCCATGCCCACCACCTTGACCGCCGTCCAGGCGACCACGATCCCGACCAGCAGCAGCCACCACTCGTTCATGGCTGCACCGCCGGCGGCGGGACGGGCGCGTCACGCAAGGGCTTGAGCGCCGGATCCAGCGCGATGCGCTCATCGAACACGAAGCAGCCGCCTTCGTAGCCGGCGCCGCCGACTTCCTCGAAATAACGCAGGATGCCGCCTTCCAGCTGCAACACGTTGTCCATGCCGATCGCGCGCATCCACGGCGCGGCCTTCTCGCAGCGGATGCCACCGGTGCAGAAGCTCACCACCGTGGCCTCGGCCAACTCCCCGCGGATCGCTTCCACTGCCGCCGGCAAGTCGTTGAAATTGTCGATCGGCAAGGTGCGCGCACCGGCGAAGGTCCCATGCTCGATCTCCTCGCGATTGCGGGTGTCGAGCAACACCAGCGGCCGCCCTTCGTCGTCGCGGCCGGCCTCGATCCAGCGCGCCAGCGTGCGCGCCTCGACCGCCGGGGCACGGCCTTCCCCGCAACCCGCGGGACGCCCGCCGAACGGCACGATCTCGCGCTTCTGCTTCACCTTCAGCCGCGCGAACGGCGCGTGCCGGCTCCAGCTTTCCTTGGCGACGAGCGCCGCGAAGCGCGGATCGCCACGCAGCCATTCGAGGAAGCCGCGCACCGCCTGTTCCGCGCCCGCGAGGAACAGGTTGATGCCCTCCCCGGCGACCAGCACCGTCCCGAGCAGGCCGCGCTCTTCGGCGGCAGCGCGCACTTCGCCCGCCAGCCCCGACACGTCGTCGATGCCGGTGAATTGGTAGGCGGCGACGTTCAGGATCATTCGGCGGCGGCTTCCAGGTTGTCGCGCACGAACTGGTCGAACAGTTTCACGCCGAAGGCGGTGGCGCCGGCCGGGCTGGTGGCGGTGCCGCCGCTCTCGATCCACGCCATCCCGGCGATGTCCACGTGCGCCCAGCGCGTGTCGCGGGCGACCCACTCGCCAAGGAACCACGCCGCGGTGCCGGCACCGGCACGGCCGCCGCCGTTGCGCAGGTCGGCGATCGGCGAGGCCAGCATCGGGCCGTAGGCATCGATCAGCGGCATCCGCCAGACGCGGTCACCGGAGCGCTCGCCGGCGCGGGTCAGCTGTGCGGCAAGGTCGTCGTGGCGGGTGAAGAAGCCGCCGAAATCGTTGCCGAGCGCGGTCACCATGCTGCCGGTCAGGGTGGCGATGTCCAGCAGCACGCGCGGCTTGTCCTGACGCTGCACGTACCAGAGCGCGTCGGTCAGCACCATGCGGCCTTCGGCATCGGTGCTCATGATCTCGAAGGTCTTGCCCGATGCGGTGCGCACCACGTCACCCGGCCGGCTGGCGGTGCCGGAGGGCATGTTCTCGGCCAATGCGGCCACGGCCACCGCGTTCACCGGCGCACGGCGCCCGGCAAGCCCGAGCACGGTGGCGGCGGCGGCGGCGGCACCGGCCATGTCGTACTTCATCCGCCACATGCCGTCATTGCCCTTGATCGAGATGCCGCCGGTATCGAAGGTGATGCCCTTGCCGACGAAGGCGATCGGCGCTTCGCCGCTGCGGCCGCCCTGATAGCGCACCAGCAGCAGGCGCGGCGGGCGCACACTGCCCTGCCCCACGGCCAGGATGCCGCCCATGCCGAGCTTCTGCATGGCGGGCACGTCCAGCACCTCGAAGGTCACCGGCAGGCCCCTGGCCTGCTCGCGCACGCGGGCAACGAACTCCTCCGGACCGAGCGCATTGCCCGGCTCGGTCACCAGATCGCGGGCGAAGTTGGCCGCATCCGCCACCGGACGCCATGAGGCATCCCAGTGGTTCGCCGCGGCGGCACCGGCACCGGTGCGGATCACCAGCGGACCGGAATCCACGGGTGCCGCGGCACTCTTGTACTTGCCGAAGCGGTATTGGCCGAGACTGGCACCGAACGCCAGCTGGGCCGCGGTTTCGGCACTGGCGCCGGTCCAGACCAGGTTCACCGGCTGCCGCATGCCCGAGAGCTGCTGGACGACGGCACCGCCGACATCGCGCTGGACCAGCACATCGCCGGCATCGCGGCCGAGGCCGATCACCAGAACGCGGTCGTAGCCGCCGAATCCGGGCAGGTCGAGCTTGCTGCCGCGGGCGCCGGTGAAGCCGGCGGCATCGGCCGCGCGTCGCAGGGCCCCGCCGCTCGCCGCGTCCAGGCGCGCGAAATCGCCATCGCCCGGGAGTCCTTCGCCGGCGGTGATCGCCAGCACGCCGCGTTCCGGCATCGCCACCGCATCGAACTGGATCGCACGCTGGGCGTGGGCGGGCAAGGCGGATGCAAATGGCAGGGCAAGCACGAGGAACCAGCGATTCATGGGATCTCCAGGAGTGGGCAACGGAAGCGATCCGTGGCCTTCCGGCGAGATCGCGACAGCCGATGATAGCGGCAGGGGCCGGCGACGCCAGCCGTCGCCATCCAGGGCAAGCACAGGCGAAAGCGGGCTCAACTCAACGGAAACTGCGCCGAATTGCATTGAAAAGCCGGCCCGGCTGAAACATCATGTCGTGATCCCTCTGCGGAACCGCCCATCCCGATGAACCTCTGGCGATACCAATGGCTGCTGTTCGTCGCCATTTCGGCGATCGTGCTGGTGCCGTTCGTGATCCTCCAGGGCATGAACGAGCGCGTCCGCGCAGCCGACCGGCTACTGGTCGAGAGTACCGAGATCGATGCGGCCCTCGGCCAGCTGCTCTACCACTCCCGCGATCTCGAATCCGCAGCCAGCGCCATCACCCACGGCATCGACACGCCGACGATCCGCCGCCGCATCGCCGAATCCAGCCGGGCCATCCCCGACATCCAGCGCAACCTCGCGGCGCTCACCAGCCACAGCTCGGTCGCCCAGATCAACGTCGGGGCACTCAAGGCGAAGGTCGACCAGCGCAGCGACCTGGCGATGCGGATCATCGCCACCACCGATCGCGCCGAGCGCATGCGCCTGCTCGGCTTGATGGTCGAAGAATTCCAGATGCGGGATGCCGCGGCGGCGGTCCAGAAGGAAATGCGCTGGGCGCTGGAAAACCGCATCTGGGAAGCCACCCGCATCCGTCAGCAGAGGCAATGGCTGGCCACCGGCGCCGCGGTGGTGCAGCTCGCGCTCCTCGTGCTGCTGGTATGGATATTGCGCCAGCACGAGCGTCAACGCGAGGCCGCCGAACACCTGGCCTCGGTCGCCAATGCGCGGGCGTTGACGGTGATGCAGAGCATCCGCGAGCCGATCGCGCTGATCAACCGCGACGAACGCGTGGTGATGCACAACCCGGCATTCGAGGAGCTGTACGGCGATGCCGATTCGGACAAGCCGATCGATGGCGAGCTGATCGGCAACCTCGGTGGCGACGCATGGGCGGGCCGGGAGGTCGCCCAGCGGCTTCACGACGTCGTCGTACGCGGACGCGAGCTCTGGGATTACGAGGTTTCCCAGACCACTGCCGATGGCATGGAGCGCACCATGCTGCTGAACGCGCAGCGCATGGTGCTCCCCGACAGGGATGACGAAGTCGCGCTGATCACGCTGAGCGACATCACCCACCAGAAAGCCGCGGAAACGGAGATTTCCGAGCTCAATCAGCAGCTTCGCGGCAAGATCGAGCAGGTTTCGGATGCCAACCGCGAGCTGGAAGCCTTCAGCTATTCGGTATCACATGACTTGCGCGCGCCGCTGCGGCACATTTCCGGCTTCGCGGAGAAGCTGGGGCGCCAGTTGGGCGAGGATGCCGACGAGCGCTCCCGCCATTATCTGGCCACCATCGACTCGTCGGCCAAGCGGATGGCCGCGCTGATCGACGACCTGCTGGTCTATTCGCGCCTTGGTCGCAGTGCATTGCGCCTGCAGCCGGTGGACATGCAGTCGCTCGTCGAGGAAACGCGCGCGCTGCTGGATTCCAACGCCCAGACCGAAACGCCCGATCGGCGCATCGAATGGAAGATCCAGCCGCTGCCGATCGTCATCGCCGACGAGAACATGATGCGGCAGGTGTGGATCAACCTGCTCGGCAATGCCGTCAAGTACAGCGCGCCGCGAGAGCTGACCGTGGTCGAGGTCACCCACCAGCGGCTGGCCGACGGACGCCACGAATTCACCGTGACCGACAACGGCGTCGGCTTCGACATGGCGTATGCTGGCAAATTGTTCGGCGTGTTCCAGCGCATGCACAAGGCGAGCGAATTCCCCGGCACCGGCATCGGCCTGGCCAACGTCCAGCGCGTGCTGGTCCGCCACGGCGGCCAGATCAGCGCCGATTCCAGGCCCGGCGAAGGCGCCAGCTTCAAGTTCACCCTCCCCGCGATGCTGGACGGCCCCGGCAACCCGCGCGAATCCCGCAATACCGGAAAAGATCGATGAAAGACATCCGCCCCATCCTGCTTGCCGAAGACAGCCCCGCCGATGCCGAGATGGCCATCGATGCGCTCCGGGAAGCCAATCTGGCCAACCCCATCATCCACGTCGAGGACGGCGTCGAGGCGATGGAATACCTGCTTCGCCAGGGACGTTTCGCGGATCGCGAGCCGGGCGATCCGGCGGTCCTGCTGCTGGACATCAAGATGCCGCGCATGGACGGCCTGGAAGTGCTCCAGCAACTGCGCGACCGCCCCGAATACAAGCAGCTGCCGGTGGTGATCCTGTCTTCCTCGCGCGAGGAAAGCGACCTGGCCCGCAGCTGGAACCTCGGCGTCAACGCCTACGTGGTCAAGCCGGTGGACATCGACCAGTTCTTCGAGGCCGTCAAGACACTCGGGCGCTTCTGGGCGGTCTTCAACGAGTCTCCCGGAAACGATTGATGCCATGACCACGCCCCGGTCGATCCTGCTGATCGAGGACAGCGTCGACGATGCCGACCTGATCGCGCTCGAGTTGGCGGATGCCGGCCTGGATTTCCAACTCCACCGCGTGGAGCTGCTTCCGGAGCTTGAGGCGGCACTGGAGCGCAACGACTGGGCACTGGTGCTCTGCGATTCCCGCCTGCCGGGCTACGACGGCTCGGAGGCTTTCATGCGCGTCCGCGAGCGGCTGCCGGATGTCCCCGTGTTGTTCTGCACCGGCGGCTACCACGACGAAAACGCCCCGCTGCAGCAGGCCATCGAGGCCTCGCAGGGGCATGTCGCCAAGGACGACCTCGAATGCCTGCCGGAATTGGTGCGCCAGTTGCTCGGCTGACGCGGGCTTGCAAGGTCAGCGTCGGCCCTCAGGGCAGCCGCGGCCAGTCGTCGGCCACGAGCGTTTCCCGATACGCATGCCAGCTGGCGTAGGCCAGCCATGGCATCACCAGCCCCAGTCCGATGAAAGCGGTGGCGAAACCGATGATCGTCAGCACCACGATGATCGCCGCCCACGACAGCATCACCCGCTTGTTGCGAAGCACGGCATGCACGCTGGAAATCGCCGCGGTCACCATGTCCACCTCGCGATCCGCGATCAAGGGCAGCGACACGACGGCAACGGCGAACGTCAACGCGGCGAAAATGCCGCCGGCGGCGCTTCCCAGCAGCAGGTATTCGACCAGCGCCAGCGTGTCCCCGGCTTCCGCGGGCCACAGCGCGGTGATGACCATGCCGGCCCGCGACCACAGCAGGATGATCACCCCCTGGGCAAGCGCGAACACCGCCGCCTGCCCCATCACCCGGCGCGCCAGCACGAAGGAATCCGTCAATTGCGGTGTCCGGCCCTGTTCGAATGCGCGGCTCACGCAATAGAGTCCCACGCAGATCAGTGGAGCGATGAACACGAAGCCGGACAGCAGCGTGGCCAGCAGCGCGAATCGCCCGAGCTTCCATGCAAGCGCGGAAACCAGCACGCTGACCAGCACGATCACCGCGCCGAACACGGCCGTCAGTGCCGGCGCACGGACCAGGTCCCGACAGCCGGCGCGCAGCCAGCGCCAGGGCGCGGACATTTCCAGATCCCGGCACGGCACGACGAACGGCCGCGCCTCCGCGCCCGCATCATCGACCCGCATGTCCTCGTTTCGTTCGATCGGCCCCGTCATGCCCCGAGTATGCTGGGACGAAAACCGCAATGCGCGCCGCAGCGCAGCACGGCTTCACGATGCCGGCCGGCTCACCATTCCGTGCGCTTCGGCAGCAGCCCCTGCAGTTCGGCATCGGTGAGGTTGCGCCACTGCCCGGTTTTCAGGTGCCCGAGTTTCACGTTGCCGATCCGCACCCGCACCAGCTGCTTGACCCGGTAGCCGAAGTGCGCCGCCATCAGGCGGATCTGGCGGTTGAGCCCCTGCACCAGCGTGATCCGGAACCCGACGGGCCCGAGTTTGCCGGCCTTGCACGGCAGCGTGACCTGGCCGTGCACCGGCACCCCGCGACGCATCCCGCGCAGGAACTCCTCGGTCACGCTGTGATTGACCGCCACCAGGTATTCCTTCTCCAGCTTGTTCTCGGCGCGCAGGATCTCGTTGACGATGTCGCCGTTGCTGGTCAGCAGGATCAGCCCTTCGGAATCCTTATCCAACCGTCCAATCGGGAATATCCGGCGCTCGTGGCCGATGAAGTCGACGATGTTGCCCTTCACCGATTCCTCGGTGGTGCAGGTGATCCCGACCGGCTTGTTGAGCGCGATGTACACATGCCGGCGCTTGCCCGCCGCCACGTTGCGGCGGACCAGCTTCTCGCCATTCACCAGCACGACGTCGCCCTCCGCCAGCTCGTCGCCGATGCGGGCACGTTCGCCGTTCACGGTGACCTGGCCGGCGGCGATCAGGCGATCGGCATCGCGGCGGGAGCAGAAGCCGGTATCGGCGATGTACTTGTTGAGGCGCATGGCGGCGGTAACCCGGGAGACCGTGCATTCTCCCATGCCGGCAACGGTGCCGCGCGGGCGCGACGCCATCGCCGCGATCGACACCTCAGGCGGCCAGCGCGAACACGCCGGCCGCCATTGCCAATGGACGCCGCTGCATCACCAGATCCGGACGCGTTCCTCGGGCTTGATGTACAGCGCATCGCCGGGCTTCACGTCGAATGCGTCGTACCAGGCGTCGATGTTGCGCATCGGCGCGAAGGCGCGGATCTGGCCGGGCGAGTGCGGGCCGTTCACCAGCTGCTGGCGCAAGGCGTCATCGCGCCACAGCGTGCGCCAGACCTGCGCCCAGCCGAGGAAGAAGCGCTGTTCGCCGCTGAAGCCGTCCAGCACCGGGGCGGGCTGGCCGCCAAGCGAGCGGCGATAGGCCTCCAGCGCGATGGTGAGGCCACCCAGATCGCCGATGTTCTCGCCCATCGAAACACGGCCGTTGATGTGCATGCCCGGCAGTTGCGGGAAGACGTAGCTCTCGTACTGGGCGCCGAGGCGCGCGGCCTGGACCTCGAACTTGGCGGCGTCTTCCGCGGCCCACCAGTCGCGCAGCATGCCTTCGCCATCGGACTTGCGGCCCTGGTCGTCGAAGCCATGGATGATCTCGTGGCCGATGACGCCGCCGATGGCCCCGTAGTTCACCGCCATGTCGGCATCGGGATCGAAGAACGGGGGCTGCAGGATCGCGGCCGGGAACACGATCTCGTTCTTGACCGAGTTGTAATAGGCGTTGACCGTCTGCGGGGTCATGCCCCATTCGAGCTTGTCCACCTGCTGGCCGAGGCGGCCGCGGCGGTAATTCCACTCGAAGGCCATCGAGCGCAGGGCGTTGCCGACGACGTCGTCGTTGCGGATCTCGAGGCCGGCGTAATCACGCCACTTTTCGGGGTAGCCGATCTTCAGGCCGAAGTTGCGCAGCTTGGCCGCGGCTTCCTGCTTGGTCGCCGGGCTCATCCACTCCAGCTGCTCGAGCCGTGCGCCCATCGCCGCCTTCACGTTGGCGACCAGTTCGTCCATCTTGGTCTTGGCATCGGGCCGGAAATACAGGGCCACGTAGTCGCGGCCGATGGCCTCGCCCATGGTGCGCTCGGCAAGTTCCACGCCGCGCTTCCAGCGCTCGCGCTGTTCCGGTTGGCCGGACATGAACTTGTCGCGGAACTCGAAGCGGGCATCGGAGAAACGCTTGGGCAGCAGCGGTGCCGCCGCGTCCACGGTCTGGAAGGCCTGCCAGGCCTTCAGCGTGTCGAGCGCGGTTTCGTTGTAGATCGCGGCCAGCTTGGGGATCGCGCTGTCCTGGCGCAGCACCACGCGCGGTGCCTGCGCGAGCCCGGCTGCGCTGAAGTAGCTGGCCCACGGGAAGCCCGGCGCGAAGCGCGCCATGTCGGCGGTGTCCTGCGGGTTGTAGGTCTTGTCGCGGTCGCGGCTTTCGGCACGGGTCCAGTGCGCTTCGGCGATGCGGGTTTCCATCGCCAGGATGGCATCGGCGTTCTTCGCCGGCTCGGCCCAGCCGGCCAGCTCGAGCATGTCGGCGACGTACTTGCGGTAGCGCTCGCGCTGCGGGGCGAAGCGGTCTTCCAGATACAGCTGGCGATCGCCCAGGCCCAGCCCGGACTGGCTCATGTAGAGCGTGTAGCGGTCGGGATCGCGCTGGTCGTCGGAAACGCCGAGGCCGAACAGCGAGCCGCCGAAACGCTGGTTGGAACGACCGAGCAGCACGGCCATCTCGTTGCGGTTGCGGACCTTGCGGATCTCGTCCAGCTCCGGCTGCAGCGGCGCCAGGCCCTTGGCCTCGATGGCCGCCTCGTCCATGAAGCCGCGGTAGATCGCGGCGATCTTGGCGGCATCGCCACCACTGGCCGGATCGCCATCGGCATAGCCTTCGACGAGGCGACGCAGGCGGGCTTCGGAAAGATCACGCAGGCCGTGGAAGACGCCGAAATTCGAGCGATCCGACGGGATCGGGGTGTTCTTCGCCCACAGGCCGTTGGCGTATTCGAAGAAGTCGTTGCCCGGCTTGGCCTGGCGATCCATGCCCGAGACATCGAAGCCCCAGCTGCCGAAGCGCGGCGCGGCGATGGCGTCGGAAGCTTCGCCGCCGGCGGTGTCGGACGCGAACAACATGCGCTGGTGGCAGGTGTCGTCCACGCAGCGGTCATGGGCCGAAACCGGCAGGGAAAGGCCGAGCGCGAGGGCGGCGGCGGTGCTGAGCAGGGTGCGTTTGTACATGGAATCTCCAGACGTCTCGATGCGTAACTCCAACGTCCCAGTCTATCCGGGGTTGACCGTATGGCCGGGGACGTGCGTCACATGTTCAGGTGGGCGGGATGCGTTCAGCGCGTGGCACGGCTCACGATCTCGCCTTCGATCACCACCCCGGTCACGCGGCTGGTGTACTCGAGCGGATCGCCGCTGAACAGCGCGACGTCGCCATCCTTGCCCACTTCCAGCGAGCCGACGCGGCGCTCGATGCCGAGGATGCGCGCGGCATCCAGGGTGATGCTGGCCAGCGCTGCTTCCCGAGGCAGGCCGTGGGCGGCGGCGATCGCGGCCTCCCAGAGCACCACGCGGGTCTTCGGCACGTAACCCTCGTAGCCGGACTGCAGCGCGAACGGGATGCCGGCCTCGCGCAGGCGTGCCGGGGTGGTGAAGCTGGCGTTCTCCAGCTCGCCGGATTGCCGCGCCATCGGCGGATGCAGGATCACCGGCACGCCGGCCTGCTTCAGCGCATCGATGACCAGATAGCTTTCCGCACCGCCGTCGATCACCACGTCGATGCCGAACTCCTGCCGCAGCCGCAGCGCACTCATGATGTCCTGCGCCTGCCAGGCGGTGACCATCAGCGGCACGCGGCGATCGAGCACGGCGCGCAGGGCCTCCATCTCGAGGTCGCGCCCGCTGCCGGAGACCGATTCGCCGCCACGCCCCTTCGCCGTGGGTGCCGGCTCCGGCGCGAGCCCCATTTCCTGCGCCCAGGCGTCTTCCGGGCTCTGCACCGGCGTGGCATCGCCGTGGCCGCCCTGCCCGCGCGTATCGGTGCCGCGGGTGCCGCCGCGGTACTCACGCGCCTTGATGAGCATCGCGCGCAGCATCGCCATCTGCTTGGCGCGGGTGCCGGGCGATTTGCCGCGTTCGGCCATCGCGCCGGGGCCGAGCTCCGCGGCGACCATCGCGACGGGCTTCACCATCGCCGCTTCCACGGAGTTGCCGCGGGTCTTGACGATCATCGTCTGCCCCGACACCAGCGTGCCGGTGCCGTGGCCGGTATGCAGGGTGGTCACGCCCAGTTCGCGCAGCCAGCGCACCAGCGGCTCGCGCGGGTTGTAGGCATCGAAGGCGCGCAATTGCGGCTGTATCGGCGCGGATGATTCCAGCTGGTCCTGGTCGTGCGGCTGGTTGAGATAGCCGGCCAGGCCGACCACGGTACGCGCATCGACGAGGCCGGGCGTGGCCACGGCCGCCTCCAGCACCTCGACGCCCGCCGGAATCTGCACCGTGGATGCCGGCCCCACCGCCGCGATCTTGCCGCCGCGGATCAGCACCACGCCATCGGTGATCGGCGCGCCGTTCATGGTGTGCAGCGTGCCGGCGCGAATCGCCACGTCGCGGGCGAGGAGCGGCCCGCTGGCGATCAGCAGCATCGCGGCGGCGATCCAACCCTTTTTCATGTTCATTCCCCGGCCTCCATCATCAGCACGTCGCGGGCGATGCCGTCGCGGCCCGCGCCCCAGCCGCCTTCGGCGTGCAGGGCATCCTCGGGGCGGCTGCGGTCGAACATCAGGCGCCCTTCCACCCAGGTCTGCTGCACGCGCGAATACACGCTCAGCGGATCGCCATCGAGCACGATGAAATCCGCGTCCTTGCCGGGCTCCAGGCTGCCGACGCGCGCCTCCAGATCGAGCATCTTCGCGGCGTTGATGGTGAGCGCCCGCAACGCGCCATCGCGTGACATGCCGTGGCGCACCGCCAGCGCCGCCGAACGCAGCAGGAGGCGCGAATCGGTGACCGGATCATCGGTGTGGAACGAGGTCAGCACGCCGGCGCGTTCCAGCACGGCACCGCTTTCCATCGAGAAATCCATGGTCTCGAGCTTGCCGCCGGGCGAGTCCAGCACGATCGAAGAGACCGGCACGCCTGCGGCGGCGATCTCCGAGGCCACCATCCAGGCATCGGTCCCGTGCTGGATGACGACCCGCAGCTTGAACTCCCGCGCCAGCCGCAGCACGGTCATGATGTCGTCGTGGCGATGGCTGTGGAAATGCACGATGCGCTTGCCAGAGAGCACGTCGCACAGCCCTTCCTTGGCGAGATCGCGGCTGCCGCCACGCTTGCCGCAGTATTCGCGCGCCGCCAGCAGCGCCGAACGCATCATCGCGGCGGACTTGCCGCGGGTGCCGGGGAACGGCCCTTCCCGGCGCATCGGGTTGGTGCCGTTGGCCATCTTCACGCCGCCGGCCGGGCTGCCATCGGCCAGGCGGATGCCGAGATCCTCGATGGTGGTGGCCGGGCGCAGCTTGAGATAGAGCGTCTGTCCGGACAGCAGGTGGCCGGAGCCGGGCATGACGTTGACGGTGGTGATGCCGCCGGCACGCGCCTTGCCGATGCCCGCGTGGCGCACGTTGATCGAATCCAGCGCGCGCACGTCCGGCTGGATCGCACCGCTGCCGTCCGCACCGGCCACCTGCCCGATGTGGGAATGGGTATCGACCAGCCCGGGCATGATCACCTTGCCGGCCATGTCGTGACGCTCGGCATCCGCAGGGATGCGCACGTCGGCACCGAGCGCGACGATCCGCCCGTCGCGCACCAGCAGGGTGCCGCTTTCGACGGGCGCGCCGGTGATCGGCAACAGCCGCGCGTTGGTGAAGGCGATGGGCCTGTCCTGGGCCGCGAGCGGGCCGCAGGCCAGCAAGGCGCAGGCCACGGAAGCCAGCAGGCGTCGAATGTTTCGCATCTCGTCCCCTTCGGCCGCACCCCGGCCCGATCCCCCGACCGTACCCGATGACACGCTGCCGGGTACCGGGCCGGAAGTCATGCCAAGGCCGCCCCCTACACGCGATGCCCACGCCGGCGTCGACAGACTGCCCCCATGCAAGAAAACGCCGACAGCCACAACGCCTGGTGGAGCGCGCGGTTCTCCGACGCGCCTGTGATCGCCACCGCCATCCACGACGGACACGGCCTGCGCGAGGATGTCCGCGCGCGGATGTCGCTTTCCGATGCCGACCGTCTGCGCGAGGAGGACCCGCATACCGGCCAGGCCGTCGCGGCCATCGAAAGCCACGTCATCGTGCATCGCTCGCGCTTCGAGTGCGATCTCAATCGCCAGCGCGAAGCCGCCATCTACCTCACCCCGGAACAGAGCTGGGGGCTGGAAGTCTGGAAGGATCCACCCGACGGAGAACTCCTGGCCGAACTTTCCGGTTACCACACCGCCTTTTACCGGATGATGGCAACGCACCTGGACGAGCTGGCCGCGCGCCATCGCCGCTTCGTGTTGCTGGACGTGCACAGCTACAACCACCGGCGCGAAGGCCCGGGGGCATCGGCGACGCCGCAGGAAGAGGCCCCCGACATCAACATCGGCACCATCTCGATGCCGCGTGCGGAATGGGCCTTTCTGCTGGATCCGCTGATGGACGCGATGCGCCGCTTCGATTTCAACGGCCGCCACCTGGACGTGCGCGAGAACATCGCCTTCCAGGGCCGTGGCGCACTCACCCGCTTCGTGCACGAACGCTATCCGGGTCGCGGTTGCGCGATTGCCATCGAATTCAAGAAGTTCTTCATGGACGAGTGGAGCGGCACGCCGTATCCGGACGAGCTCGCCGCGATGCGCGCCTTCATCACCGATACCGCCGCCAATGCCCGCGCGTTGCTGGAGCGGGCTCCGTGATGGATGCCGCGAATCCCGGCCAGCAGCCGCCCGCCCCGGATCTCGGCGGCCGCGATGCCTGGCGGCGACGCCTGCGCCACGGCGGTCGCGTGCACGTGGATCGCCCCCTGCCCTTCCTGGTGCTGGCACGGCACGCGGGCGAACCTTTCAGCCTGGCGCGGCGGGTGGCGGCGATCAGCGCATCCAGCCTGCACTGGCCGGCCGAAGGCGGCGAAGCGGCCGACAACGAGGCACGTGCCCACGCGGCGGCACTGCTTTCGCAACTCGAGGACGATTATCCCGCCTTCCTGCTGATCGACCTCCACGACCTGCCCCGCGATGCCGGGCTGGACGAGGAAAGTCCACGGCTCGAACCGTTCCGCTTCCGCATCGGTGCCTCCGACGATGCCGCCGCTCGCCGTGCGGCCGACTTTCTCGAAGAAGCGCTGTCGAAGCTGTGCATCGATCTGCGCGAGCCGTCGGTCACCCGGGGCGAACTCGAGACGGTCACGCCGTGGCTCGAAGAGGCGGCAGCCGGGCGCGACACGATCTCGCGGATTTCGCTCGGCATCCCGCAGATCCACCGGATCCCGGGCGACGCGCCGCGGCGCATCTACCCGATGATCTACCACGAGCTGGAGAGCGCGATCTTCGACGCCCTGCTGCAGGCGATCGCCGGCTTCGTCGAGGTAGCCACGCCCGATGGAGATGGCGACGGCCGTCCGGGCGGACGGCCGCACCATCGTTCGCTGGGCCGGAGCCGCTTCCTGCGCGCCGCCGCGCGCGCGGACGAGGCCCTGGCCAGGATCAGCGCCTCCTTTGATTTCCTGCTCGGCGTCTCGCCGATCAACACGCTGGAAGCGCAGGAAAAATTCGAAGCCGGAGGCCGCCGCAAGCCCCCCGAATTCCGCTACCGGCCGCTGCCGATGAGCCCGGACGTGATGAAACGGCGCCTCTACCGCATCGATCTGAGGGCCGTGGAAGACCCGGTACTGGAGCAGCTGTTTCGGGAGAAGCAGCTCGAGCTGGATCAGCAGTTGATGATGCTGCAGCGCCGCAACACCCCGGCCTTCCGCTACGTTTCGCTGCTGCAGTACGG
>JAEXAG010000139.1 GCA_023394655.1 Pseudomonadota bacterium
GGGCCGTGGAAGACCCGGTACTGGAGCAGCTGTTTCGGGAGAAGCAGCTCGAGCTGGATCAGCAGTTGATGATGCTGCAGCGCCGCAACACCCCGGCCTTCCGCTACGTTTCGCTGCTGCAGTACGGCGGTGTCGATCCCGACTTGCTGGCACAGGCCCGGCTGATCCTCGATAACGTCCGGCGCGCTCCGGGCAGCTGTCCCGAGCGCCGCGTGCGCGCCGAGGACGTGTTGCGCGCCGCCAGCAAGGTGATTGCCAGCTACCGCGACAAGGCGCCGGCCTTCGCGGATGCCGAGGCCTGCCTGCGCGAGGACATCGGCCCCGGGCTCATGGTCAGCCGCAACGAGCTCTTGATCTCCACCGCCACCGACATGCCGGCCAACCGCCTCGACCCGCTGCTGCAGCACGAGATCGGCGTCCACCTGCTCACCTTCATCAACGGCAACCAGCAGGGACTCGGCATCTTCGGTGCCGGACTGGCCGATTACGAAGGCATCCAGGAAGGACTGGGCGTGTTCGCCGAGTTCGCGGTCGGCGGGCTCACGGTGCCACGCCTGCGCCTGCTCGCGGCCCGCGTGGTCGGCGTGCAGGCGATGCTCGATGGCGCCGACTTCATCGAATGCCATCGGCTGCTCCATCGCGAACACGATTTCAGCTCGCGTGCCGCGTTCAACATCGTCGCGCGCATCTACCGCTCCGGTGGTTTCAGCAAGGATGCCATCTACCTTCGCGGCTTCGACCAGGTGCTCCGCCGGGTCGCCAGCGGCGAATCGCTGGACCCGTTCTGGTACGGGAAGATCGCCGAAGCCCACATCCCGGTCGTCGAGGAACTCCGCCTGCGCGGCATGCTCCGCCCGCCCGCAGCCAAACCCGAATTCCTCGACCGCCCCATCGCGCAAGAATCGATCCGCCGGCTGCGCGATGGCGAATCCTTCCTCGACCTGCTCGGAGCCACAGCGCAATGAAGATCGCCTTCTTCGTCAATTCCATCGACACCGAATACCCGCGTTACACCACCACGGTGCTCGCCCACGAAGCCCACCGCCGCGGCCATGAGGTCCATTACGTCACGCCCGGGGATTTCGTGGTGGCACCGGACGACAGCCTGCAGGTGCATGCGCGGGTGATCCCGCCGGCCAAGGGCAAGGGCAAGACGAAAGCGAAGCCGATGGATCTTCAGGCGTTCTTCAAGGCGCTGAAATCCAGCCGCAAGACCACGCTGATCGATCTGGCCGAACTCGACGTGCTGATGCTGCGCAACGATCCGTCCAACGATGCCGGCAAGCGGCCGTGGGCGGAGAACACCGGCATCCTGTTCGGCCGCCGGGCGATCGAAGCCGGCGTGCTGGTGCTCAACGACCCGGATGCGCTCTCGCTGGCGATCAACAAGCTCTACTTCCAGTCCTTCCCGCGCGAGGTACGCGCCGAAACGCTCATCAGCCGCAATGCCGCGGACATCAAGGCGTTCGCGAAGAAGCACGGCGGCAAGATCGTGCTCAAGCCGCTGCAGGGCTCGGGCGGACAGGGCGTGTTCCTGCTCGACCCCAAGTCCGGCGGCAACCTCAACCAGATGGTCGAGGCGATCAGCCGCGATGGCTACATCATCGCGCAGGCCTACGTCCCCGAAGCCGACAAGGGCGACATCCGCCTGTTCCTGATGAACGGCCAGCCCCTGCAGATGGATGGCAAGTACGCGGCGATGCGCCGGGTCGGCGCCGAGGACGACGTGCGCAGCAACATCCACGCCGGCGGCGAGGCGAAGGCGGTGAAGATCACCGAGCGCCAGCTGCGGCTGGCCGAACTGATCCGCCCCAAGCTGCTGGCGGATGGCATGTTCCTCGTGGGCATCGACATCATCGGCGACACCATCCTCGAAGTGAACGTGTTCAGCCCGGGCAACCTGTTCAGCTGCAGCGAGATGGCCGGCATCAATTTCGCCGGCATGATCCTGCAATCGATCGAGCGCAAGCTGGAAATCCGCGATCAATATCCCGGCCAGTTCACCAACGGCCAGCTCGCGATGATGTGACCGCGCAACACGGTGTTCCGCCACCGTCGCCCCAAGCTGCTTGAACCGGCTGCCGGAGGCCGCCATCTCCATATCGAACCCATCATGAAAGGAGACATTCGTGAACCGATCGCCTGACAGCGCGCGTTTCTTCCCCGGCCGTTTCGATGGAAAGGTGGTCATCGTCACCGGCGGTGCCTCGGGACTGGGCAAGGAAACCGCGCTTCGGCTGGCACGCGAAGGCGCCAAACAGGTGCTGGTGGACCTGAAGCAGGAAGCCCTGGAGGCCGCGAAGAAGGACATCCTCGCCGTCGCCCCCGATGCCGAGATCGAACTGGTGGCCGCCGATGTCTCCAGCGAGTCCGATACCGAGCGCTACGTCAAGGCCGCGATGGACCGTTTCGGCCGCATCGACGGCTTTTTCAACAATGCCGGCATCGAGGGCAAGCAGAACCCCACCGAGGATTTCGGTGCCCGCGAATTCGAGCGCGTGGTGTCGATCAACCTCGACGGCGTCTTCCACGGCATGGCGCGGGTGCTCAAGGTGATGCGCGAACAGGGCTCCGGCAGCATCGTCAACACCGCATCGGTGGGCGGCATCCGCGGCGTCGGCAACCAGTCCGGCTACGCGGCTTCCAAGCATGGCGTGGTCGGCCTGACCCGCAACTCGGCGGTGGAATACGGCCAGTACGGCATCCAGATCAACGCCATCGCGCCGGGTGCGATCATGACCCCGATGGTCGAGAACTCGCTCAAGCAGATGGGCGGCGACGATTGGGAAGCCGCCGGCCGGGAATTCGTCAGCGTCAATCCGATGAAGCGTTTCGGCAAGCCGGAGGAAGTGGCCGCGCTGGCCGCCTTCCTCCTCTCGGGCGATGCCGGTTTCATCAATGGCGCGGTGATCACCATCGACGGCGGGCAGAGCTACAAGTACTGAACCCGCCCGGCTCAGGTGGCGTGCGCGAGTGCATGTTCCAGCGCCGCACGGACCGCCGCCACCTGGGCATCGTTGCACTCGGCGGGCGTGGCGCGCGGGCTGTCCGGATACACCTCGGTGGTGGTCACGAAGCGTGCCGGCGTCATGCCTGCACACAGGCCCAAGCGCTTGCAGTCGTACTCGATGACGCCGTGCGCCACCACCGGCGATCCGATGATCGTGCCGTCCGGATCGGCCGGCGCGATGTGGGTCACGGCGGACACCGCCTCGATGATCGCGCGCTGGAAGTCCGGCTGCGGCCTGGCGCTGTCATCCACCAGATAGAAGCCGTCCGGGATCGTCCCCGGCTCGAAGGGTTTTCCGTCGCGAGCGGCAAGCGCCGGGCGGAACTCGGATTCGTCGCTGTCGGTGGTTTCGTGCAGATCGACGTGCACCAGGATCCTGTCCGCCAGCGGCGCCACCAGTGCCATGACCGCCGCCGATTCCGGTGCAGGGCTGTCTTCGACGAAGCTCCGGTTGGGATCCACCGCAGCGGCATTCCAGCGCTGGATGCGCTCGTAGGCCCACGGGCTGACGCAGGGCACCACCAGCAGGTTGATGTGCCCCGCGAATTGCGCCGCATCGTTTTCCAGAAACTGCAGGGCGCCATGCACGCCACTGGTTTCGTAGCCATGCACGCCGCCTGTCACCAGCGCGACCGGCAACTGCTCGCTCCATTCGCGGCTGCGCAGGGCCAGCAGCGGAAACACGCCATCGCCGCCGGCATCCAGCTCGCCGTAGCGGACGACATCGAAGCGGTCGGCCAGCGCTTCGACGCGCGCCACGACATCCTCCGCATGGCTGCGCTGCTTGCGCCGGCCGGCACGCCAGGCGGATTTCTCCGCATCGCCCCAAGGGGTGCCGGGATTCACGGGAAACGGATGTGCGGATTCGGTCACGGAGGACTCCTGGCTGGAAAGCCCCCGATTATCGCAGCCCATGAAAAACCCGCCACGTCGCCGGGGCGGGTTCGATTCGCGCGATGCCCCGGATCAGGCGAAGGGGTCGAACGGATCCTGCAGCACGATGTTGGCATCGCGGTCGGGGCCGGTGGAGACGATCGCCAGCGGACAGCCGGCCAGCTCCTCCAGCGCGCGCAGGTAGGCACGGGCGGCCGGCGGCAACTTGTCCCACTCGGTGATGCCGGCGGTGGATTCCTGCCAGCCCGGGAACTCCAGGTACACCGGCGTGCACTCTTCCCAGCCCTTGGCGTCGAGAGGCGAATATTCGGTGCGCTTGCCCCGGTATTCATAGGCGATGCACATCTTCAGCGTCTCCATGCCGTCGAGGATGTCCAGCTTGGTGATGCACAGGCCGGTGATGCCGTTGATCGCCACCGCGCGCTTGAGCGCGACGATGTCCATCCAGCCGCAGCGGCGCGGACGACCGGTGGTGGCGCCGTATTCCTGGCCACGGTCGCGGATGCCCTGCCCGACTTCGTCGTGCAGTTCGGTGGGGAACGGGCCGCCGCCGACGCGCGTGGCGTAGGCCTTGGCGATGCCGAGCACGTAGTCGATCGCATCCGCGCCGACACCGGTGCCCGCATAGGCGCCGCCGACCGTGGTGTTGGACGAGGTGACATACGGATAAGTGCCGTGGTCGATGTCCAGCAGCGAGCCCTGCGCGCCTTCGAACAGCACGTTCTTGCCCTGCCTGCGCAGGTCGTGGAGGATGCCGGCGACGTCGGCCTTCATCGGCTCGACGTACTCGCCGAACGCCAGCGCCTCGTCCAGCGTCTGCTGGAAGTCGATCGCATCGACCTTCAGGTAATTCGTCAGCACGAAGTTGTGGTAATCCAGCGCCATGCGCAGCTTTTCGGCCAGCGCGTCGGGATAGTGCAGGTCGGCGATGCGGATGCCGCGACGCGCCACCTTGTCCTCGTAGGCCGGGCCGATGCCGCGGCCGGTGGTGCCGATCGCCGACTTGCCGGCGGCCTTCTCGCGCGCCTGGTCCAGCGCGATGTGGTACGGCATGATCAGCGGCGTGGCCGGGCTGATCTTGAGCCGCGGGCGGACCTCGACGCCATTCGCCTCGAGCTCCGCAATCTCCTTTTGCAGCGCGCCCGGGTGCAGCACCACGCCGTTGCCGATCAGGCACAGCGCGTCATCGCGCAGGATGCCGGAGGGGATCAGGTGCAGCACGGTCTTCTTGCCGCCGATCACCAGCGTGTGGCCGGCATTGTGGCCGCCCTGGAAGCGCACGACCGCGCCGATGTCCTGCGTCAGCAGGTCGACGATCTTGCCCTTGCCCTCATCGCCCCACTGGGCGCCCAATACCACGACCGATTGGCCCATTTGCCGACTCCATGCGCGAGAAAAGCCGATCGGGGCGAATCCCCCGACCGGCTTTTCGAAATGTTACCGGCCCGCCCGCCCGATTGCCAGCGGCGCTGGCCCGGCCTCAGCGATCGCTGCGCAGGTACTGCAGGAACGGATCGTTGCGCTCCAGCACGATCACGCCCTCGCCATCCTTGAAAGACGCACGATAGGCCTCGAGGCTGCGCTGGAAGGCGAAGAACGCCGGATCGCGCATCGCCGCCTGGGCGTACAGGCGCGCGGCCTCGGCATCGCCCTCGCCGCGCAGCTTCTGCGCGTCGCGCTCGGCCTCGGCCAGGAGCACCGTCTGCTGGCGCTCGGCGTCGCCGCGGATCGCGCGTGCCTGCTCCTCGCCTTCCGCGCGCAGGCGGCTGGCCACCTGGCGGCGTTCGGCGCGCATGCGCTCGTACACCTGGCCGATCACGTCGCTGTCGGTCGGCAGGTCGATCTGCTTCAGTCGGATGTCGACGATGTGCATGCCCAGCGTGTTGGCGGCTTCGTTGATCGCCGGCAGCTGCTTCTCGATCAGTTCGGCGCGGTTGCCCGAGACCAGTTCGGTCAGCGTGCGCGCGTTGATCTCGTTGCGGAGCGAGTTCTTGATGATGGGCTCCAGCCGTTCGCCGGCGCGGTTGGCATCGCCCAGCGTCGCGCGGTAGAAGGCCGCGGCATCGCTGACGAAGCCGATGGCCACGAAGTCCACGCTGACGTCCTTGCGCTCGGAGGTCAGCGAGCGCTCCGGCGAGAACACGTTGGCCTTCAGGCGGCGATCGAAGATCACCACCCGCTCGATCAGCGGAACCTTGAAGTGCAGGCCGGGCTTGATGTCGGCGCGGGCGACACGGCCGAGGTTGAACACGATGCCGGTTTCGCCTTCCTTGACGATGTAGAAGGAGCCCATCGCCAGCAGGCCGAGCACGACCAGCACGACCACGATGCGGGAAAAGAATGCATTCATCCGGGTTCTCCTCAGTTGCCGCGCGGCTCGCGGCCGCTGCGCGGCGCGGGTGCCGGACGTTCGGCCTCGATCGGGACCACGACCGGCGGCGCGGTCGGGGTGGCGGCGGCTTCAGCGGCGCCGGCCTGCCCGGGCATCGGCACGTAGATCAGCTGGCGGCCATCGCCACCGACCACCTTGCGGTTGTCGGCCAGCACTTCCTGCACGGTTTCCAGCCACAGGCGCTTGCGGGTGACTTCGGGGGCGGCCTTGTACTCGCCCACCAGCAGGGTGAAGCGCTCGGCATCACCGGTGGCGCGGGCGATGGTGGCGGTCTTGTAGCCCTCGGCACCGGCCATCACGCGGGCGGCCTCGCCTCGCGCTTCCGGCACGATCTTGGCCGCGTAGGCGCGGGCCTCGTTGATCAGGCGCTCGTTCATCTGCTGGGCGCTGTTGACCTCGTCGAAGGCCGGCTTCACTTCCTCCGGCGGACGCGCGTCCTGCAGGTTCACTTCGGTCACCACCAGGCCGGTGCGATAGGCATCCAGCGATGCCTGCAGCGCAGTCTGGGCGGCGCTCGAAAGCGGACCACGGGCGTTCAGTGCGGCATCCAGATTGGCGCGGCCGACCTGCTCGCGCACGGTGCTGATGGCGATCTGTTCCAGCATCTCGCGTGCGCCCTGCGTGCCGTAGATGTAGAGACGCGGGTCGCCGACCTTGTACTGCACGTTGAAGGAGACGTTGACGATGTTCTCGTCTCGGGTCAGCACCGGCACCGTGTTGGTGTAGGACTGCACGGTGGTGGCATCGACCTTGGTGACCTGCTCGATCGGCCAGGGCAGCTTGAAGTTCGGGCCCGGCTGCATCACCCGGGAAAACTGGCCGAGGCGCAGCACCACGCCGCGCTGCTGCTCGCCCACCAGCACGAAGGTGGACAGGACCAGCCACAGGGCCAGCACCACCACCACCCAGCGCAGCGGATTGCCGCCGTCGAACAGGCCGCGCAGCTGGTCCATGACGCCGTCCAGCGGGTTCGATCCGCCGCCGCGCGGACGCTGCGGGGAATTCGGGGGGGTGGTGTTGCCGGGCTTGTTCCAGGCCATGCCTGCTCCGTCTGGGCCGCCGAGGCGGGATGAAGGTGAACCGGGGATTCTAAAGCGTCGGCCGGCGGGTTTCCCGGCAGGCGCGGATCCTCAGGAGATGGGGTCGGCCTTGTCCCCGGGCAAGAGCGCCCGCAACGGAGCGGCCTGCGGATCGGAAAGCAGCCTGCGGGCATCCTCTTCCGGCATGTCGATCTCGAGCCGCCAGCCGGCTTCGTCGTGGCTTTCCGCGCGCACCGCGTCGAGTTCATGTAACCGGGAACGCAGGCGCGCCGAGCTGCTGGGCAGCTCAAGCGTCGCCACCAGCCGGCGCATCCCGAACAGGCGGGCAAGCCCTTCGCGCAGATCCTCGAGGCCGGTGCCGTCGCGCGCCGACACCCAGGCCCGCGGGCGCGTTTCCTCGCCACGCTCGAAACGCGGCTGCACCGCCTCGAGCCGGTCGATCTTGTTGTAGACCAGCACCTGCGGCAGGTCGCCGGCGCCGATTTCCTCCAGTACCGCATCGACTTGGCGGATGCGGTCCTCGCGCTGCGGATCCGCGGCGTCGATCACGTGCAACAGCAGCTCGGCCTCGCGCGCTTCGGAAAGCGTCGAGCGGAATGCGGCCACCAGCTCGTGCGGCAGGTCGCGCACGAAACCCACGGTATCGGCGAGCAAGGCATGGCCGCCCGGCAGGTCGATGCGGCGCACGGTCGGATCCAGCGTGGCGAACAGCTGGTCGGCGGCGTAGGCATCGGCGCCGGTCAGGGCGTTGAACAGCGTGGATTTGCCGGCGTTGGTATAGCCCACCAGCGCGATGCGCGGCAGCGCACTGCGGAGCCGCGCACGGCGCATCTGGTTGCGCTGGACTTCGACCTTTTCCAGCCGCTTCTGCAGCTGCTCCACCCGCTTCTGCAGCAGGCGGCGGTCGGTTTCGAGCTGGGTTTCACCCGGCCCGCGCAGGCCGATGGCACCGCCGCGCTGGCGCTCGAGGTGGGTCCAGCCACGCACGAGGCGGGTGGCCAGGTGCTTGAGCTGGGCCAGCTCCACCTGCAGCTTGCCTTCATGGGAATTGGCGCGCTGGGCGAAGATGTCGAGGATCAGGCCGGTCCGGTCCACCACCCGGCGCTCCAGCGCGCGCTCCAGGTTGCGCTCCTGCACCGGGGTCAGCGGGTGGTTGACGAGGATCAGGTCGGCTTCCAGCGCATCCGCCGTGGCCTTGATTTCCTCCAGCTTGCCGCTGCCGATCAGGGTGGCGGGATTCGGCCGGTCGATGCGGGCGGTGGCCAGGTGCAGCACGCGCGCACCAGCCGATCGCGCCAACTCCGCGAATTCCTCGATGACCTCATCTTCGGGCGCGCCGCCGGCGTGCGGCTGGACCAGCAGCGCGTTCTCGCCCTTGCGCGAGCGATCGAACAGTTCCAAGCTTCAGTGTCCCTCGCAGTGGAAATACGGGGCGGGCATCAATCCTCGACCACCGCGGTTTCGTCTTCGCCGCCCGGCAGCGGGCCGTTGCCGCCGCCGACGCGGACGTTGCGGGCCGGCACCACGCTGGAAATCGCGTGCTTGTAGACCATCTGGCTGATGGTGTTGCGCAGCAGGATGGCGAACTGGTCGAACGATTCGATCGTGCCCTGCAGCTTGATGCCATTGACCAGGAAGATCGACACCGGTACGCGCTCGCGGCGCAGCGCGTTCAGGAAAGGATCTTGGAAGGATTGGGCCTTGGACACGGTTTTCCCCTTGCGGTCTGTTGTTGTCTGTTGTTGTTCTGGCATTGCGATCCGGCCGCAGCCGGACATAGCAGTTTACACGCCCGCCCCGCCGGCACGCGGCAGGAAGCGGGCGACGCCGGCCATGATGTCGGCGGCCTGGTGCGCAGGATCGAACCAGAGCGCGTCATGACGTCCACGCAGCCAGGTGAGCTGCCGTTTCGCCAGCTGGCGGGTGGCATGCAGGGCGCGGGCGCGGAACCGATCCGCATCGCAGAGCCCGTCCAGATGCTCCCAAGCCTGCCGATAGCCGACCGCGCGGATGGCCGGCAGGTCCAGCGGTGCCGGATGCGCGGCCAGTTCCGGCAACGCGCGAAGTGCCCTCACTTCATCGAGAAAACCCGCTTCAAGCATGGCGTCGAGGCGTTGTTCGATGCGTCGATGCAGCACTTCCCGGCTTGCCGGCGCCAGCACCAGGCGAAGCACCCGGAACGGAAAGTGCCGCATGCGCCGCCCTTCCCGCTGCCACTTGGAGATCGGCCGACCGGTGGTGCGCCAGACTTCCAGCGCACGCTGGATGCGCTGCGGATCGGTGGCGTGGATGCGAGCCGCGGCCTCGGGATCAACCCGGGCAAGTTCGGCGTGCAGGGCCGGCCAACCGCGTTCGGCGGCCTCCGCGGCCAGAGCCTCGCGCGTGGCGGCATGCGCCGCCGGCATCTCGGCGAGGCCTTCCAGCAGCGCCTGGAAATAGAGCCCGGTGCCGCCGGCGAGGATCGGCAGCCGGCCGCGGGCACGGAGATCGTCCAGCACGGTTTGGGCATCGCGGGCGAAATCGGCCGCGGAATACGGCTGCCACGGATCGCGGATGTCCAGCAGGTGATGCGGAACCCGCGCCTGCTCGCCGGCATCCGGCTTGGCCGCACCGATGTCCAGTCCGCGATAGACCAGCGCCGAATCCACGCTGACGATCTCGCCGTCATGGCGCTCCCCCAGCTCCAGCGCCAGCGCGGTCTTGCCCGCGGCGGTCGGGCCCATGACCGCCACCAGCGGCGGGCGACGATCGACCGGCATCTTCAGTAACCCGCCGCCTTCAGCTCGGCGTGGACTGCATCGTGCACGGCCTCGACCGCCCGGCCCGGCGCGGGCGTCAGCAGGCTGGCGACGACCACGGCGAGGGTGCCGATCGCGAAACCGGGCACGATCTCGTACAGGGCGATTCCCGCGTACTGCTTCCACAGGATCACCGTGGCGGCACCGGCAAGGATGCCGGCCAGCGCGCCCCAGCCGTTCATGCGCCGCCAGAACAGCGAAAGCAGCACCACCGGCCCGAAAGCCGCGCCGAAACCGGCCCAGGCGTAGCTCACCAGCCCCAGCACGCGGCTGTCCGGGTCGCGCGCCAGCCAGATCGCCAGCAAGGCCACGGCTGCCACCATGCCGCGACCGAACCAGACCAGCTCGCGCTGGCTGGCCTGGGTCCGCACGAAGCCGTGGTAGAAATCCTCGGTGAGCGCGCTGGCGCAGACCAGCAACTGCGCCGACAGGGTGCTCATGACGGCCGCCAGGATCGCCGAAAGCAGGATGCCCGCGATCCACGGGTTGAACAGCAGTTCGGCCAGCACGATGAAGACGCGCTCCGGGTTGGCCTGCACCGGCGCCGCCTGCTCCGGATTCGCGGCGAACCACGCCACGCCGGCGATGCCGACCATGATCGCACCGGCCAGACAGAGGATCATCCAGCTCATGCCGATGCGGCGCGCCTGCGGGATCGTGCGCAGGGATTCGGCGGCCATGAAGCGGGCAAGGATATGCGGCTGGCCGAAGTAGCCCAAGCCCCAGGCCAGCGCGGAAACCACCGCCACCATGCCGCCCGCGCCGATCCAGCGCAGATGACCGGGGGCCGCCTGCTCCACCAGCGTGGCGGCTTCCGCCGGCCCGCCGAGAGAAAGCAGCACCATCACCGGCACCAGCAGCAGCGCAAAGATCATCAGGCTGGCCTGCACGGTGTCGGTCCAGCTCACCGCCAGGAATCCGCCGATCATGGTGTAGGCGATGGTCGCGGCCGCCCCCCACCACAGCGCCTGCGCGTAGGGAATGCCGAACACGCTTTCGAAAAGCCGCGCCCCCGCCACGATGCCGCTGGCGGCGTAGATGGCGAAGAACAGCAGGATGACCAGCGCGGACAGCACGCGCAGCAGCTTGCCGGCGTCATCGAAACGCGAGGTGAAATAGTCCGGCAAGGTCAGCGCGTTGTCGCAGCGCTCGGTATAGACGCGCAGCGGCCCGGCGACGAAGCGCCAGTTGAGCCAGGCACCGATGACCAGCCCCACCGCAATCCACGCCTCGGACATGCCGGTCAGATACAGCGCCCCGGGCAGGCCCATCAGCAGCCAGCCGCTCATGTCGGAGGCACCGGCGGCCAATGCAGTCACGTAGCCGCCCAGCGAACGCCCGCCGAGGATGTAATCGTCGAAGTTGCGCGTGCGCCACCAGGCGAACAATCCGATGGCGATCATCGCCAACAGGTACAGGCCGAAAGTGACGAGCAATTGCGGGTTGGCGGTCATGGTGAATGCCGATCTCGGGATCGGGCGAGTGTAACCCTGCTCCGCGGCGTCACTCCGGCCAGTCGATCGCCGCTGCCGACGCGGCCCGGTGGGCGCGCGGCGCCGGGACCGCCGCCACCGCCTCCCAGACCTTCAGGGCATCGACCGTGGCGGCCACATCGTGCACGCGGACGATGCGCGCACCGTTCTGCGCCGCGACCAGATGCGCCGCCACCGAGGCATGGACGCGCGCCAAAGGCGCTTCGCGGCCGGTCAGTTCGCCCAGCATGCGCTTGCGCGACATCCCGGCCAGCACCGGCACCCCGAGTTCGCCAAGCCGGGCCTGGCGCGCCAGGAGCTCCAGATTGTGCGCCAAGGTCTTGCCGAACCCGTAGCCCGGATCGACCACCAGTTTCTTCCTGTCGATGCCGGCCATCTCGCAGGCGAAGATGCGCTCGGCGAGGAATCGATGCACCTCGCCCACCACGTCGTCGTAGCGCGGCTCGACCTGCATGGTGCGCGGCTCGCCCTGCATGTGCATCAACACGACGGCGGCATCACTCGCGGCCGCCGCTTCGAGTGCGCCCTCGCGGCGCAGCGCCTGCACGTCGTTGATCATTCCGGCACCGGCGGCCACTGCCGCGCGCATCACCTCCGGCTTGGAGGTATCGATGCTGATCGGCACCTGCACGCGCGCGGCCAGCGCCTCGATCACCGGAACGACCCGGCGCAACTCTTCCTCGACCGGCACTTCCCCCGCGCCCGGCCGGGTGGATTCCCCGCCGATGTCGAGCAGGTCGGCGCCCGCCTCCACCAGCTGCAAGCCGTGGGCCACGGCGGCCTCGGTACTGTCGTGTGCACCACCGTCGGAGAACGAATCCGGCGTGACATTGACGATGCCCATCACCCGGCAGCGGTCCAGTGTCAGGATGCGCCCGGCGCAGTCGAGTTGCGGCGAAGTGTCGAACATCAACGGTCGTCCGGAGGCAGGCGGCCGCGATTCATCGCGGCGGCAGATGGCCGCACATCACGCGGTCGGCTGCACGCCGCCGAGATTGATCGTCTTCGGCTCCTCGGTGGCCGGGCCACCCGGCGACCAGCCGGCCGGCGGCGGCGGATCGCGGCCCTCCATGATGGCGTCGATCTGCGGCGCGTCGATGGTTTCGTACTTCAGCAGCAGCTTGGCCATCGCGTGCAGCTTGTCCATGTGGTCGGTGAGGATCTGCGTGCTGCGCGAATAGGCGCGATCGAGGATCCCGCGCACCACCACGTCGATCTTGCGCGCGGTCTCGTCGGAGACGTGCTTGGTCTGGGTGACCGAGCGACCGAGGAACACCTCGTCCTCGTCCTCGCCGTAGGCCACCGGGCCGAGCTCGTCGGACAGACCCCACTTGGTGACCATGTTGCGGGCCATCTTGGTGGCGCGCTCGATGTCGTTGGAGGCGCCGGTGGTGACCTTGTCGGCACCGAAGATCAGCTCCTCGGCGACGCGCCCGCCATAGAGCGAGGCCAGCTGGGATTCGATCGCCACCTTGTTCATCGAGTACTTGTCGCCCTCGGGCAGGTACATGGTCACGCCCAGCGCACGGCCACGCGGGATGATCGTCACCTTGTAGACCGGATCGTGCTCGGGCACCATCCGCCCGACGATGGCGTGGCCGGCCTCGTGGTAGGCGGTGAGGGTCTTTTCTTCCTCGCTCATCGCCATCGAGCGGCGCTCGGCGCCCATCAGGATCTTGTCGCGCGCTTTGTCGAAGTGGTCCATGCGCACCGACCTGGCGTTCTCGCGCGCGGCGAAAAGCGCCGCTTCATTGACCAGGTTGGCCAGGTCGGCACCCGAGAAGCCCGGCGTGCCGCGCGCGACGATCATCGGCTCGACGTCATCGGCCAGCGGCACCTTGCGCATGTGCACCTTGAGAATCTGCTCGCGGCCCTTCACGTCCGGCAGGCCGACCACCACCTGGCGGTCGAAGCGGCCTGGGCGCAGCAGCGCCGGATCCAGCACGTCGGGGCGGTTGGTCGCGGCGATCACGATCACGCCTTCGCCGCCCTCGAAACCGTCCATCTCCACCAGCAGCTGGTTCAGGGTCTGCTCGCGCTCGTCATGGCCGCCGCCGAGGCCGGCACCGCGATGGCGGCCGACCGCGTCGATTTCATCGATGAAGATGATGCACGGCGCCTGCTTCTTGGCCTGCTCGAACATGTCGCGGACGCGGCTGGCACCGACGCCGACGAACATCTCGACGAAATCCGAACCGGAAATCGAGAAGAACGGCACCTTGGCCTCGCCGGCGATGGCCTTGGCCAGCAGCGTCTTGCCGGTGCCCGGCGGGCCGACCATCAGCACGCCGCGCGGGATCTTGCCGCCCAGCTTCTGGAACCGGGAGGGATCGCGCAGGAATTCGACCAGTTCGGAAACTTCCTCCTTGGCCTCGTCGCAGCCGGCGACGTCGGCGAAGGTGACCTTCACCTGGTCGTCGGAAAGCAGCTTGGCCCGCGATTTGCCGAAACTCATCGCGCCCTTGCCGCCGCCCTGCTGCATCTGCCGCATCATGAAGAACCAGAACCCGATGATCAGGGCGATCGGCAGCAGGTTCAGCAGCAGGGTCAGCAGGATGCCGCGGCCGGACGACGGCGGCGCCTGCACCACTTCGACCTTGCGGGCAAGCAGGTCGTCCATCATCTTCTCGTCGCGCGGCGCGGTGGTCGAGCCGGTGGTGTTGTCCTTCCGCTCGAAAGTGATGCTGCGGCCGTCCTCGCCGATGCTGACCTTGCGCACGCGGTCGTTGTAGACGGCATCCATGAATTCCGAATAGGACACGCTGCCACCCGCACCGGCGGTGCCCGGGCGCGGATTGAAGCTCTGGAAGACCATCATCAGCACAATGGCGACCGTCACCCAGAGGAGCATCTTCTGCATCAAGTCTTTCATGGAATCTCCGGGCGGTTCATTTCATCTGCGCCAGCTTGCCCTGGGCGAGCGCATACACTTCGTTGGAACGCTGGCGCGAGGCCGCGGGCTTGCGGATCGCCACCTTCGAGTAGCGGCGGCGCAGGTCACGCACGTAATCGTCGAAACCCACGCCCTGGAACAGCTTGATCAGGAATGCCCCACCGGTGCGCAGGTGGTCGTCGGCGAAGGCCATCGCCAGCTCCGAAAGGTGCATGGCGCGGGCCTGGTCGACGGCATCCACTCCACTCATATTGGGGGCCATGTCCGACAACACAAGATCGACGCGATCATCGCCGAGCATGGCCTGCAACCGGGATATGACCTCATCTTCCCTGAAATCGCCATGAAGGAACTCGACGCCGGCAAGTCCGGGCATCTCGAGGATGTCCGAGGCGATCACCCGGCCGGTGTCGCCGAGTTTCTGCCGCACCCATTGCGACCAGCCCCCGGGCGCGGCGCCGAGATCCACCACCACCATGCCGGGCTTGAGCAGGCGATCGCGCTCGACCAGCTCTTCCAGCTTGAACGCCGCACGCGAGCGCAGCCCGGCCGCCTGCGCCTTCTTGACGTAGGGGTCGGAGAAATGCTCCTTGAGCCAGCGTTGGCTGGATTTGCTGCGTGCCATGCGTAGAGCCGGAGGGATCGGCCTGCATGATACCCTGCCCGCCCGGCCCCACTTCGCGCCCGAGACCCCATGAGCATCGAACTGACCCCCGCCCAGACCCGTTACCTGCGAGGCGAGGCGCATGACTTGCGTCCGTTGCTGCAAGTGGGTGGCAAGGGCCTTGGCGATGGCCTGATCGCGGAACTCGGCCAGTTGCTGGAAGACCACGAGCTGGTGAAGGTGAAGGTGGCCGCCGCCGATCGCGAAACGCGCGATGCCCTGATCGCCGAGATGGTCGGCCAGGTCGAAGCCGCGCTGGTGCAGCGCATCGGCCATACCGCGGTCCTGTATCGGCCCTCCACGGAGAAGCGGCGCATCGTGCTGCCGCGCGCCTGATGCTGCTGGTCGAGGAAAAACCGGATTTCGAATACGTTCTGCGTGGCGCCGACGGCGCATCCGCGCGGGTCAACGAGCGTACGCTGTCCGCCAGCTTCATCTTGTCCCCGGACACGTTGCTGGAAGACTGGCCGGCCGGCCCGGCAGCGGCGCTGGATGCCGAGGCGATGGCACCGCTCCTCGCGCTCGGGCCCGAGGTGGTGATCCTCGGCACCGGGGATCGCCAGCACTTCCCGGCCGCCGCCATGGCCGCCTGCCTGCAGCGCGGCATCGGCATCGAATGCATGGGCAATGCCGCCGCCGCCCGCACCTACAACGTGCTGGCCGGCGAAGGCCGCCGCGTCGTGGCGGCTTTCCTGCTGGGCTGAACCCGCCCGGCCGTATCGTTCCGCTGCCCTGGCCGCACGCACATCGCCTGCGGCCGAAGCCGCGTCAGCGACGCGGCAGATGGGCCTGCGGATCGACCGGCTTGCCGTTCAGGCGGATCTCGAAATGCAGCATGTTGCGCGGCGCGCCGGTCGAACCGAGCTCGCCGATCTGCTGTCCGCCCTTGACCACCGCGCCTTCATTGACCAGCCGCCGGCGGTTGTGGCCGTAGGCGGAGAGCCACTGGTCATCGTGCTTGACGATGATCAGCTCGCCGTAACCGACCAGCCCGGAGCCGGAATACACCACCACGCCATCGGCCGCCGCACGGACCGCCTCGCCGCCGTTGCCGGCGATGTCGATGCCCTGGCGGGTCGGATCATCCGCACGCCAGGTGGAAATGATGTTGCCGCCCTGCACCGGCCACTGCCAGGCGATGCGGCTGGCGGGCGCAGGCGCCGGCGTCGGCCGCGGCGTCACGGGACGGGGTGCCGGCGTGCTCGGCCGCGGGGCGGGCGAAGTGGCAGCGGTGGCCCCACCCGGATACAGGCGCACGCGCTGGCCCGGATAGATCGTGTACGGCGGCGGAATGTTGTTCCACAGCGCCAGGTCCAGCGGCGTGATGCCGTTCTGGGTGGCGATGCGATACACCGTGTCGCCGCGCTGCACCACGTAGGTCGCACCGTACTTGGGCTGGGAAACACGCGGCGCCGGCGTAGGGGTGCCGGTCGCGGGCTGGCTGCCGGAAGACCGCACCACGCTGCTGCTGCAGGCCGAAAGCCCGAGCGCGATGGCGCCGGCGGCGGCCAGGGCGATGGGAAGGAATGTACGCGGAATCTTGTGGGTCATCACTCGTCGATTGGGCTGGTGGGCCGTTTCAGGCGGCCAGGCGCTGCCAGATCTGGTGCAGGACGGCACCACCGCCGCCGATCAGGATACCGAAGTAGAGGGTCGTGGCCAGGTTGGCGAGATGTCCCAGCAGGATGGCACCGCCATCGCGCTGGATGAACCCCACCCCGAACAGCAGCAGCGCGACCGCGGGGAACGTATTGCTGAAGGGAACGAAGCCGAAGGGTGCCATCAACAGGAGTGCACCGAGGATGAAGGCCAGATTGTTCACCGTGCCCATGCCGCGGCCGGAAACCAGCGATGCCATGCGCCGCGGCTTGCTGATCCGCTCCATGCGCTGCACCCAGCGCATCCCGGCACGCAGGCCCGGCCGCAGCTTTTCCGCCGGCAGGGCGCGCTCGCGCAGTTTCGCCGGCAGCCAGAGCGGTTTGCCGAGCAGGCGGCTGATGCCGACCAGGAGGATCGCCGCGCCGAAGATCGTGCTCACGCCGGGAATCGACACCGGGATGAGGAACACCAGCGTCAGCAGGATCGACAGCAGCAGCAGGCCTTCGTCGCCGAACACGTCCAGCAGCTCGCCCAGGGTGAGGCGATCCTCCGGCAGCTCGTCGATCACCCGTGCGATCTGCTCGCCGAGCGATTCATCCGGGTTTTGGCCGGGGCGGCCCTTTTCTTCCATGCCCATTCGTTCCATGTTCCGTGGTGTGGTGTCAGTCGAGGACGCCGGCGAGCAGCGGCACGAAACTCACCGGCGCCAGATTGGATTGCCGCAGGTTGCCATCGGCATCCGACCGGATGCACAGGAGCTGGCCACCCACCGGCGCCACCAGCGTGCCGCCGGGCGCCAGTTGCGAAAGCAGCGCCGGTTCCAGCGCGGCGGCACCGGCAGTGACCACGATCGCGTCGAACGGGGCTTCCTCCGGCCATCCGATGCGGCCATCGTCGTGGCGGCTGCGCACTTCGATGCCGAGCTTGCGGAATCGTTTGCGGGCGGTGCGCAGCAGGTCGCCGATGCGCTCGACGGTGAACACCTGCATGCCCAGCGCGGCCAGAACGGCCGCCTGGTAACCGGAGCCGGTGCCGATCTCCAGCACCTTGCGCGGCGAGGCATCGAGCACGGCGGCGGTCATCATCGCCACCACCCAGGGCTGCGAAATGGTCTGGCCGTGGCCGATCGGCAAGGCCGTGTCCTCGTAGGCACGCCCCGCCAGCGCCTCGTCGACGAACAGATGGCGCGGCACCGTGCGGATCGCCGTCAGCACGCGCTCGTCGCCGACGCCCTGCTCCCGCAGGCGCTCGATCAGGCGGTCGCGCACGCGCTGGCCGGTCATGCCGACGCCCAGTGCTTCCGGCTGCAGGCGCATCCTCGAGATCATGCGACGCGGAAGCCCTGGACCCAGCTCGCCACCTGCTCCAGCGCCTGATAGCGGGTCAGGTCCACCTTGATCGGGGTCACCGAGATCGCACCACGACGCACCGCGTCGAAATCGGTGCCGGGGCCGGAATCCTGTTCGGGGCCGGCCGGGCCGATCCAGTAGAACGCCCGGCCACGCGGATCCGGCGCCGGGATGCAGCCTTCGGCGCGATGGCGATTGCCGAGGCGGGTCGCCTCGAAGGCGATCACGTCTTCCCATGGGCGATCGGGGACGTTGACGTTGAGGATGGTGTCGGCCGGCAGCGGATCACGCGCCAGACGATCGACGATCTGCACCGCAGCACGCGCGGCGGTCCCGAAATGCCGGGGGTCATGCTCGCGGGTAACCAGCGAAACCGCCACCGCCGGCAGGCCCAGGAAGCGTCCTTCCATCGCCGCGGAGACGGTGCCGGAATAGATCACGTCGTCACCGAGGTTGGCGGCGTTGTTGATGCCCGAGACCACGATGTCCGGTTCGGCCCGGCCTTCGAACATCCCGGTCAGCGCCAGGTGGACGCAATCGGTCGGGGTGCCGTGCACGCGCCAGGTGTCGTCGTCCACGCGCACCACGCGGATCGGCATGTCCAGGGTGAGCGAGTTGCTGGCGCCGCTGCGATCACGATCGGGCGCGACCACCGTCACCTCGTGCCCGGCGCCGCGAAGCTCGTCGGCCAGGATCCGGATGCCCGGCGCGTCCACGCCGTCGTCGTTGCTCACAAGAATGCGCATGCGTTGCCTCGATCACGGAAACCACATGATACCGGAGCGGCATCGGGCTACAGTGGGAGCATGCGCAAGAGCCCCGCAAACCCGCCCGAGGACGAGGACGACGCGGCCCTGTTCCGCGCCGCGATCGGCCCGGTGCGCGAAATCCCGACGCATCACGCGCCGCCCGAGAAGCCGCGCCCGAAGCCCCGCGCGGCGATGGCCGAGCGCGACGAGGCCGAAGCCCGCAGCGAGTTCCGGCTGGCGATGGACGAGGCGCTGCTTGGTGCCGGCGATACGCTGAGTTATCGCCGCGACGAAGTGCCGGCGCGGGTGCTGAAGCGGCTGGCACGCGGCGAATACGCCTGCGCGGACGAACTCGACCTGCACGGCATCGACGCGAAGACGGCCGAAGGCTGGTTGCGGACGTTCCTGCGCGAAGCGCTCGACGCCGAAGTGCCGTGCGTGCGCATCGTCCACGGCAAGGGGCGCTTCTCCGCCGACGGCGTGCCGGTGCTGAAGAACCTGGTGGACCGGATGCTGCGCCAGCGCGCCGACGTGCTGGCCTTCCACTCCGCGCCGCCGGCGCAAGGCGGCACCGGGGCGGTGCTGGTGCTGCTCAGGCGCCGTTGAGGGCTTGGTCGCCGGCGGCGGAATCGAGCATCCCGAGTTCCTTCAGCACCACGGTCGCGTAGGCACCCGGCGGCAGCCGGAAAGCCACTTCCAGCACGTCCGGTGGCAGCCATGCCCACTCCGCACCGCGCACCGGCAACCGCAGGGCACGGCGTTCCTGCTTCAGGCCGGCCGCCTCCAGCCCGGCGCAGAGATCGGCATGTGCGTCGGCTACGGTGCGTTCGGCCTCGGCGACGGCGTCCGTCGTGCGCAGCGTGCCGCGCCCCCACATCGGCCCGGTGGGATGGATGTCGAAATCGGCGATGCGGGCCTCGATGCCCGCGTCCACCGGTACCGGTCCGAAAACGCTCTGGCTGCCCTCCAGCATGAAGACATCGCCCGGACGCGGCTGGTCCCAATCCCCCGCCAGCACCCGCCCGGCGAGCACGGCATTGAAGATTTCCGAGCGCGCGGCCGAGAGCAGGATCGAACGTTGATCGCGGCGGAAACGCCGGCCATCGAACATCTGCCGCGCCTGTTCCACATTGCGCCCGCCGCGCCCGAAACGCTGCTCGCCGAAATAATTCGGCACGCCGCGCGCGGCGATGGCCTGCAGGCGGGATTCGATTTTCCCGTGATCGCCCGTCACCTGGCGGATGCGCAGCACGAAGCGGTTCCCGGCCAGCGCACCGCGCGGAAGCTTGCGCGAATGCCAGTCCGCCGCCAGCACGCGCAGCCCGTCGCCGGTCAGCGTGGCCGGATCCGGCGATGTCTTCTTCGGCAGCCACACCGAGAACCGCTGGCGGGTGAGCGCATGGCGGTCCTTCAGGCCGGCATAGCCCACCGCGGACTCGGCCACCCCCGCCCATCGCGCGATGCGACGCGCCGCGAACACCGTGTTCATACCGCGCTTTTCCACTTCCAGCAGCAGGTGTTCGCCGCTGCCGGCGGGTTCGAACGCGGCGATTTCCTCCACCCGGAAATCCTCGGGCTCGGAGCGGATCCGCCCGCGCAGCACGGGGCCGCCGAAGACCGAAGGCAGGGATTCCTCGCTCACGCATCACTCCTGTAAAACCGGGCCGGGCAGTATGCGGGTTGGCGGGCCGGGACGGGATTTGCGGTTACGCTGTATCGATGGATCCGAAACCTGTCTGGCTCCGCAACCACGCGCTTGGCGAGCTGTGGCCGGCCTGGCTGCTGCGCGCCCGCCGCGCCGCCGATGCCCGCCAGCTGGCGCGCGCGCGCTGGGTCTGGCGCGACAAAAGCGGCCGCTATCTGGCCACCCTCGATGCATCGGGGCGAATCGAGCCGCTGAGGCCGTTGCCCGCCGCTTCCCCCGCCCTGCCCCCGCCATTCGCGGCCAGCGGCTTGAGGCCGCGCCAGCCGCCGCGCACGCTGCCCCATCACGGACTGGCCGAACGCCTGCAGACGCTCGGGCTCGACGCCGCGGCCTATGGCGCATCCACCGGCCTGCCGCTGGTGGCGGAGCCGGACTGGCTGGCATTGGCCGGTTTCGATCGCTACCGCCGCCCGCTCTGGCTGCGCCGCGAGGCCGCGCGTGCATGGGAGGCCATGCGCCATGCGGCAGCGGCCTCCGACGTGATGCTCGAGGCGATTTCCGGCTGGCGCAGCCATGCCTACCAACTCGGGATCTTCGAGCGCAAGCGCGCGCGCGGGCTTGCGGTGGACGAGATCCTGGCGGTCAACGCGGCACCGGGCTTCTCTGAACACCACTCCGGCGATGCGCTGGACATCGGCTGCCCGGGCGAACCGCCGGCCGAGGAAAGTTTCGAGGCGACACCCGCCTTCGCCTGGCTCGAGCGCCACGCTGCGGATTTCGGCTTCCGCATGAGCTATCCGCGCGACAACCCGCACGGCATCGTGTACGAGCCCTGGCACTGGCGTTACACCTGAGCGCCTGGGGCGGCGATTTCAGTCCTGCGAACGCGGCACGGCGCTCCCGCCCGAATCGGCGATCCGCCAAAGATGGAACGCCGCCTGGGTACGGAAGGGCGCCCAGACCTCGCCGCGGCTGCGCGCGGCGGCCGGCGCTGGCAGCGCATCCAGCCCATCCAGCACCTGGATGCCCTTGCGGATGCCGAGATCATCCACCGGGAGGACGTCGGGCCGGCCCAACCGGAACATCAGCATCATCTCGACCGTCCAGCGGCCGATGCCACGCACCGGCACCAGGGCTTCGATGACGGCTTCATCCTCCATCCACGCCAGCCGCGACATCGAGGGAATCACGCCCGCGCGTTCGTGCCGGCCCAAGTCCCGCAGCGCGAGCAGCTTGTTGCCGGAGACGCCGCAGCCGCGCAGGCTGGCGTCATCGACCAAGGCCAGCGATTCGCCATGCAGGCGCGTGCTGCCGATCGCCGCTTCCACCCGCCCGACGATGGTGGCCGCGGCCTTGCCGGACAGCTGCTGGTAGAGGATGGCCCGCGCCAATGCATCGACCGGATCGAAGCGGCCCGACCACTGCGCTTGTGCGGGAATCGGGCCGAGCCGCCGCATCCACGCGGCCAGTCGCCGGTCGCGGCGCGCCAGCCAGGTCTCCGCGGCCGCGGCATCGAAACCACGCGGATGCCGCCGTTTCAGCGTCGCCATTGCCCGAGTGCGTGCAGCACCCAGCCCAGCATCATCAGGCTTCCGCCGACAGGCGCCGCGGCAGTGGAAGTGCCGGCCAATGCGGCCAGCACGAGGCTGCCGGAAAACATCAGCACCCCCAGGGCGATGCCGGCCAGGCCGATGAACGAGACGCGCCGGACCGCCAACGGCGCGAGTGCGGCAAGCGCCACGCCGTGGCCGAATCCGAACAGGGCGGCGGTCCGCAGCCAGTCACGCGCGGCGTCCGCCACTTCGGCATGCGAGGCGTAGGCCGCAAGACCGACCGAAACCGCCGCCAGCAGCGAGCCCAGCACCCCGAACCAGAACCGCTGGCGCATCTGCGCCTCGCCCAGGTTGCCACGGAGAAAACCCGACATCACCACCCTCCTTCTGCTTCTGCAAACACCGAAAAAACGAACGCCGCGGGATGCGCGGCGTCCGATGGATCACTGTCCCGCGATCGACGGGATCACTTGACCGGCCAGTGGATCTCGTACTCACCGTTCTCGCTGAACGCCGCGTCCACGCCGCCGGTGTAGATCTCGAACGGGCGGCCGGTCACTTCCAGGCCACGCACCAGCGCCCAGGCGCGCACGGCGTTGCGAATCGCCTCGAGTTCCGGGAAATAGCCGGTGAACTTGCCGCGGGCGGCGCGCTGTTCGGCCAGCAGCTCGTACTTCACCGGGCCCTGCAGGGAGACGTCCATGGCGCTCGCCGCGGCAGCGGTCTCGCCCTTCTTGCGCACGACCTGGACGACGTCGAAGTTGTAGTTCTCGCGCGAGAGCTCGTTGGTGACGATGCGAACCGGGCCGACGGCCTCGAGGTTGTTGGCATCCATCACGCGCTTGATCCACTCCTGGTTGGACTTGATCGCGCCGGCGATGGATTCGTCGCCGCGCTTGACCGCGCCGGAATTCACCATCAGCACGTGCTGCGCCGGCACGGTGACCAGCTCCAGCCCTTCGAGGCGGTTGTTGGCCTGCGCGTAATCCTGGTTCGGGATGCCGGCAAGCAGATGGGTCAGGCGCGCCAGACCGATCTTGATGTCCTCGCCGACGAAGCTGTCGACGTACAGGCCGGCGTAGCGCCCGATCAGGTTCCAGCCGTAATCGACGTCATAGGTCTGGGTGATCATGACGTTGCGGTTGTTGCGGCCGGTCGGCTCGAGCGTGATGCTGGAGCGCTTGTTGGTGCCCCAGTGCTCGTTCTCGATGGCGAAATCGACGCGCTTCTTCGGCTCGCTGCCGGTGATCACCCAGTGGCCGTTGCCGATGCCCTTTTCCTTCGAGGCGTAATCCACGCGCGCGCCCTTGCCGCTGGCCGGGCCGGAGAGTTTGAGCTGCACCGCCGGATCGCGCGCCGGGATGACGTTCCAGTCGCGGAAGCGGGCGAAGCTGTTGACCACGTCGAACACGATGGTCTGGCGACGGTTGGTTTCGACGCTCTGTTCCACCTGTCGGGAATCCGGCAGCACGACGCCGACGATCACGAACAGGACGGCAACGATCGCCAGCGAAATGAGGAACTCGATCAAACGGGTCATTCGGAAATTCTCCAGGGGCGGCAGCCGGCCGTCTCGGGGTCGAGGATTCGCAATCCTACCAAACACGCATGTCCGAATTGAAGCAGTCCCGCGAAACTTTTCTCGATCCGGGCACACCCCGGGAATCGGCGCGCCTCATGCGATTCCCGGCCGGCGCGAGGCGTGGAAGTCTCAGACCAAGTTCAATTCGAAGGCCCTGAGGACGGCCCGGGTACGATCGCGCACCCCCAGCTTGCTGAGGATGCTGGAAACGTGGTTCTTGATGGTGCCTTCGGCGACGCCCAACGAGTTGGCGATCTCCTTGTTGGAGAAGCCGCCCGCCATGAGCCGCAGGATCTCGGTCTCGCGGTCGGTGAGCGGATCCGGGCGGTCCAGGCTGACGAAATCGTTCTGCATGTGCTCCAGGCCTGAAAGTAGGCGCTGGGTCACCGCCGGCTGCACCAGCGAGCCGCCGGCGGCCACCGTCTGGATGGCGGCGACCAGCTGCTCCAGCGAGACATCCTTCAGCAGATAGCCGCGGGCACCGGCCTTGAGACCGGCGAGCACCAGCTGGTCGTCGTCGAAGGTGGTGAGGATGATGGTCGGCGGCAGCCTGCCCAGCCCCGAAAGCGCCTGCAGCGCCTCCAGGCCGGACATCACCGGCATCCGCATGTCCATCAGCACCACGTCGGGCGCGACTTCCGGGATCCGCTCGACCGCCTCGCGGCCGTCCGCGGCTTCCGCCACCACCTCGATGCCCTCCGCGAGCGCCAGCAGCGAGCGAACGCCTTGGCGGACGAGGGTCTGGTCATCGACCAGAAAAACCTTGATGGAACTCATGTCGTCATTCCTTCGGATTGCAGCTGCCGGGGTTCCGGGGCGTCGTCACCCAGGGGCAAGCGCAGCAACAGGGTGAATCCGTGTCCGGGGGCGGTATCGACTTCGACGCTGCCACGATACTCGCGCAATCGTTCGGTGATCCCGCGCAGCCCGTTTCCGGGTTGCAGCGCATCCGCGCCGCGGCCGTCGTCGGCGGCGCGTACTTCCAGCGCGTCACGATCGCTGCGCACGCGGATGTCCAGCCGCGAGGCGCCGGAATGACGCACCGCGTTGGTGATGATCTCCTGCACGCAGCGCAACAGCACGTGCGCGCGTTCCGGATCGTCCAGCACGATGTCGTCGGGCACTTCCATGCGGATGTCGAGCCCGGGCACGTTCTCCGCCAATGGCCGCAGGGCGGCGGCGAGGTGCAGTTCGGTACCGGCCTCGCGCATCTGGCTGACCGCCTCGCGGACATCGGTGAGCAGCAGCTTGGCCAGCGTGTGGGCCTGTCGGACATGGCCCGCCGCCGGGCCTTCGGTGAGGTGGCCGGCCACTTCCAGGTTCAGGCTGAGCGCGGTGAGATGGTGGCCGAGAAGATCATGGAGTTCGCGCGAGATGCGGGTGCGCTCGTTGACGCGGACACTTTCCGCCAGCAGCGCACGGGTGGCGCGCAACTCGGCATTCAGGCGGCGCTGCTCCTCGCGGGCTTCGCTCTGCTGCTTGGCCACCAAGCCGGTCACGAAGCTGAACGCACAGAAGCCCGCATACACCATCGATTGCAGGATCGCGGCCGGCCAGTCCCAGCCCCAGCCCCAGACGAACAGCGGCGCGATCATCCCCTGGTTGAGCGCGAGAAGCCCCACGCCCCAGCCGATCGGCAGGATCCACGGCAGCACCGCGGAGGCCACGACCATCAGGATGCCGCCCAGGCCGGTCGCGCTGTAATGGCTGACCGCGATGCCGCAGGCCAGCATGCTGACCAGCAGCACGTAGTCCACCCAGCTCCGGCGCCGGCTCTGGCCCATGCGGCGGGTAAGCCAGAAAAACAACGCACCGAACGCCAGGTAGGCACTCCAGCCCGCCACCGCCATCTTCGGGAGCTGCGAGGCATCGGCCTGGTCGCCGCTGAGGAAGGCGCTGGCGATCAGCGGCGCCCCCACCATCACCCAGGTGAACAGGCCGGCATGGCGCAACAAGCGGGTATAGGAATAGCGCGCGAACATGCCGCATCTTAGCCCTGCATGAACCCGCCACGCCCTGTCCGGAAGTCATGCGTCCGGGACCTGATGCTTCCGGGCGGCGCCATGCGATAATGGGGACATGGCCGCGAGTCGGCCCGCTTCAACAGAACGGAGTCATGAATGTCCATCGTCATCCGCGACGTGCTTGAGCACGAGCTGGATTCCGTCCTTGCACTCAACAACGCCGCCGGTCCCGGCATCCTGCCTGTCGATGCCGCGCGCATGCGCCGGCTCTTCGAGAGCGCCGAATACTTCCGCGTCGCCGAGCGCGATGGCCACATCGCCGGCGTCCTGATCGCCTTCGGTTCCACGGCCGCGTACGACAGCCGGAATTTCCTCTGGTTCGCGGAGCGCTACCCGAGCTTCCTCTACATCGACCGCATCGTGGTCGCCAGCCGTCGCCGTGGCGGCGGTGTCGGGCGCGCGCTGTACGCCGACGTCCAGAGCTACGCCGAGGCCCGCTATCCCGAACTCGCCTGCGAAGTCTTCCTGCAGGAAGGCACCGATCCGGCACTGCTGTTCCACGGCAGCTTCGGCTTCCGCGAGGTCGGCCAGAACGTCCAGGCCGATGGCACGCGGGCCTGCATGCTGGTCAAGCCGATGTGCAGCCACGCCTGGATCCGGGAAACCTACGGCGACCACCTGCCCGCCGTGGACTGGATCCTCGCCCCGCGCCCGCTCGGCGAAGCCGGCCACCGCCAGACCGGGACCTGCGCATGACGGTGCCGAACTACGAACAGGCCGGCGAACTCAAGATCGGCCAGGTCGGCATCGCAAACCTCCGCATCCGCACCCTCGACATCGCCTCGCTGGCGGAAGAGATGCGTGATCGCGTGGCGCGCGCGCCCAAGATGTTCAGCCGCGCGCCGGTCATCATCGATTTCGGCGGGCTGGCGCGGCTTCCCGCCGCCGCCGAAGCGCGCGAACTGATCGAGGCATTGCGCGATGCCGGCGTACTGCCGGTCGGGCTGGCCTACGGCAGCAGCGAGAACGACGCCCTGGCGATCGAGCTGGGCTTGCCGCTGCTGGCCAAGTTCCGCGCCCAGTACGAATCTTCCGAGCGTTCCCCGCCTGCGACTGCGGCCCAAGCCCCCACGTCCGCGCCTGCCGCTGCGCCCGCCGCGGTGGCAGCCGCAGGCAGCAGCGAGCCGGGACTGGTCCAGGCCGCCTCGGTGCGCTCCGGCCAGCAGCTCTACGCCGAACAGCGCGACCTGAGCGTGATCGGCACCGTCGGCGCCGGCGCCGAGGTGATGGCCGATGGCAGCATCCACGTGTACGGCGCACTGCGCGGGCGCGCGCTCGCCGGGGCCCGCGGGATGGAATCGGCGCGCATCTTCTGCCGCGAATTCCATGCCGAACTCGTTGCCATCGCCGGCCATTACAAGGTGGCCGACGACATCCCGGGCGAGCTGCTCGGCCGGCCGGTCCAGGTTTCGCTGGAAGGCGGGGAATTGCGGTTACAGTTGATCGATTGAATCCCCAGCGCGCGCAGCCCGGAAATCAACAAGGAGAACCCCATTGGCTGAAATCATCGTAGTGACCTCCGGCAAGGGTGGCGTCGGCAAGACCACCACCAGCGCCAGCCTCGCCACCGGCCTGGCCAAGCGCGGGAAGAAGACCGCCGTGATCGATTTCGACGTCGGCCTGCGCAACCTCGACCTGATCATGGGCTGCGAGCGCCGCGTGGTGTACGACTTCGTGAACGTGGTCAACGGGGAGGCTTCCCTGAAGCAGGCCATGATCAAGGACAAGCGCTTCGACAACCTCTACGTGCTGGCCGCCTCGCAGACCCGCGACAAGGACGCGCTGACCAAGGAAGGCGTGGAGAAGGTGCTGAAGGACCTGGACGCCGACGGCTTCGATTACGTCATCGCCGATTCGCCGGCAGGCATCGAGAAAGGCGCCTTCCTCGCCATGTACTTCGCCGACAAGGCCGTGGTGGTGGTGAACCCGGAAGTGTCCTCGGTCCGCGACTCCGACCGCATCCTCGGCCTGCTCGCATCCAAGACGAAGAAGGCGGAGGAAGGCGAGCGCGTGGAGGAATACCTGCTGCTGACCCGCTACAGCCCGTCCCGCGTCGAAAAGGGCGAGATGCTCTCGGTCAAGGACGTGGAAGAAGTGCTGGGGCTGAAATCGATCGGCGTGATCCCCGAATCCACCGATGTCCTGAACGCCTCGAACAAGGGCGAGCCGGTCATCCTCGAAGCCAATTCCGATGCCGCCAGCGCCTACGAGGACGCGGTGGCCCGCCTGCTCGGCGAGGAGCGCCCGATGCGTTTCGTCACCGCCGAGAAGAAGGGCTTCTTCAGCAAGATCTTCGGGGGTTGATGATGGGTCTTTTCGATTTCCTGAAGCCGCGCCGCGAGTCCGCATCCGAGGCCAAGAGCCGCTTGCAATTCATCATCGCGCAGCAGCGCGACGAGCGTGATCCGCACGACATCCCGATCCCGGCGGAGTTCAAGGTGGAACTGATGGCGCTGATCCAGAAGCATTTCCACATCCCCGACAGCGCGATCTCGGTGACCAAGGAAAAGCACGGCGAATACGACGTGCTCGACATCTCCATCGAGCTGCCGGACCAGAACGCCCCGGCGTGAGCGCGGCCGACGTGATCCGCGTCCGCGACATCCGGTTCGCGGACGCCGCCGCCCTGCTCGGCCGCTACGGCCTCACCCTGCATCGGGTGGCGGATGGCGAGGACATCCCAGGCAGTTACTGGGGCGAGAACGAGGCCGGCATCATCGGCCACGATGTCTTCGTGCGCGCGGACACCCCGATCCACTCCATGCTGCACGAGGCCGGGCACCTGATCGTGCTGCCGGCGGAGCGCCGCGCGTCGGTGCACACCGATGCCACCGACTCCATCGAAGAGGAAAACGCCGTCTGCGTACTGCAGGCGCTGATGGCCGAGCGCATTCCCGGCGTCGGCTACGCGCGGCTGCTGGCCGACATGGATGCCTGGGGCTACAGCTTCCGGCTCGGCAGCGCGCGCGCCTACGTCGAACAGGATGCCGAGGACGCCTGGCAGTGGCTGGTCGAGCACGGCCTGCTCGATGCCGAACGGCGCCTGCGCCTGCCCGCCTGAACCCGGCAATCAGGCGCGCGGCGGCGAGCGCCCCTGCCCTTCGCGCAGCACCGTGAACAAGCCGGCGGCGATGATGATGGCGATGCCGAGCCAGGTGAGCGCATCGATCCGGTCGTCGAACAGGAACCAGCCCAGCGCGACCGCCCACAACATCTGGCTGTACTGGGTCGGGGCGACGTGGCTGACCTCGGTGGCCAGCGTCGCGCGCAAGAGCAGCACGCCGCCCGCCGCCGCCAGCAGCCCGTAGCCCAGCGCCTGCAGCCATTGCACGGGCGTCGGCATCACCCATGCCGGCCACATGAGCAGGCCGCCGACCGCGAGGTTGCCCAGCAGGTGCGTGCCGTACAGGGTGATGCGATGCTCCCTGCCCCGCGCCAGCCGCATCAGGACCACGCCGAAGGCACCGCCGAGTCCGCAGAAGATGGCCGCGACATGCCCGGCATCCAGTTCCCGGAAGCCCGGCCGCAGCACCACCAGCACGCCGAGGAAACCGGCCACCACCGCCGTCCAGCGCCGCCAGCCCACCTGTTCGCCCAGCACCGGCACCGACAACAGGGTGACGAAGATCGGCATCAGGAAGATCAGCGCGAAGGCTTCCGCCATCGGCAGCCGGGTAAACGCCACCAGCGCGCCGAAGGCATTGATGGCGCCGGCGACGGCGCGGCCGAACCAGATGGCCGGAAGGCGCGGGCGCAGGAGATCGATCCATTGCTCGCCGGGCTGCCGGGCCAACGGCAGCGCAAGGGGGCCGAGCAATGCGCCGATGAAGAGCAGCTGGAACATCGGGATCTTCCCGCCCAGCGTCTTGATGAAGGCATCGCTGAGGGCGAAGGCCGCATAGGCGGCCAGCCCGAGCAACACGCCGCGGCGAGCATCCGACATGGAAGATCCGGCTGGAGGATGGCCGGCAGTCTAGCCGCAGTGCGGCATGCACGCCGGGTCGGGGCGCGCCTACACTAGGGCCCTTTCCCGATTGGCCCTGCCGAACATGAAGATCCGCCACGCCCTGCTTTCGATCGCCATCGCCGCGAGCCTCGTACCCGCCTCCGCGCTCGCCGCCAAGCCGAAGGAAACCGCCGACCAGTTCGTCGCCCGCATCAACGCCGAACTGAAGGAGATGTACCCGGAGATCACCGTGCCGCAATGGCTGGCCTCGACCTACATCGGCGAAGACAGCCAGATGCTCGCCGCCAGGAGCAACGAACGCTGGCTGACCACGCTCAACCAGTGGATCGACCAGGCCAAGCAATACGAAGGCCAGCGCATGAGCCCGGCCACCGCGCGGACGCTCTCGCTGCTGAAGCTCTCCGCCTCGATGCCGCCGCCGAAGAACCCGGCGCATCTGGGCGAGCTCACCCGCATCGCCAGCCGCATGGAGGGCATGTATGGCGCCGGCACCTACTGCACCGGCGAAGGTGACGCGAAGAACTGCCGCCAGCTCGGCCAACTGGAGGACGTGCTGCGCTCCAACCGCGATTACGACGCCCAGCTGGATGCCTGGCAGGGCTGGCACGGCATTTCGGTGCCGATGCGCAAGGATTACCAGCGCTTCGTGGAACTGGCCAACGAGGGCGCGCGCGATCTCGGCTTCGCCAACACCGGCGAGCTGTGGCGCTCGGGCTACGACATGACGCCGGCCGAGATCGCCGCCGAGACCGACCGCCTGTGGTCGCAGGTCAAGCCGCTGTACGAGGAACTTCACTGCTATGCGGGCGGCAAGCTGGACGAGCGCTATCCGGGCAAGGGTTCGGTGGCCGGCGACCTGCTCCCGGCGCATCTCATGGGCAACATGTGGCAGCAGGACTGGAGCAACCTCTGGGACATGCTGGAGCCCTACCCCGGCGTCGGCAGCCTCGACATCACCAGCGCGCTGGAGCGCCAGTACCAGGCCTCGTTGGCAGCGGAAAAGGCCAAGCCGGCCGGACGCAGTGCCGATGACATCGAGCAGGCCGCCAAGCTCGACGTCGCGCTCGCCATGACCCGCCGCGCCGAGGATTTCTACACCTCGCTGGGCATGCCCAAGCTGCCCGACAGCTACTGGACCAACAGCCAGTTCATCAAGCCGCGCGACCGCGACGTGGTCTGCCACGCCAGCGCATGGGACATGAACATGAAGGGCGACGTGCGCACCAAGATGTGCATCAAGCCCAACGAGGAAGATTTCACCACCATCTACCACGAGCTCGGGCACATCTACTACGACCTCGCCTACAACGTGCAGCCGGCCATGTTCCAGGCCGGCGCCCATGACGGCTTCCACGAAGCCATCGGCGACGTGATCGTGCTGGCGATGACGCCGGACTACCTGCAGTCCATCGGCCTGGTCGGCGAGCAGAAGCAATCGCAGGAAGCGCTGATCAACTCGCAGATGCGCATGGCGCTGACCAAGGTGGCCTTCCTGCCGTTCGGCCTGATGATCGACCGCTGGCGCTGGGGCGTGTTCGACGGCTCGATCAAGCCGGGCGAATACAACCAGTCGTGGTGGGAGCTGAAGGCGAAGTACCAGGGCGTCGCACCGGTGACGCCGCGCGGCGAGGAGTTCTTCGATGCGGGCGCCAAGTACCACGTGCCGGGCAACACGCCCTACACCCGCTACTTCCTCTCGCACGTGCTGCAATTCCAGTTCTACAAATCGCTCTGCGATGCCGCCGGCCACACCGGCCCGCTGTACCAGTGCAGCTTCTACGGCGACAAGGCCGCCGGCGAACGCTTCTGGGCGATGCTGTCCAAGGGTGCCAGCCAGCCATGGCAGCAGACCATGCGCGAGATGACCGGCAGCGACAAGATGGATGCCAGCGCGGTGCTCGAATACTTCGCGCCGCTGCAGGGCTGGCTCAAGGAGCAGAACCAAGGCCGCCAGTGCGGCTGGTCGGCCGATCGCGGCTGATTCGGGCGGATCCGCGCCAATTCCGCAAACTGAAACCCGGCCTGCGAAGGCCGGGTTTTTCATGTGCCCGATTCGGCGACATCGATGATGAGGCGCCTCACAGCCTGTCGATCGGCTCCAGCGAAACCGCTTCCTCGGCGTTGGCCGGCGTGCGCGGCCCGCGCATCTGCTCCCAGCGCCAGAGCGCCCATGCCAGCAGGGTCAGGATGCCGGCCGCGGCCGAGAGCAGGAACAGGTCGTGGCTCAGCCACGGCGAGACCAGTCCGGCCATCGCCGCGTTCAGCAGCAGGCTGATGAAGGCCTGCAGCGAGGACGCCCCGCCCCGCGTGCCCGGAAACATCTCCAGCAGGGCGAGCGTGAGGATCGGGAACACCAGCGCGATGCCGAAGGAATTGAGCGCCACCGGCAGCACCGTCGGCCAGACTTCGGGTGGTGCCTGAGTGCCGTGATAGGCCAGGTTCACCAGCGCGGCGAGCATGCAGCAGGCAAAGCCGAGGCGGACCTGTGCGATGCCATCCAGGCGGCCGGCCATGCGTCCGGAAGACCACGCTCCGACCATCATCCCGCCGATCATCGGGATGAAGAACCAGCCGAAGCCGTCCTGCCCCAGCTTGAGATGGTCGATGACCAGTGCCGGCGCCGAGGAGATGTACAGGAACAGGGCCGCGAAATTGAGGCTGCCGGCGAATGCCAGCCGCAGGAAGCGGCCATTCGCCAGCATCGCCATGTAGCCGCGCAGCATCGGTTTGACGCGGAGCTCCTGCCGTGCCTCCGGCGGCAGGCTTTCGGGCAGCATCCACAGCACCGCCAGCACCAGCAGCAGCGCGAACGCGGCGAGGAACCAGAAGATCGCCGGCCATGCCGACCAGCCGAGGAGCCACGCACCGACCAGCGGGGCGATGGCCGGCGCCACGCCGAAGATCATCGACACCTGGCTCATCAGGCGTTGTGCATCGTCGCCGTCGAACAGGTCCCGGATCACCGCGCGACCGACGATCAGGCCGACGCCCGCCGACAAGCCTTGCAGCACGCGGAAACCGAGCAGCATCGGCATCGAGGTGGAAAGCGCGCAACCCACCGAAGCGAGCCCGAACACCAGCAGACCGCCGATGATCACCCGGCGCCGGCCCAGGGCATCGGAAAGCGCCCCGTGCAACACGCTCATAAGCGCGTAGGCCAGCAGGTAGGCGCTGATGGTCTGCTGCATCGCCAGCTTGTTCGCGCCGAACTGGCCCGCGATGGCCGGGAACGCCGGGAAGATGGTGTCGATGGTGAACGGGCCGATCATCGCCAGCGCACCGAGGACGAAGGCGATGCGGAACGTGGTCTGCGAGGAAGTGGGCATCGAGGCTCGGCGGCTGGGGGAGCCGGCATGATAGAGCCAAGCCCGGCAAAGCCCGTGCAACGCGTCCGGCCGCTGCCCATCGCCTATAATCGCCGGGCAGCGGGAGAAGCGGCGACAGCCGCTGCCGAAGGCGCAACCGCCCGGAATCGCTCAGGTCACTGACCGCTGCAGGCATCGACACTCTGGAGAGACCGGCGACTTGCGTGCGGCCGGCGCCGAAGGGGCAAGGCGGCTTTGGCGCCGAAACTCTCAGGCAAAAGGACAGAGCGGGCCCATTCCACCCAGCGGCACAGCGCCGCGCTTCCCGGATGCCCGTCCCATGTCGAATACGCCCCGCCTCGCCTCGCTCGAACACCACGACGCTTTCATCGAACGCCACATCGGCCCCAACGACGCCGAGATCGCGGCGATGCTGGCCGAGATCGGCCATGACTCGCTGGACGCGATGACCGAGGCGATCGTCCCCGGCAAGATCCGCCAGGGCATCACCCTGGACCTGCCCGCGCCGATCAACGAGGTGGAAGCGCTGGCCCGCATCCGCGCCATCGCGAAGAAGAACAAGGTGCTGCGCAGCTTCATCGGCCAGGGTTATTACGGCACCCACACGCCGAACGTCATCCTGCGCAACATCCTCGAAAACCCGGCCTGGTACACCGCCTACACGCCGTATCAGGCCGAGATCTCGCAGGGCCGCATGGAGGCGCTGATCAACTTCCAGACCATGTGCGCCGAACTCACCGGCATGGAGATCTCCAACGCCTCCCTGCTGGACGAGGCCACCGCCGCGGCCGAGGCGATGACGCTGGCCAAGCGCTCCGCGAAGAACAAGTCCAACACCTTCCTGGTCTCCGGCGACACCCATCCGCAGACCATCGAGGTGCTGCGCACCCGCGCCGAGCCGCTGGGCCTGGCGATCGTGCTGGCCAATTCCGAGGACGAATGGAAGGCGGCCATCGCCGGCGGCGACTACTTCGGCGTGCTGGTTTCCTACCCGGCCTCCAGCGGCTGGCTGGCGGATTGGTCCAGCGATGTCGAGACCATCCACGGCCACGGCGCGCTGGCGGTGTTCGCCAGCGACCTGCTGGCGCTGGTGCTGCTGAAGTCGCCCGGCGAGATGGGCGCGGACATCGTCATCGGCAACTCCCAGCGCTTCGGCGTGCCGTTCGGCTTCGGCGGCCCGCACGCCGCGTTCATGGCCTGCCGCGACGCCTACAAGCGCAACATGCCCGGCCGCCTGATCGGCGTGTCGCTGGATGCCGAAGGCAACAACGCCTACCGCCTGACCCTGCAGACCCGCGAGCAGCACATCCGCCGCGAGAAGGCCACTTCCAACATCTGCACCGCGCAGGCGCTGCTGGCGATCATGGCCTCGATGTATGCCGTCTATCACGGCCCGGAAGGCCTGAAGCGCATCGCCTCGCGCGTGCATCGGCTGACCGCGATCCTCGCTGCCGGCCTGGCCGAACTGGGCTTCGAGCGCGCGCACCACGCCAGCAACACCGCCTTCGACACCCTCAGCCTGAAGACCGGCGATGCCACCGACGCGATCATGGCCCGCGCCGTCGCCAAGGGCGCCAACCTGCGCAAGGCCTGGGACGAGTACATCTGCATCTCGCTGGATGAAACCAGCACCCGTGCCGACGTCGAGCTGCTGTGGGAAATCTTCGCCGACGGCAAGCCGCTGCCCTCGATCGATGCACTGGACGGCACGGCGGAAGACCTGATCCCGGCGGAACTGCGCCGCAGCTCGGATTTCCTGACCCATCCGGTGTTCAACACCCACCACAGCGAGCACGAGATGCTGCGCTACATGCGCTCGCTGGCGGACAAGGACCTGGCGATGGACCGCACGATGATCCCGCTGGGCTCGTGCACCATGAAGCTCAACGCCA
>JAEXAG010000163.1 GCA_023394655.1 Pseudomonadota bacterium
GCTGGCGCACGTGGTGCCGCGAGAACGGCATCGGCGAGATATATCTGGCCTATGCGCAATCATTCGAGCGCCCCGATCCTCGCGACATCGGCTTCGATGCCGCGGTCGAATTCCCGCCCAATCTGGCGACGATGACCGACATCACCGCCCGCCAAGTGGTGCGTGATGGCGCTTTCGACGGCGAGGTGCTGGACTGGCGCGATCTGCCGCGGCATTTCCTCGCCAAACCGGCCCCTGACTACCCGCTGCAACCGGCGGTCAACTGTGGCTGGGACAACGCGCCGCGCCGGCCCGGCCGCGGTCGCACGCTGTTGCATGCCTCGCCGCGTGGCTACCGCGACTGGTTGCGCGCGACCATCGAAGATCGCCTGCCCGACCTGCGCGCGCAGGGTGCGAGCGATCTCGTCTTCATCAATGCCTGGAACGAATGGGGCGAAGGCGCGGTACTGGAACCGGATGCGCGACTCGACCACGCCTGGCTGGCCGCCACCCGCGGGGCGCTGTCACCGCTGCCGCGCAAGGGCGACCATGACGCCTGCGTGGTGATCCATGCCTGGCATGTCGAGTTGATGCCGGAAATGTTGCAGTCCGTGCTGGACAGCGGCCCGCGTTGGCGGGTACTCATCACCACCGCGCCCGAGAAGCAGCTGCAGGTGGATGGCGTGCTCGCCGGATTCCGCGGGCATCCTGCCTGCACCGCCATCGAGATCGAAGCGGCGGAAAACCGCGGACGCGACATCCTGCCCTTCCTGCGCGTCGCCAACCGCCTGCTGGACGAAGGCGAGGACGTGGTCCTGAAGCTGCACACCAAGCGATCGGCGCACCGCACCGATGGCGAGCTCTGGCGGCGTCAGTTCCTGGAATCGCTGGTCGAGGGGCAGGCCGAACCCATCCTGCGTGCGATGCAGGCGGACGACCGGCTCGGGCTGGTGGTGCCGGCAGCGCAATTGCCGCCGTTGACCTTCGACTGGGGCGCGAAAGCCGAACGCGTGGCCTGGCTGGTGCGCCGGCTCGGTTTGAAGCAGCCCGACTTCGAGTCCGACCGCTTCGCCGCCGGCAGCATGTTCTGGTGCCGCCTGGAAGCCCTGCGACCGCTGCTGGACGCGCATCTGGACGAAGCCGAGTTCGAATCGGAGGCCGGCCAAGTGGATGGTACGCTCGCGCACGCGGTCGAGCGCATCGTGCTGGCCTGCGTGAGCGATGCCGGCTTCCGGCTGCAATCCTGGCCACCCGATGCCCCGCTTCCGACGCGCAGCGCGTTCGCGCGGGCCGACTGAGTCGAGTCGCTGCAAGAAAACGGGCCGCCTCCCGGCAGCCCGTCGATCACGCATCCGGCAGGTGGATCAGTGCAGCGGGACGCCGGTCTTTTCCTTCACCTCGTCCGCGGTCACGCCATCGGCCAGCTCCACCAGCTTCAGGCCGCTCTCGGTGACGTCGAACACGCCGAGGTCGGTGATGATGCGGCTGACCACGCCCAGCCCGGTCAGCGGCAAGGTGCATTCGGGGATGATCTTGGGATCGCCGGCCTTGGTGACGTGCTCCATCAGCACCACCACGCGCCTGACGCCGGCCACCAGATCCATCGCACCGCCCATGCCCTTGACCATCTTGCCCGGCACCATCCAGTTGGCGATGTCGCCCTTGTCGGTGACTTCCATCGCACCGAGGATGGCCAGGTCGATATGGCCGCCGCGGATCATCGCGAAGGAGTCATGGCTGCCGAAATAGCTGGCGCCGGTCATCGCGGTGACGGTCTGCTTGCCGGCATTGATCAGGTCGGCATCCACTTCGTCCTCGGTCGGGAACGGGCCGATGCCGAGCAGGCCGTTCTCGCTCTGCAGCCACACGTCCATGCCCTCGGGGATGTAGTTGGCCACCATGGTCGGCAGGCCGATGCCGAGGTTCACGTAGGCGCCGTCGGTCAGTTCCTTCGCGGCGCGCTGCGCCATCTGTTCGCGATTCCAGGCCATGTCAGTTGCCCTCCTGCTTGCGGATGGTACGTTGCTCGATGCGCTTCTCCGGGCTGGCGTTGACCACGATGCGATCGACGTAGATGCCCGGCAGGTGCACGTGGTCCGGATCGATGCTGCCGGTTTCCACCAGCTCCTCGACCTCGACGATGCAGACCTTGCCCGCCATCGCGCACGCCGGGTTGAAGTTGCGCGCGGTCTTGCGGAACAGCAGGTTGCCGGCCTTGTCGGCCTTCCATGCCTTGACCAGCGAGACGTCGGCGGTCAGCGCGGTTTCCAGCACGTAGTGGCGGCCGTCGATTTCGCGGGTTTCCTTGCCCTCGGCCACCACGGTGCCGTAGCCGGTGGCGGTGAAGAAGGCCGGGATGCCCGCGCCGCCGGCGCGCAGGCGCTCGGCCAGCGTGCCCTGCGGATTGAACTCAAGCTCGAGTTCGCCGGCGAGGAATTGGCGCTCGAACTCCTTGTTCTCGCCCACATAGGACGAAATCATCTTCCGGATCTGCCGGGTTTCCAGCAGCATGCCGAGGCCGAAGCCATCGACGCCGGCATTGTTGGAAATGGCGGTCAGGTTCTTGGCGCCGGAGTCGCGCAGCGCGGCGATCAAGGCCTCGGGGATGCCGCAGAGGCCGAAGCCCCCCACCGCGAACGTCTGCCCGTCGGCGACCACATCGGCGAGCGCCGTCCTGGCGTCCGGATACAGCTTGTTTCGGCTCATCGATTAACACCTGACATGAGGATGCTCCATTCTATCCGTCGCGGCAGGCCTCCGCCCTCGGCCGAAGGGCCAATGCGGCACATGGCGGCGCAGCTCCAACCGTGCGAATGCGCATGGCCCGAGGCGGGCTTTCAGCCGTCCGTCCGCCCGTAGATATCGTCGAAGCGCTCGATGTCGTCCTCGCCCAGATAATCGCCGGACTGCACTTCGATCAGCTCGACAGGGGTGTCGGTGGTGTTGCGCAGGCGGTGAACGCTGCCGAGCGGGATGTAGGTGCTCTGGTTGGCCTGCAGCTCGAACACGCGGTCGTCGCAGGTCACTTCGGCCACGCCGGAGACCACGATCCAGTGCTCGGCGCGATGGCGATGGCGCTGCAGGCTGAGTGCGGCGCCGGGCTTGACCTCGATGTGCTTGACCTGGAAACCCGGTCCGGTCGCCAGCGCGTCGTAACTGCCCCAGGGCCGGTACACCTTGCGATGGTGCAGGTGCTCGGTGCGGCCCTGCGCCTTGAGCGCATCGACCAGTATCTTGACCTCCTGCACCCGCCCGCGATCGGCCACCAGCACCGCATCGGCGGTATCCACCACTACCAGGTCACGCACGCCGAGCGCGGCGATCATGCGGCCATCGGTGGCCTGCAGGTAACTGTCGCGGGTATCGACGGCGATGGTGTCGCCATCCTGCCAGTTGCCTTCCGCGTCCTTGTCGGCCACGTCCCACAGCGATGACCACGAGCCGACATCGCTCCATCCGCAGTCCACGGGAACGACCGCGGCGTTGGTGACACGCTCCATCACCGCGTAATCGATGGAGTCGGACGGACTGGCGGCGAAGGCGTCGGCATCGACGCGAATGAAATCGAGGTCGGCACGCGCGCCGTCGAGCCCGGCGCGGGCCGCCGCCAGCATGTCCGGAGCGTGTTCAGCCAGCGCATCGACATAGGCCTGCGCGCGGAACAGGAACATGCCCGAGTTCCAGACATAGTCGCCGCTGTCCAGGTACTGCCGTGCGCGTTCGGCGTCGGGCTTCTCGACGAAGGCGGCGATCCGGTGCACACCGTCGCCCAGCGCCTCGCCGACGCGGATGTAGCCGTATCCGGTCTCCGCATGCGAGGGCGCGATGCCGAAGGTCACCAGCGCATCATCGCGGGCCTGCTGCAGGCCGGTCTGCACCGCGGCGCGGAATGCGCCCTCGTCGCGGATCAGGTGGTCGGCGGGCAGCACCAGAAGGATGGCATCCGGATCATCGGCCAGCACGTGCAGCGCGGCCAGTGCGATCGCCGGCGCGGTGTTGCGCGCGACCGGCTCCAGCAGGATGCCGGCGCTGGGCAGGCCGATCTCCTGCAACTGCTCGCCGACCATGAAGCGGTGCTCATCGGCGCAGACGGTCAATACCGGGCCGGAGTCGGCCAGGCCGGCAACGCGGCGTGCGGTGGCCTGGAACAAGGTGTCCTCGCCGGTCAGGGGCAGGAACTGCTTCGGGGTATTGCTGCGCGAGCGCGGCCACAAGCGGGTGCCGCTGCCGCCGCTGAGGATGACGGGCGTGATCATGGACGGAATGATGCACGATCGCGGGGCCTCGCCGGTGCAGCGCTGCCACACACTCGACCGCCGATTCAGGAGGGCGAAAGCCCGGCTTCCGCCGCCCGCGATGCCGCCAATGCATCCAGCACTCCGTCCAGCTCGGCCTGCCAATCCGGAAGCTGCAAGCCGAAATCCTCCACCAGCGTGCCGTTGTCCAGCACCGACCACGCCGGCCGCCTGGCGGGGGTCGGGAACTCCGCGGTGGTGATCGGCACGATACGGGGCACACGTTCGATCAGGCCACGGGCATGGGCGCCTTGCAGAATCGCTTCCGCGAAGCCATGCCAGCTCGTCTGCCCATGCGGCACCAGATGCCAGATGCCGCTGCGATCGATGCCCCGCGACAGAACTTGCGCGGTGACGTCCGCGATCAATCCGGCCGGTGTCGGCGTACCGGTCTGGTCGGCGACCACCCGCAACTCGTCGCGCTCGCCTGCCAGTCGCAGCATGGTCAGGAGAAAGTTCCGCCCGTGCGATGCATAGACCCATGCGGTGCGCAGGATCGCGTGGCGGCAGCCACTGGCGCGAATCGCTTCCTCGCCGGCCAGTTTGCTTTCCCCGTAAACGCCCAGTGGCTGCGTCGGCGCATCCACGGGCCAGGGCGTTGCGCCTTCGCCGCTGAACACGTAATCGGTCGAGTAATGCAACAGCGGGATCCCGAGTTCCTCGCACGCACGCGCCACCGCCGCGGGCGTTTCCGCATTCGTGCGGAAGGCGATATCGGATTCGCTTTCGGCACGATCCACCGCCGTGTACGCAGCGGCGTTGACCACCGCGTCCGGATCCAGGCGCTCGACCAGCGCGGCGACATCGGCCGGCCGGCTGAAATCGGCCCGCTCGGCCACGCCACCGCCTTCCAACGCGCCGTCACGGGTCGCGGCGATGACCTCGCCAAGTGGCGCCAGCGCACGCCGACATTCGCGGCCGACTTGGCCGTTGGCACCGAGCAGCAGGATCCGCATCAGGCAAACACCGGCAGCCGCTCCGAAGGCACATCGACCAGAAGGGGTGCGGCAGCATCCTTCGGCGACAACAGCGGTTCGGCAATCGGCCAGTCGATGGCCAGTTGCCCGTCGTTCCAGGCAATGTTGGCATCGGCAGCGGCGTCATAGGTGTCGGTGCAGACGTAGGTGAACAACGCCGATTCGCTGAGCGTCACGAACCCATGCGCGAAGCCCTCGGGTATCCAGAAATGACGCCTGTTTTCCGCACTCAGCACCACCGCGATCCACTGGCCGAAGCTGGGCGAACCACGACGGATATCCACCGCCACGTCCCAGACTTCACCTTCCAGCACCGAGACCAGCTTGCCCTGCGGCTTCGGCCACTGGTAATGCAGGCCCCTCAGCACGCCGCGCATCGACCGCGAGACATTGCCCTGGCGGAACTGCAGGTCGAGCCCGGCCTCGCGCAATCGATCGGCGTTGAACGATTCGTAGAAGAATCCGCGCTCGTCGCCGAACACGCGCGGCTCCAGGATCAGGCAGCCGGGCAAGGCCGTCTCGATGATCTTCATGGCACGAATCCACGTTCCGGCAGGCTCATCAGGTACTGGCCGTAACCGTTCTTCGCTAATGGGGCCGCAAGGGCGCGCAGGTCGTCGTCGCCGATCCAGCCGTTGTTCCAGGCGATTTCCTCCGGGCAGCAGACCCGAAGCCCTTGGCGCGCCTCGATGGTTTCGATGTAGTTCGACGCCTCCAGAAGGGACCGGTGCGTGCCCGTGTCGAGCCAGGCATAGCCACGGCCGAGCTGTTCGAGATGCAGCGCGCCTTCCTGCAGATAGCGCTTGTTGAGATCGGTGATTTCCAGCTCGCCACGCAGCGACGGCTGGAGCTGCGCGGCAAATTCCGGGGCTCGGCCATCGTAGAAATACAGTCCGGTCACCGCATAGTTCGAGCGTGGCGCGGCAGGCTTCTCTTCCAGGCCGATCACCCGGCCCTCGGCATCGAACTCGGCCACGCCGTAGCGTTCCGGGTCCTGGACCCAGTAGCCGAACACCGTCGCACCCTCGCGGCGGGCATCCGCGCGCTTGAGCATCGCGGTCAGGCCGGGGCCGTGGAAGATGTTGTCGCCGAGCACCAGGCAACTGGGAGCGCCACCAAGGAAATCCGCGCCAATGGTGAAAGCCTGCGCCAGCCCGTCCGGGCTCGGCTGCACCGCGTATTCGATCCGCATGCCCCACTGCGAGCCGTCACCGAGCAATGCCTGGAACAGCGCCTGCTCGTGCGGCGTGTTGATCACCAGCACTTCCCGGATCCCGGCCAGCATCAGCACGCTGAGCGGGTAGTAGATCATCGGCTTGTCGTACACCGGCAACAGCTGCTTGCTGATGCCGCGGGTGATCGGATACAGCCGCGTGCCGGAGCCGCCCGCGAGGATGATGCCCTTGCGTTGCATGTCGTCCCTCCTCATGCCTGCCCGATGCGTTCCAGCCGGTAGGACCCATCCAGCACCCGCTCCACCCAGGGCTGGTTGGCCAGATACCAGTCCACCGTCTCGGCGATGCCCTGCTCGAAGCCGTGCGCCGGCTCCCAGCCCAGCTCGCGCTTCAGCTTGGAGGCATCGATCGCATAGCGCCGGTCATGGCCGGGGCGATCCTTCACGAAGGTGATCAGGCTTTCATGTTTCGCGCCGTCGGCACGCGGCCTGCGCTCGTCCAGCAAGGCGCAGATGGTCTTCACCACTTCGATGTTGCGACGCTCGGCATTGCCCCCGACGTTGTACACCTCGCCGACCTGGCCATCGGCCAGCACGCGACGGATCGCCGTGCAGTGATCGCCCACGTACAGCCAATCGCGCACGTTGCGGCCATCGCCATAGATCGGCAGCGGCTCGCCCGCGATCGCCTTGGCAATCACCAGCGGGATGAGTTTTTCCGGGAACTGGTACGGCCCGTAGTTGTTGGAGCAGTTGGTGGTCAGCACCGGCAGGCCGTAGGTGTGGTGGAAGGCGCGAACCAGATGGTCGGATGCCGCCTTGCTGGCCGAGTAGGGCGAGTTGGGCGCATACGCCGTTTCCTCGGTGAACAGCCCGCTGTCGCCCAGCGAGCCATAGACCTCGTCGGTGGAAACGTGCAGGAAGCGTAAGGCGTCCTTCGCATCGCCCTCGAGCGACTTCCAGTAATCGCGCGTCGCTTCCAGCAACACCAGCGTGCCGACCACGTTGGTCTGCACGAAGGCGGCCGGGCCGTCGATCGAGCGATCGACGTGGCTTTCCGCCGCGAAATTGATCACGGCATCGGGGCGATGCTCCGCCAGAAGCTGCTCCACCCGCGCGCGATCGCCGATGTCGCCGTGGACGAACACATGGTTCGGATTGCCTTCCAGAGATGCCAGCGTGTCGAGGTTGCCGGCGTAGGTGAGCGCGTCGAGGTTGACGACCTTGATGCCGTCGGCAACCGCCTCGAGGACGAAATTGCCGCCGATGAAACCGGCACCGCCGGTGACCAGCCATGTCTGCATGGAAGATTCCGTGGAACGAGGGGGAGGCGGCCGTGCCGCGCCGCGATTCTACCTGCCTCTCCGGGGTTAAGCGGTTCAGGCACCGTCTCGCCCAGGGAAGCGGCACGTTACGCGGGAATCCCACCCAGCCACGACATGTCTCGGTCCGAATCGTGTAATTTGCCGCTGTCCCCTGAACCACCAACCTCTGCAGAAACGGACTTTTCCATGCGAATCCTCGTCACCGGAGGGGCCGGCTACATCGGCTCCCACACCTGCGTCGAACTGCTGCAGCGCGGCCACGAGGTGGTGGTCTACGACAATTTCCGCAATGCCCGCAGGCAATCGCTGGATGGCATCGCCGCGATCACTGGCAAGCGGCCGAAGCTGGTCGAAGCCGACATCCGCGCCACCGCTACCCTGGAGCACGTACTGCGGGAACACCGGATCGGTGCCGTCATCCACTTCGCGGCACTGAAGGCCGTCGGGGAAAGCCAGGAAGATCCACTGGCCTACTTCGACAACAACATCGGCGGCACCATCAGCCTGCTCAAGGCGATGCAGGCCGCCGGGGTGCGGTATCTGGTGTTCAGCTCCTCGGCCACGGTGTACGGCGACACCGA
>JAEXAG010000131.1 GCA_023394655.1 Pseudomonadota bacterium
CCGTCGCGGGGGAGGGCAGGTGGATCAATCGCCGGATCAATCGCGCGGCGTGAAGTCGTCCGGGCGCCGGTCGAGGTACTGGCTGGCCCAGCGCTCGGCGATGCGGCCGGCGGCGTTGCGGCCCCCCACGCCGAAGGCGATCGCCACCGCCACCGCCACCGAGCCGAGAACCAGCGCGAAGGCGAGGTTGACGATGTCGTCGGCGATGCCCATCGCGCGCAGGCCCATCGCGATCACCAGGCCGAGGATCGCGACCCGCGCGATCCGTGCCAGCCCGACCGCGTTGCCGGGGTTGGCCCGCTGGATGGCGTTGGCGGCGAGGTTGGCGAGCCAGTAGCCGACCACGAAGATCACCAGGCCCAGCAGGATGTCGGCGCCGAAGGCGATGAACGTCTCCACCAGGTCGCGGACGCCGGTGAAGCCGACCAGGTCGGCGGCCTCGACGGTGGCGAACAGCATGATGAAGAACAGCGCCAGCTTGCCGACGAACTGCGAGAGCGTCCCGCTGGCGTCGGCCCCGATCGTGGCCGGCTGCGGCGGTGCCGGGATGTGCGGCGTGTCCACGGTCTGGATGATGGGGCTGGACGGCGCGGGCCTGACATCGAAGGCGTGGCCGAGACCGAGGTGCTGCGGCAACCGGTCGAGGCCGAGGCTGGACAGGAGCCGGGCGACCAGTCCGGAAGCGAAGCGACCGATGAACCACGCTAGGGTGAGGATGGCCGTGGCCGCGAGGATGCCCGGGATCGCCGAGACCATGATGTCGAGCATGTGGGTCAGCGGCGCGGAGATCGCGGTGATGTGCAGCGCGTCGAGCGCGGCGATCAGGGCCGGCACGAACACCAAGATGAAGGCGAGGGTGCCGCCGAGCTGGGAAAGGCGCAGGTCGCGGGTGCCTTCGGATTGCGCGGACAGCCGGTCCACGCCGGTGCTGGCGAGCAGGTTGCCGACCAGCCCTTTGACCACCTTGGCCACCACCCAGCCGACCGCCGCGATCATGATCGCGACGAAGATGTTCGGCAGCATCGACATGATGTCGCTGGTCATCGTCGAGAGCGGTGCCATCAGGCCCTGGATCTGCAGCACGCCGACGATCGCCGGCAGGAACAGCAGCAGCACCAGCCAGTAGGCGACGTTGCCCATGGTGGCGGAGACCGGCGGCATCGCCGCGCCTTCCGAGAGCTTCTCGTCGAGGCGGGTGGCGTTCAGCGCCCGGTTGACCAGGCTGCGCACCACGGTGGCGACGATCCATGCCAGCGTGGCCAGCGCCAGGGCCAGCAGGATCCGCGGCAGGTAGGCCATGATCGTGCCGGCCAGCACCGAAAGCGGCCCGGACACGCCTTCCACGTTGAACACGCTGAACATGCCGAGCAGCGCCAGGAGCAGCACGAACCAGAACACCAGTCGGCCGGCCAGCTTTTCGTAATCGAAATCCGCGGTCTGCGGGGTGGCGCCGTTGAGCCGGCGGTTCAGGCCGAGTGCGGACAGGCCCTTGCGGGTGCCCGCCGAAAGCGCGAGCGCGACCAGCCTGCCGACCAGCAGGATGGCGATGCCACCGAGCAGGTGCGGCAGATAGGTGCCGAGTGAGTTCTGCAGGGAAACCTGCCAAGGGGCTGCGGGCGGCATGGCGCTCTCCTGAAATCAGTTCCGGGGAGCGTTCAGGCTAGTCCGTGGCGTGTGAAACGGCCGTGGGCGCGGCATGTCCGGAAGATGAAGGGGCCGGACAAGCGGAAGGCCGGCACCGGGCCGGCCTTCCGTGTCGTCGCAGGTGGGTTCAGCGGACGGTGACTTCCACCCGGCGGGCTTCCGCGGCGTCGCCGCTGCCGGTGGTCAAGGCCGGCTTCTGCAGGTCGATGCGATCGGCGGCGATGCCCGCGGCGACCAGCGCATCGCGCACGTGGGTGGCGCGCTCGCGGGCGATGTCCGCATTGGCGGCCGCGCTGCCGGTGGCGTCGTGGAAGCCGGAGACCACCGCCTCCAGCGCGGGATCGGCGCGCAGGGTCTCGATGATCCCGGAGATCGCCGCGCCGGTTTCCACCGGCAGCGTCGTCGAGCCGCTGTCGAAATGGATGCGTGCGTGGCGCGGGTCGCCGTAGGTGATGCCGTCGCCGGCGGCGAGCGCCGCGTCGGCCGCGGCGATCTGCCGGCTCGCGGTGTCCGGCGCGGAGATCGTGGTCGCGGCCCGTCCCGCCTCGCCGGCGGCGGCCACCTCCGCGCTCGAGGCCGGCAACAACGGCACGATCAGCAACGCGACGATGTTGATGATCTTGATCAGCGGGTTGACGGCCGGGCCGGCGGTGTCCTTGTAGGGATCGCCGACGGTGTCGCCGGTGACCGCGGCCTTGTGCGCCTCGGAGCCCTTGCCGCCGAAGTTGCCGTCCTCGATGTACTTCTTGGCGTTGTCCCATGCGCCGCCGCCGGTGGTCATCGAGATCGCCACGAAGATGCCGGTGACGATGGTGCCGATCAAGAGGCCGCCCAGCGCCTCCGGCCCCAGCAGCAGGCCGACCACGAGCGGGACGGCCACCGGCAGCAGGGAGGGCACGATCATTTCGCGGATGGCGCTGCGGGTCAGCATGTCCACCGCGCGGTCGTACTGCGGCTTGGCCTCGCCGGTCATGATCCCCTTGATCTCGCGGAACTGGCGGCGCACTTCCTCCACCACGCTGCCCGCGGCGCGGCCCACGGCCTCCATCGCCATCGCGCCGAACAGGTACGGGATCAGGCCGCCGATCAGCAGGCCGATGATCACCTTGTGGTTCGAGAGAACGAAGGCGAACGCGTGGCCGAAGTGGGCCTCGAGGTTGTGGGTGTAGTCGGCGAACAGCACCAGCGCGGCCAGCGCCGCCGACCCGATGGCATAGCCCTTGGTCACCGCCTTGGTGGTATTGCCCACCGCGTCCAGCGGATCGGTGACGTCACGCACTTCGCTCGGCAGTTCCGACATCTCGGCGATGCCGCCGGCGTTGTCGGTGATCGGGCCGTAGGCGTCCAGCGCCACGATCATGCCGGCCATCGACAGCATCGCGGTGGCGGCGATGGCGATGCCGTACAGCCCGCCCAGCGCATGGCTGGCCCAGATCGAAAGGCAGACCGCGACCACCGGCCATGCGGTGGATTTCATCGACACGCCGAGGCCGGCGATGATGTTGGTGCCGTGGCCGGTGGTGGAAGCCTGCGCCACGTGCTGCACCGGCTTGTACTGGGTTCCGGTGTAGTACTCGGTGATCCAGACGATCACGCCGGTCAGCGCGAGCCCGATCAGCGCGCACCCGTACAGGTTCATCGCGCCGTGCGCGTTGTCGGCCATCAGCGCGGTGGTGATCGGGTAGAAGGCCACGGCCGCCAGCACCGCCGAGACGATCACGCCCTTGTACAGCGCGCCCATGATGTTCGGGTGGCTGCCGCTGACCTTGACGAAGAACGCGCCGATGATCGAGGCGATGATCGACACGCCCCCCAGCACCAGCGGATACAGCACGCCGTTGGCGCCGACGCTGTCGGCCATCAGGTAGCCGAGCAGCATGGTGGCGATCACGGTCACCGCGTAGGTCTCGAACAGGTCGGCGGCCATGCCGGCGCAGTCGCCGACGTTGTCGCCCACGTTGTCGGCGATCACCGCCGGGTTGCGCGGGTCGTCCTCGGGGATGCCGGCCTCGACCTTGCCCACGAGGTCCGCGCCGACGTCCGCGCCCTTGGTGAAGATGCCGCCACCCAGGCGCGCGAAGATCGAGATCAGCGAAGAGCCGAACGCCAGGCCGACCAGCGCGTGCAGGTTGTCGGCCTCGGACACGCCCATCGCCTTCAGCACGTAGTAGTAGCCGGCCACGCCGAGCAGGCCCAGCCCGACCACCAGCATGCCGGTGATCGCGCCACCCTTGAAGGCCACGTTCATCGCCGGGCCCATGCCGCTGCGCGCGGCTTCGGCGGTGCGGACGTTGGCGCGCACCGAGACGTTCATGCCGATGTAGCCGGCCGCGCCCGAGAGCACCGCGCCGATCAGGAAGCCGATCGCGGCATGCCAGTTGAGGAACACGCCGACCAGCAGGAACAGCACCGCGCCGGCGATGGCGATGGTCAGGTATTGCCGGTTGAGATAGGCGCGCGCGCCTTCCTGGATGGCGCCTGCGATCTGCTGCATGCGTTCGTTGCCGGCCGGTTGCCGGTTGATCCAGCCCGCAGCCCAGAGACCGTAGGCGATGGCGATGACGGCGCAGGCAAGCGCCAGAAACAGACCGTACTGCTCCAACATGAACCCTCCCCGAGGAATGGCTGAAGACAACACGCGTCGAATATGGCACACGTCGGGGCGCATGGATTGCTGTGCCGCAATATCTCCCGTCGCCGTGGAGGGGCGGCCGCGGCGGATGGCATCGCCGCGGCGTTCAGGCGCGCCATGCGAAGCTCGCGGCATCCGTCTTCCGAGGACACGACATGCGCAGGATTCTCGCCGTCACCGCCCTGCTGGCTGCCAGCCTGCCGCTGCAATCGGCGCCACCCAAGCCGGAAATCGAGCGGCCGGCGGCCACGCCACAGGCGGTCGGGGCCTTGCACTCGCTGCGGACCATTCCGGAGGCCTGCATGCGCTTCCAGGGCCGATTCACCGGCAACGCGGCGCATCCCTATGATCTGGAAGCCGTGCGCACCAGCGAGCGCTGCCAGCCGCGCGCGAGGATCGTCGATGCGGCGGAAGCCAAACCGGATGCCGCCGGCGGCTGGATCCTCAACGACGTGATCCGGGTACCGAGCGCCGCCTGCGCGGGACAGGCCGCCGAGCTCGTGGTCTGGCGGCATCCCGGCAGCGTCGCCCCGCCGAAGCTGGACGCGCAGGGTCGCAGCCGCGTGCATCTGCAAGGCCAGGCACCGCGCCAGGCCGGGCAGCTGCCGCGTTACGCGATCGGCCTTCGCACCAGCGGCGCCGCCTGCCGCTGAGCCGGATCAATCGGGGATCGTCACCCGCTTCAGGCGCGCCCCGGCACCGGCCTTGATCACCACGTCCTGCTTGCGGCAGCCGAAGTGCGACGCAAGCAGGGCGACGAGTTCCGCGTTGGCCTTGCCATCCACCGGCGGCGATTTGAGCTGCGCCAGCCACACGCCGTCATCGCCCTCGATCAGTGACTGCCTGCGGGCGTTCGGCTTGACCTTGAGCTGCAGCGTGCGCATCCGGCGGCCGGCGACGGCTCAGTGGCTGCGCGCCGACATCAGCAGGCGTTGCCGCGCGGTGTTGCCGGGGACCGCGACATGCTCGGCCGGGTCGAACGTGGCGCCGACCGCGCGGCTGCCCGGTTCGACGTAGATCTCCATGCGGGTGGAGCTGTAGCCGGACGGGATGTAGCGCACCCAGTAGCCATCCGGATGCAGCGACCAGCGGCCGTCCGGGATGTTCTGGCTGCCTTCGCCCATCGGGGCCATGCCGGCAAGGATCGCCACCTGTTCCAGCTCCGCGAACGAGCCGTAGCCGGTGGTGAACATGCTGCGCAGGCGCGCCTCGGCATCGAGCACGGCGCGCAGCTGCGGCGGCGCGCGGCCCATCAGTTCACGCATGCCGCGCTCGCGCAGGGCATCGAAGGCCACCGCGCGCATCTGTGCCGCCATCTGCTCCGGCCCGAGCAGTATCCGCGCGGTGTTCTGCATCGCCGGGCTGAAATCGTTGAAACGGGCACGGGCGAGGATCGCCCAGATCAGCGCCTGAACGTCCTGCTGGGCGACTTCCGGGTGGAGCGCCGAGTTGCGCGCGATGGTGGTAATGAGTTCCCGTGCCGGCCCGAGTGGCGGCGCATACAGATAGCCTTCGCCGCGGCCGGGGCCGTAGGTGCCGGCGTGCAGGCAGTAGCTCTGGGTCTGCATGCTGTAGTAGCCGGGACGCAGTACGAAGGTGTCGCCGCTGCCGGAACGCAGCGAGGCGAGCGGCTGGACCTGCGGGCCGCGGAAGCCGTCGCGCGAGGGGTCGGCGTAGGTGGCGTCGCGCAGGCTGGTGGTGATCTGCTCCTTGTGACCGCGCAGGCTGCCGCCGATGTCGAGCTGGCTGGCGCGCTTGAGCAGGTCGCCGAGGCCCTGTGCGGGGCTGGCAAACGGGAATGCGAGGGCGAAGGCCAGCAGCAGGCCCAATCCGTGAAATCGGCGTGGCATCGGTAGCTCCTTGCGCGGAATGCGCGGGGGAATTCTAGTCCCGGCTCATGACCGTCACATGCACCTGCGCAGGGATGCGATCAGAAGCGCTCCAGGTAGCGTGGCATGCCATCGCGGCCGTAGGACGGATAGGCTTCGCCGCGGATCAAGGGCTGCAGGTAGCGCCGCGCGGCCTCGTTGATGCCGTAGCCATCGGCGCGCAGGAATTCCGCCGGCAGGGTCTTTTCGCGATTGGCGATCTCGGCCAGCGGGGCCGGCTCGATCCGCCAGCGATAGGGCTGGTCGGAGATGCGGCGGATCACCGGCATGGTCGCGTTGAGGCCCTTCATCGCGTATTGCACCGCCTTGCGGCCCACCGCGCGGGCATGGAGGAAATCGGTGCCGGAGGCGATGTGGCGGGCGGAGCGTTGCAGGTAATCGGGCACGGTCCAATGCACCTTGTGGCCAAGCGCGTCCTGCACGCGGCCGGCGAGATGCGGCGCGACGCCGCCGAGCTGGG
>JAEXAG010000064.1 GCA_023394655.1 Pseudomonadota bacterium
GCACGGTAAAGCAGGCGCGGCATGCCGAGCAGCATCACCAGCGCGATCGGATACAGCACCAGTACCGCGCGGGGCACGCCCTCCAAACGGTTGTAGAGGAACAGACCGATGGAGATTCCAATCAGGCCCAGGATCGCGGCTTTCACGAGGTTGGCCAGGTCCGGCAGGCTGGCGAAGCGCCACAGGCCGCGGTAGAGGCCCATCTGGCGAAATGCGAGCAGCTGAACGGCCAGCACGATGCCGAGTTCGATCGGATCGAAGGGCGGTTTGGGGCCGGCGGGGAACAGGCTGTAGCGCAGCGCGTAAAGGCCCAGCCAGGCAATGGCGACCACCAACAGGTCATGCAGCACCACGAGCAGGCGCGGCAACATCCAGGCCCAACGTTCGCCGAAGGAAAATCTCATGCCGCGGTCAGACCCCTTGTCCTGTGCCGCCTTTGCGGCGAAGGCCGTGCCAGGCCGCCATCCCGGCGACCCACCACACGACCAGCGCACCGATCATCCATTGCGCTTCCCAACGCAAGATGAACACGAGGCCCGCTCCCGCCACCGTCCAGCCGAGGTACAGCAGGGTGACCGGCACGTGATGACCGAGGCGTCGGCTGAGGATCTGGTAACTGTGGCGCGAATGCGCTTCCCACCATCGCTCGCCCTGCAGGACGCGCGTCGAAAGCGTGAGACCGGCGTCGATCAGGAAAGCCGCCAGGGGGAACAGCGGTAGCCAGGCGAGCGGCGGCTGGTGCATCGCGGTGCCCAACCATGCAACCGCCAGCGCGTAGCCGAGTGCGCCGCTGCCGGCATCGCCCATGAAGATGCGGGCCTTCGGGAAGTTCCACGGCAGGAATCCGAGCGCCGCTCCGACCACCGCGAACGCGAAGGCCTGCCCTGCCCCGCCTGCCAGCATGCCGCACACGCCCGCCACCACGGCGGCCTGGGTGGCCGCGATGCCGTCGATGCCATCCATGAAGTTCCAGATGTTGATCAGCACCAGTGCCGCCGCCGCCGCGAGCACGCAAAGCCAGACCGGCAGGCCGGATGCGAGCGCGGAAGCCCCGAGCAGCAAGGCGGCCACACCATGCACGGCGAGCCGTGCCAAGGCCGGCAGCGGGCGATGATCGTCCCACCAGCCGATGCCGCCGACCAGTACGAGTCCGGCCAGGACCGGCCACCACGCGGCATCGCGCAGAGCCAAAGCCGTGGCGGCGAGACACAGCACGATGACGATCGCGATGCCGCCGCCACGCGGCGTCGCCACGCGGTGGTTGCGACGGGCGTCGTCGGGGAGATCGATGAGCCGGCGGCGCAGCGCATAGGCGCGCGCGAGACCGGTTCCCACCAGGCTGGCTGCCAAAGCGAGCGCCAGCCAAGGCCAGGCAGATGTCATACCACGGCGTAGTTCAGCAGCGGCTTGACCGTGCCCCACTGGCGGCAACTGGGACACTGCCAATGGTGGGAGCGGGCGCCGAAGCCGCACTGGCTGCAGCGGTAGCTCGGGTTGCGGACCAGGAGCTGGTCGGTGATGCGCCCGAGTTCGTGCAGCGTGGCCATCGGATCGCTGCCATCGGCCAGGGTGAGGTCGATCAGCGCCGCTTCGCCGCGCACCGACGGGCGATCCTTGAGCTGTTGCGCAAGATAGCGCCGCGCGACATGGACGCCCTCCTCCCGCTCCACCAGCCGCGTCAGCGCCAGCACCGGCGCGACACCGGCGTAGTGCTCGGTCATTTCGGTCAGGAAACGGCGGGCGCCCGGCGTGTCGCCGGTCTGCTCGTAGCACTGCAGGAGCGTCGGCAGGATGTCGGGGAGATAATCGGGATCGTGGCGGGCGGCACGCTCGAATGCCTTGATCGCGCTGGCGTCATTGCCGGCGGCGGCTTCGATCCTCCCTTCGAGCATGCCCGGCCGGACCGCATCGGAATCGGCTGCATAGGCGCGGGCGATGGCCGCACGAGCGGCATCGAGATCGCCGTTGGCGCGATGGCGCTCGGCCAGCTCGCATTCGAACATGGCGATCAGCTTGCCCATCGGCTCGCCGGTCGCCGCTTCGTAGCGATGCGCGTTCTCGATGGCGCGATCCCAGTCGCGTTCGGACTGGAAGATGTCGATGAGATGGCGCAACGCCTGCGGCGCCCGCTGGTCGATCTCGGAAAGCTCGGTGAACACGGTTTCGGCGCGGTCCAGCAGGCCGGACTTCATGTAGTCCTCGCCCAGCGCCAGGAGCGCCTGGACGCGCTGGAAATCGCTCAGGTCCTTGCGCTCGACCAGTGCCTGGTGGAGGCGGATCGCGCGATCGACTTCACCGCGGCGGCGGAACAGATGGCCCAGAGCGACCTGGGTCTCGAAGGTTTCCTTGTCCAGCTCCGCGATGTGCAGGAACAGCTCGATCGCCTTGTCCGGCTGCTCGTTGAGCAGGAAGTTCAGGCCGCGGAAATAGGTGGTGGAAAGCTTGCTGACCTGGCTGTCGCTGTGGCGCTCGCCGCCGCGGCGGCCGATCACCCAGCCCATCACGGCCGCGGCAGGCAGCAGCAGGACGAACCAGAACCATTGATCGAGGAAAGCCATGCAGGGGTCCGGATCGGGAATCTTGAATGGTCCCAGACTACCGGCTTGCGCGGCAAGCGGGCGCCGGGCGGGCACGCCGAAATCAGGCTTCGTCGGCCACCGGCATCACGTCGGCCACGCGCTCGCGCAGCTCCTTGCCGGGCTTGAAGTGGGGCACGTACTTGGCCGGCAGCGCGACGGCATCACCGGTCTTGGGGTTGCGACCGGTACGGGCCGGCCGATGATGCAGAGAAAAACTGCCGAAACCGCGAACCTCGATGCGGCCGCCGCTGGCAAGGCTGGCGCTCATCATTTCCAGGAGCGTGCGCACGCCAAGCTCGACATCCTCGGCCTTGAGGTGGCGCTGGCGCTGGTTGA
>JAEXAG010000138.1 GCA_023394655.1 Pseudomonadota bacterium
TCGGATTCCAGCAACTTCGCGGCATCGCCGAGGATCGCCGCGGCCTCGCGCAGGAACGGATCCGGCACCTTCTCCGCCAGCTTGTCGCGCTCGGCCTCGCGCGCCACGTCGCGCTCGATCCGCTGCAGGCCGTCGTCCAGGCCGTCATCGGCCAGCGGGTCCGCGGCCAGGCCCAGGCGCTGGCGTTCGGCCACGCGGAAGCGGCGCTTGGCATCATCCTTCTCGCGCTCGGCGCGGCGCTCGGCGATGTTCAGCACCACCCACTTCTTCTCGCGCAGGGCGCGGAACTCCGCCGCATCCTCCACCCGCCACTGGTATTCCACGTCGCCGATGACACGCGCCTCGTGCCGGCGCGAAAGCTCCGGCAACAGGCCGGCGAACTCGCCGTAGGTGGCGTGCGGGACGGCATCGATGCGCGAGAACGGCAGCGCGTTGTCGAACGTGCTCTCCCCGTACTCGGCCGGGTCCAGCGTCGCCGGGAAGGCGATGTCCGGGCTGACGCCGTGGTTCTGCGTGCTGCGGCCGCTGGGCAGGAAGAACTGCGAGACGGTCATCTTGACGTCGCCGTACTGGCTGCCCTGGCGATTGGCCACGATGCGGTCCAGCCCGACCATCGCCTGCACCGTGCCCTTGCCGAAGCTGGTTTCGCCGATCAGGATGCCGCGGCCGTAATCCTGCAGCGCGCCGGCGACGATCTCCGCCGCCGAGGCCGAGGCGCGGTTGATCATCACCGCCAACGGGCCGTCCCAGTCCACGCCGGGATCGCGATCGGAGCGCACGCCGATGCGGCCGCCCGCCTGACGCTCCTGCACCACCGGGCCCTGCTCGATGAACAGCCCGGTGACGCGCACCGCTTCGTCCAGCGAGCCGCCGCCGTTGTTGCGCATGTCGAGGATCACGCCATCCACCTTGTCCTCGCGGAAACCGGCCAGCAGGTCGGCGACATCGCGCGATGCCGAGGCACCCTCGCCATCGCGCGCGCGGCGGGCGCGGAAATCCTCGTAGAACGAAGGCAGCTTGATCACGCCGATGCGGCGGCCCTTCGCCGTGCCTTCGCCCGGCAGCTGGATCACTTCGCCCTTGGCCTTGGCATCGGCCAGCACCACCTTGTCGCGGGTGATCTGGATGCGGTTGGGCTTGCCTTCCAGCGCGGCCTCGGCCGGCAGCACGTCCAGCCGCACCACGGTGCCCTTCGGGCCCTTGATCCTGGCCACCACGTCGTCCAGGCGCCAGCCGACGACATCCTCCATCGCGCCCTTGTCGCCCTGCCCGACCGCCACGATGCGATCGCCCGGCTTCAGGCGCTGGTCGCGCGCGGCAGGACCGCCCGGAATCACCTCCATGATGGTGACCACGTCGTCGCGCTTCTGCAGCTGCGCGCCGATGCCTTCGAGCGAAAGCGACATCTGCTCGTTGAAACGCTCGGCCGAACGCGGATTGAAGTAACTGGTGTGCGGATCGATCGAGCCGGTGTAGGCATTGAGCGCGATCTGGAAGATGTCCTCGGCCTTCAGGTCGCCGATGTTCTTCACCATGTTCTCGTAGCGCTTGTCGAGCGTATTGCGGATCTCGTCGGGCTTGCGGCCGGCCAGTTCCAGCCGCAGCCAGTCGTAGCGCACGGACTGGCGCCATTGCGCGTCGAGCGTGGCGGCATCGCCCCAGGGCACGTCCTTGCGGTCGTACTCGAAGCGGTCCTCGCCGGTGAAATCGAAGATGTCCTGCCGCAGCATCGCGCGCGCTTGGTCGGAACGCGCCTGCACGCGCTGGCGATAGACATCGAACACGCCATAGACGGGGTCGAAATCGCCGCCGCGCACGGCATCCGACATCAGCCGCGCGCCGTCACCGAATCCGGCCACGTCCTGCGCGGTGAAATACATTCGCGCCGGGTCCAGCGATTCCAGATAGCGCTTCCAGACTTCCGCCGCCAGCGAGGCATCCATCGCCCGCGGGCGATAGGCGTACTGGCTGCGCGAAAGCAATCCATGCACCACTTCCGCGGTTTCCTGCTGTTCGCGGGTGGTGGCGAAAGGCGCCGCGACCGGCCGCGAAGGCAGGGCCGGCGTCACGCTGGCGGGCACGTCCACCGGTACCGCCTGCGGCGCTTCCCCGCGCGCCGGCAATGGCCCGTCGGCCATTGCGAGCAGCGAGATCGGGGCGGCCAGGGCCAAGGCGAGCAGGGTGTGGCGTAGCTTCATGGATCACTCGTCGGAACGTGGGGGTGGCGATCCGCCGCGCGGACCGTACCTGATGGGACAACGACAGCCTGCGGGAAGTTGCATCGGCGTGCCGGCCACCGGTTCCGGCAGGTTATCCGCGGCCGCGGCGTCGAAGGTGAATGGCCGACATCGCGCACCGATCAGCCGACGACGCCGGCTTCCTTGGCGGAGCGGTCGGCGTGGTAGCTGGAGCGCACCATCGGCCCGGAGGCGACGTGCTGGAAGCCCAGCCCGTAGCCGAATTCCTCCAGGTGGCGGAATTCCTCGGGCGTCCAGTAGCGCAGCAGCGGATGATGCGCCGGCGAGGGCTGCAGGTACTGGCCGATGGTCACCATCTCGACATCGTGCGCGCGCAAGTCGCGCAGGGTGTCCTCCACCTGCGCCATGGTTTCGCCCAGTCCGAGCATCACCCCGGACTTGGTGGCGACATCGGGATGCTGCGCCTTGAATCTCCGCAGCAGGGTCAGCGACCACGCGTAATCGGCGCCGGGGCGCACGTTGCGGTAGAGCTGGGGCACGGTCTCGATATTGTGGTTGAAGACGTCCGGCGGGGCTTCCGCCAGGATCTCCAGCGCGCGCTCCATCCGGCCCTTGCCGCGGAAATCGGGGGTCAGGATCTCCACCTTGATGCCCGGCACCGCCGCGCGCGTCTCGCGGATGCAATCGACGAAGTGCTGCGCTCCGCCATCGCGCAGGTCGTCGCGGTCCACGCTGGTGATGACCACGTACTTGAGGCGCATGTCGGCGATGGTCTGCGCCAACCGGCGCGGCTCGTCGGCATCCAGCGGCTTCGGCCGGCCGTGGGCGACATCGCAGAAGCTGCAGCGCCGCGTGCAGACATCGCCCATGATCATGAACGTGGCCGTGCCGTGGCTGAAGCACTCGTGGATGTTCGGGCAGGAGGCATCCTCGCAGACGGTGACCAACCGGTTGGCGCGCAGCTTGGACTTGAGCTGCTGCACGGCGTTGCCGGCGGGGATGCGCACCCGGATCCAGCTCGGCTTGCGCAGCACGGGCGCGTCCTCGAAAGTCACCGGCGAGCGGGCGATCTTGTCGCCGGCCAGTTGCTTGGCGCCGGGCTCGAGCCCGGCCGGGGCGTCCTCGACGACCGAAAGCGGAATGTGGCGGGGTGCGTTCATGCCCGGATTATCGCACCCCGCGGCTCAGGCCGCCGCCCGGCGCGAGGCGGCCAGGGCGGCCAGGTCCGGGGCCGGCGCAGGGGTCGGCGCCAGGCCGAACTGCCGGGCGAGTTCCGCCAGCAGCACCGGCTTCACCGGGTCCATTCCGCCGGGGCCGCCGAGGTCGCACATCGACACCACTTCCATGCCGGCATAACCGCAGGGATTGATGCGGCGGAACGGCTCGAGATCCATGGCGATGTTGAAGGCCAGCCCGTGGAAGCTGCAGCCGCGCCGCACGCGGATGCCGAGCGCGGCGATCTTGGCGCCATCGACGTACACGCCCGGCGCGCCTTCCAGACGGCGCGCGCCGATGTTCCATTCGCCCAGGGTGTCGATGATCGCCTGCTCGATGCGGCAGACGTATTCGCGCACGCCGATGCCCAGCCGCTTCAGGTCCAGCAGCGGGTACACCACGATCTGGCCGGGGCCGTGATAGGTCACCTGGCCGCCGCGATCGACGTGGATGACCGGGATGTCGCCCGGCATCAGCACGTGCTCCTCGCGGCCGGCCTGCCCCAGCGTGAACACCGGGTCATGCTCCACGAACCAGAGTTCGTCGGTGGTGTCGGCATCGCGGGCATCGGTGAACCCCTGCATCGCGCGCCAGACCGGCTCGTAGGCCTGGCGGCCGAGATCGCGCACCTGCGCCGGGCGTGGCGATCCGCTCAAATCGTCCACTTCACGCCCGGATGCGCGCGCACCGCCTCGTGGGCGGTTTCGTATTCGTCGCGGCTGGCGGCCTCGAAGCTCAGTTTCACGGAAACGAAGCGGCCGCCCGAGGAATCACGCACGCTCAGGCTTTCATGCAGCACGGTGATCCCGGCCTGCTCCAGCAGCCGCGGGATGTCGTCCTGCAATCCGGCATCGGCCGGACCCATGACCGAGATTTCGAAAACGCCGGGGAACTGGAAGCCGTGCTCGGGATTGTCGGATTTGATTTCCATTCCCGCATTATGGGGTTGCCGGGCGGGCAACCCAAGCCGTGCCCGCGGGCCGGGCGGCGGGGTTCAGATCGAAGCCCACCACATGCGGATTTCGTGCCACAGGCGCTTGAAGAAACCGCCCTCATCCACCGCTTCCAGCGCCACCAGCGGCGCGCTGGCGATCTCCTTGCCGTCCAGCACCACCTTGACGGTGCCGATCACCTGGCCCTTTTCGATCGGTGCCGAAAGCGTCTTCGGCACGTCCATACTGGAGGACATCTGCGGATAGCGGCCGCGCGGCAGGCTGACGATCAGGGGCTGTTCCACGCCGAGCTTCACTTCATCCACCTGCCCCTTCCACACTTTCTGGGTGGCGATCTGCTTGCCGGCTTCGTACAGGCGGTGGCTTTCGTGGAAGCGGAAGCCCCAGTTGAGCAGGGCCTGCGAATCGACCGCGCGCTGCTCCTCGCCGGAGCCGCCGAGGATCACGCTGACCAGGCGCTGGTCGCCGCGCTTGGCCGAGGCCAGCAGGCAGTAGCCGGCGCTGGAGGTGTGGCCGGTCTTGATGCCGTCCACGGAGTTGTCGCGCCACAACAGCAGGTTGCGGTTGGGCTGGGTGATCGGCCCGACGGTGAACTCCTTCAGGCTGTTGAAGGCATAGGCTTCCGGGAAATCGCGGGCCAGTGCGCGGCCGAGCAAGGCCAGGTCGCGGGCGCTGGAGTGGTGGCCCGGCTCGGGCAGGCCGGTGGCGTTCTTGAAGTGCGTGTTCTTCATGCCCAGCTGACGTGCATAGCCGTTCATCAGCGTGGCGAAGGCTTCCTCGCTGCCGGCGACATGCTCGGCCAGCGCGATGGCGGCATCGTTGCCGGACTGCACCACCATCCCCTTTTCCATCTCCAGCAGCGGCGCGGTCTTGTTCACCTCGAACCCGCTGTAACTGCCGTCGGTGCCGGCCCCGCCCTTGCGCCAGGCGTTCTCGGTCATCATCACCGGCTCGTCGGCCTTCAGGTTGCCCTTGGCCATTTCGGCGGCGATGACGTAGCTGGTCATCACCTTGGTGATGCTGGCGGGTTCGAGCTGCGCGTCGATGTTCTCGCCGGCCAGCACTTCACCGCTGGCGGCATCCATCACCAGCCACGCCTTGGCGACGCGCGGTGCCGGTGCCGGCGGGATCGGAAGCGCGCCGCTGGCCACCGCGGCGGGCGGGGCGGCGGGCGCCTGCGTCTGGGCGACGGCCAGGCCGATGAAGGCGGTGGCGAGGGCGGCCGGGGCCAGGGCGAGAGCGATGGAACGGATCGGATTCATTTCGGCACGACTTCGGGCTGCGGGGGCAGCGGCAAGAGGGAAAGACGGGAACTCATCGACGGACGAGGGCCGGCGGGCCGAAGCCCAGGCCGGCGATGCGGGTGGCCAGCGAGGGCGCGGCGTGTTCGGCCAGCGGCCCGACGCGGAGGCGCCAGATGCGGCGGCCATCGACCACCGCGTCCAGCAGGCGGGCATCCTGGACGCCGGCGTTGCGCAGCAGGCCCAGCGCGCGCTGGGCGTTCTCGGCACTGGCGAAGCTGGCCACCTGCAGCTCGACGCCACCGGCGCTTACGGGCGCGGCCGGCGCGGCAGCGATCGGCGTCACGGGGGCGGCGGATGCCTGCGGCGCGGGCGCGGCGGCAGCGGCGTTGAATTCGGGATCCGGCTTGCCCGGCACGCCGGTGGCGATGCGCACGCGGCGGGCGCGCATCCAGGCATCGAACTCGTCGGCGGTCATCGCGCGGCCATCGGCGCGCATGTCGAAGCGATA
>JAEXAG010000165.1 GCA_023394655.1 Pseudomonadota bacterium
GCTGGCCAGGACCCCCGAATTCCGCCAGGCCGCGGCCTGATCCGATCCAACAACGCATACCGCCGACCGGCGAAACGGCAACAAGCATCGAGGTAGAGATCCAATGAGCAGCGTCAAGACCCGCGAATCAGGCAGCAATCTCTGGTTGATCGTGCTGATCATCGCCATCCTGGTGTTTGCCGCCAATACCGCGTTGTCGGTGTGGCGCGCGACTCGCCTCGGCGGCGCCAGCACGGCGGTGGCGGAGTTGCAGGTGCTCTCGCAGCAGCTTGCCAGCCAGGCGCAGGAAGCCACCGGCGGCCGCGAGGATGCGTTCAAGGACTTCAAGGCCACCCGCGACCAGATCCAGAAGAACATCGCGCAGGTGGACGGCAACTACGGCAGCGACATCTCGGTGGCTGGCCCGATCTCGCAGATCAAGCAGACCTGGGCGCCGCTGGCCCAGAACGCCGAGCAGATCATCGCCAGCGAACCGGTGGTGACCAGCCTCGGTGGCAACGCCGATCGTTTCACCGCCGCGGTGCCGCAGATCGACGCCCAGCTCGGCGAGATGGTCCGCGCGATGTCCGCCGCCGGCGTCTCCTCCAGCCAGCAGTACATCGCGATGCGCCAGCCGATCCTCGTCGCGTCGATGGCGCGCCGCATCGCGGAAATCCGTGCCGGTGGCAGTGCCGCGCCGTTGGCCGGCCAGGGCCTGCGCCAGGACGCCAACATGTTCGGCCAGGTGATGCAGGACCTGCTGGAAGGCGGCGCGACCGCCGCCAAGGTCACCACCCCCGGCGCGATCGGGCCGCTGAACGAGGCCAACAAGCTCTGGGAAGCCATGAAGAAGGACCTGGACGCGATCCAGGAGGGCTCCGAGCGCCTGTTCCAGGCCCAGGCCGCATCGACCAAGATCACCGGCAGCGCCGACCAGATGCTGGCTGACTCGCGCAAGCTGTTCAGTGCCTTCACCTCGGCCGGCTCCCTCAACGACACCAGCCTGGTCGGCAATATCTGGGTGTCGATCGTCTCCGGTCTCGTCGCGCTGGCGGCGATCATCGGCCTGGTCGTCACCCAGTACCGCGGGCAGACGCTGCGCCGCGCCTCGGCGGAAGAGCTGACCAACCGCAACCAGGAGGCGATCATGCGCCTGCTGGACGAAATGGGCGCGCTCGCCGAAGGCGACCTCACCGTGAACGCCACCGTGACCGAGGACATGACCGGCGCGATCGCGGACTCGATCAACTTCGCCATCGAGCAGTTGCGCTCGCTGGTGGGCACGATCAACGACACCTCGGTGCGCGTGGCGTCCTCGGCGCAGGAAACCCAGGCGACCGCCATGCACCTTGCCGAAGCAGCGGAACACCAGGCCACCGAGATCGGTTCGGCCACCGACCGCATCAACGAAATCGCCAGCTCGATCAGCGAGGTGTCGCAGAACTCCGCCCAGTCCGCGGACGTGGCGCATCGTTCGGTGGAAATCGCCACCAACGGTGCCGGCGTCGTGCGCCAGACGATCCAGGGCATGGACAACATTCGCGGCCAGATCCAGGAGACCTCGAAGCGAATCAAGCGCCTCGGCGAGTCTTCGCAGGAAATCGGCGCGATCGTGGAACTCATCAACGACATTTCGGAACAGACCAACATCCTCGCGCTGAACGCCTCGATCCAGGCGGCATCGGCGGGCGAGGCGGGCCGCGGCTTCGCGGTGGTGGCCGACGAAGTGCAGCGACTCGCCGAACGCGCCTCCAACGCGACCAAGCGAATCGAAGGCCTGGTCTCGACGATTCAGTCCGACACCATCGAGGCGGTAAGCTCGATGGAACAGACGACCACGGAAGTGGTGCGCGGCGCGCGCCTCGCCGAGGACGCGGGGACCGCGCTCGGCGAGATCGAACGCGTGTCGACCGATCTGGCGGCGCTCATCCAGAACATCTCGCAGGCCGCTTCGCAGCAGTCCAGCGCGGCGTCCAACATCACCGAGACGATGAACACGATCCAGTCGATCACCGCGCAGACCTCGCAAGGTGCCAGCCAGACCGCCGAGTCGATCGGAAACCTCGCGCAACTGGCGGCCGACCTGCGCCGCTCCGTCGCCGACTTCAAGCTGCCGGCCTGAGCCAACGGGAGTGGATGAACCGGAAATGAGTCGTATCCGTCCCCTGAATCGGCGAGCCCGGCCATGAACGTGCTGCGCGAAGCGATCGACCACGCCACGCTCGGCTGGATCAAGCCGGAGCTGGATGCCGGCCTCGAGCAGGTGCGTCAGGAAGTGGAGGCATTCGCCGAGGCCGGGGCGGATCCGGCGCGCATGCGCCTGGCTTCCAGCCTGCTGCACCAGGTGCAGGGCAGCCTGAAGATGATCGAGCTGTATGCGCCCGCCATGGTCGCCAGCGAGATGAAGGCGGTGGCGGATGCGGTTTCCGAAGGCCGCGTGCCCTCGAGCGATGAAGCCTGCGCGGCGCTGATGCGTGGTGCCATGCAGTTGCCCGATTACCTCGAGCGGCTGCAGGGCGGGCATCGCGACATCCCGATCGTGCTGATGCCGTTGCTGAACGAACTGCGCGCGATCCGCGGTCTGAAAGCGGTCAGCGAAGCGGCGATGTTCAATCCCGATCTGGACCGCGGCATGCAGGCGCTTCCCGGTGCGGACGCGCTGCCGGCGGCCGATGCAGCGGCGGGTGCCAGCCCGTGGTTGGCGGGCTTGCGCGATACGCTCGATGCCTGGAACAGCGGCCACGAATTCGACGCGGGCCAGCTGCACCGCGACCTGGCCGCGCTGACGCGGCTCACCGGCAACGACGAAGCACGCCGCCTGTTCTGGGTGGCCTCGGAGGCCGCGGCGGCGATGCGCGATGGCGCGCTCGCGGCGGGCGATTCCCTGCGCGACGTGTTCGCCAGCGTCGAGCGTGAAGGCCGGCACCACTTCAATGCCGAGGGCAACGCCTTGCTGCCGGTTTCCTCGCTGCTCGAGCCGACCCGCCAGCTGCTCTGGCAGGTGTCGCGCAGCAGCGCCTCGCATCCCTCGCTCGACCGCCTGCGCGAAACCTTCGAGCTGGATGGCCGCGCCGGCCACTCCGAAGATGAAGTGGCCCATGCGCAGGCCAGCATCACCGGCCGCAATCGTGCGCTGCTCGATACCGTCGCCGCCGCCATCAAGGAGGACGTGCTGCGGATCAAGGATTCGCTCGATCTCCACCTTCGAACCGGCCGCAAGGACGCCGCTGCACTGGCGCCGCAGGCCGAAGCGCTCGGCCGGGTCGCGGACACGCTCGGAATGCTCGGCCTCGGCATGGCGCGCGACGTCATCGCCCGGCAGCGCAGCGTGCTCGCCGCACTCGCCAGTGGCGAAAGCCCGCTGAGCGAATCGGCACTGCTCGATGTCGCCGGCGCCCTGCTCTACGTCGATGCCTCGCTCGACGACCAGGTCTCGCGCCTGGGCGAGGAGCAGGCCAGCGCGCAGCCCGCCGACAGCGAGGGTGCGCTCGGTTCCGCGGAAGCGCAGCTGCTGCTCGATGCCTTGGTCCGCGAAGCCATGGCCAACTTCAGCGATGCCCGGCAGGGTTTCGTCGCTTTCGTCGAAACCGGCTGGGACCACGCCCAGTTGGCCGAAGTGCCGAGGCTGCTCGAGGAAGTCTCGGGCGCATTGCGCATGCTGGAGCAGGACGAGCCGTCGCGATACCTGACCGGCATCCGCCTGTACACCGAAACCGAGATGCTGGGACGCAAGCGCATCCCTGGCAACCAGCAGCTGGATACGCTGGCCGATGCGCTTTCCAGCCTCGAGTACTACCTTGAAGCCTTGCGCGAACAGCGCAGTGGGCGCGAGGAAATCCTCGCGATCACGCGCCAGAGCCTCGAGGCGCTGCGTTACTGGCCGCTGCCGACGCAAACGGAGTCCGAAGAGACGACGTCCTTCGTCGACCATGGCGACGAAAACGCCTACGAGCAGTGGCTGAGCGACGTGGTGCGCCCCGTCGAGCAAGCCCCCGATGCCGAGCCGCGGATGCCCGAGGCCGACCCGGTCGTGCCGGTCGAGTCGATGCCGGTGGCATCGTTCGAGCCGGAAGCGGTGTCCGCGCCGGTCGTGCCCGTTGTGGAAACCGAACTCGTTTCGCCGGAGCAGCGTCCGGAAATCGCGGCCCGCGCGGATGCAGGCGTCGATGCGACGCCCGCGCCCGCGCCCGCCGCGCTGACGGTGGAAGCCGGCGGCTTCGATCTCGAAAGCGATGGCATCGACGACGAAATCCGCGAAATCTTCCTCGAGGAGTTCGGCGAGGAAATCGACAACCTCGGCCAGCTGATGCCCGAGTGGCGGACGCAACCGGATGACCTCGAGCGCCTGCGACCGATCCGTCGCGTGTTCCACACGCTGAAGGGCAGCGGCCGTCTGGTTGGTGCGCGCGTCCTCGGCGAGTTCAGCTGGAAAGTCGAGAACATGCTCAACCGCGTGCTCGACGGCACGCGGCCGGCGAGCCCCGCGGTGCTGGCACTGGTCGGTCAGGCCTGCGACGCGCTGCCGGCACTGCGCGGCGCCCTGGATGGTCGCCCCTTCCAGCTCGATCTCGCGGGCATGGAGGCGGTCGCCGACCGCCTGGCTGCCGGCGAAGAAGTGTTCCACCAGCCGGCTGCGGCCGAGGTCGTGCCTGACGGAGTCGCAGACGAGGTCGGCGAAGCGACGACGGAATCCACCGGGGCTACGCCTGGAGTCGCCGAAGCGGCCGCCGGCACCGTGCCGGTCAGTGTCGACGCGGTGCTGCTGGAAATCCTCGGCGTCGAAGTGGACGGCCACCTGCGGACGGTCCAGGGTTGGCTCGACGATCCGGCGGCGGTCGCCGGCGTGCCGACCGCCGCGCTGCTGCGCGCGGTGCACACCATGAACGGCGCTTTCGCAATGGCGGAAGTCCCCGAGATCACCGATGCGACCACCCCCGCCGAAACCTGGCTCAAGCGCCTCGTCGCACAGGGCCAGAGTGCGGACGCGGAAGGCCTTGCCGCGCTGGCGGCATTGACCGGAGAGATCCGCGCCACTGTCGCCGGACTCAAGTCCGAGCCGCAGCGGGTGCCGGCGCAGGATGCCCTGGCCGCGCGTTTCGAAGCCCTGCGCGATGCCTTGCCGGAAGCCGGCGCACATCCGCTGGCCGTCGTTCAGGACGATCCGCAGCCCGCGGCAGTGGAAGCAGTGGATCTGACGGCCGCCGAAGCCGAGCGTCTCGAAGCCGAACGTCTCGAAGCCGAGCGTCTCGAAGCGGAACGTCTCGAAGCGGAACGTCTCGAAGCGGAACGCCTCGAAGCCGAACGCCTCGAAGCCGAGCGTCTCGAAGCCGAACGTCTCGAAGCCGAACGTCTCGAAGCCGAACGTCTCGAAGCCGA
>JAEXAG010000168.1 GCA_023394655.1 Pseudomonadota bacterium
TCTCCGCGATCGCCAGGAAGCACGGCATCCTGATGGTGGTCGACAACACCTTCGCCAGCCCGATGCTGCAGCGCCCGCTGGAACATGGCGCGGACATCGTCATGCATTCCGCCACCAAATACCTCAACGGCCATTCCGACATGGTGGGTGGCGTGGCCGTGGTGGGCGAGAACGCCGAACTGGCCGAGAAACTGGCCTTCCTGCAGAACGCCTGCGGCGCCGTGCTGGGGCCGTTCGACAGCTTCCTCGCCGTGCGCGGCCTCAAGACCCTGCACCTGCGGATGCGCGCGCATTGCGAGAACGCCCGGGCGATCGCCGAAATGCTCGAAAACCATCCTGCGGTGGAAAAGGTGAGGTATCCCGGACTCGCCTCGCACCCGCAGCATGAACTGGCCAGGCGGCAGATGGACGGCTTCGGCGGGATCGTCTCGGTCTGGCTGAAGGGCGGATTCGACGCGGCGAAGCTGTTCTGCGAGAAGCTCGAGATCTTCACCCTGGCCGAATCGCTGGGCGGCGTGGAATCGCTGGTGAATCATCCGGCGGTGATGACCCATGCCAGCGTGCCGAAGGATCGCCGCGAAGCGCTCGGGATCAGCGGCGGGCTGGTGCGGTTGAGCGTGGGGGTGGAGGATTGCGGGGATTTGCAGGCGGACGTGGAGCTTGCATTGGGTGCGTGACGTGGAATTGCACCCCTCCTTGCGAGATCCGCATGTGCGTGCACCCGCCGGGTTGCTTGCCTTGTTCGCGCGCGCCTGGGCCAACCGCTTCCTGATCTTGTCCTTGGCTCGGCGTGACGTCGTCGGCCGCTATCGAGGGTCGTGGGCAGGGTTGGCGTGGTCGTTCTTCAATCCCTTGTTGATGCTGGGCGTTTATACCTTCGTTTTTTCCGTCGTTTTCAAGGCGCGCTGGCAGGAGGTTGGCGCAGGGGGAATCAAGAACTTCGCCGTGGTGATGTTCGCGGGCATGATCGTGCACGGGATCCTTGCCGAGTGCCTGCAGAGGGCGCCTGCATTGGTGATGTCCAACGCAAGTTACGTCAAGCGCGTGGTGTTCCCCCTGGATGCGCTGGCATGGGTGACACTGGTGTCCGCGTTGTTCCACGCATCCATCAGCCTGGCGGTTTTGCTGTGCGCGCAGTGGCTATTGGTAGGGCCGATCCCGATGACGGCCTGGATGGTTCCACTGGTCATCGCGCCGTTTGCGCTGCTCTCGCTCGGAGTCATCTGGATATTCGCGGCGCTCGGCGTGTATCTGCGGGATATCGGCCAGTTCACCGGCATCCTTGCCACAGCACTGCTGTTCCTGGCGCCAATCCTGTATCCCGCCAGCGCGTTGCCGGAGTCGATGAGATCCTGGATCTACCTGAATCCCATCAGCTTCGTCGTCGACCAGGTGCGCAACGTGCTCATGTACGGGGTGATGCCTGATTGGACCGGGCTAGGCATGTACGCCCTGGTTGCACTTCTGGTCGCGTGGATCGGCTTCTGGGGTTTCCAGCGTGCGAAGGCGGGATTCGCCGATGTCCTCTGATCCTGCACAGGGCGCGAGCCGCAGCATGGGCATGGATCAGGTGGCGGTTTCGCTCGGGGCCATTTCCAAATGCTACCGGATCTTCGAAAAACCACGTGACCGCCTGAAGCAGGCATTGTTTCCGCGCTTGGGCAAGTTGTTCGGTCGCGGAGCATCCGGCTCGTATTTCCGCGAGTTCTGGTCATTGCGTGATGTCAGCCTGGAGATCCGCCGTGGAGAAACCGTGGGCATCATCGGGCGCAATGGTTCGGGCAAGTCCACACTTCTCCAGATTCTCTGCGGAACACTGGCGCCGACCACCGGATCCGTGCGGATTGCCGGGCGGGTGGGCGCGCTGCTGGAGCTTGGGTCCGGGTTCAACCCGGAATTCACCGGCAGAGAGAATGTTTACCTCAATGCCGCGGTGCTCGGGATGTCGCGCGATCAGATCGAGGCGCGGCTGGACGATATCCTCGCCTTCGCCGAGATCGGCGATTTCATCGATCAACCGGTAAAGAGCTATTCCAGCGGCATGTACGTCCGTCTGGCCTTTGCGGTGATCGCGCACATCGATGCGGACGTGCTTGTCATCGACGAGGCCTTGTCGGTAGGGGACGTCTATTTCGGGCAGAAGTGCATGCGTTTCCTGCGCAAGTTCATGGAGCGGGGCACCGTGATATTCGTTTCCCACGATACGGCGGCCGTGCTCAACCTTTGTGATCGTGCGGTCTGGCTGGACGGTGGGCGGGTTGTCGCCGACGGGCCGGCGCGCGAGGTGACGGCGCGCTATCTCGAAGCCTTGAACTACGATGCGGAGCCCGGGGTCGCGGTCATGCAGGAGCCGGCGCAGGAGCAGACCCTCGCGATGGCAGAAGACTTCCGTGACATGCGCGCCGACTTGTTCGATCGCAGCACGTTGCGCAACGACATCGAGGTCTTCGCCTTCTCGCGCGAAGGCCATGCTTTCGGAGAGGGAGGCGCGCAGATTCTCGATGCCGCGCTGCTGGACGTGGATGGCAGACCGCTTGCCTGGCTGGTTGGCGGCAGTGAAGTGCGTCTGAGGATCCGTTGCCGCGCCCGACGTGCGCTGGCCAGCCCGATCGTCGGCTTCGAGGTTTATGACCGGCTCGGCCAGACCATCTTCGCCGACAACACCTACATCGCAATGCGAGACCATGCCTTCCACGTCGTTGCCGGCGAGATGTTCGAGACCTTGTTCGAATTCCGGATGCCGGTGATGCGTGAAGGGGATTACACGATCAGCGTGGCCATCGCAGAGGGGACCCAGCAATCCCACGTGCAGCATCACTGGATGCACGAGGCGCTGGCTTTTCACGTCCATTCGAGTTCCGTTTGCCTGGGGCTCGTCGGAGTTCCCATGCGCGACATCACGATGCGCCGCGTCTCAGGCGCCATATGGCCGGAGAGAGTCGATGAACACTGACGGCAACCCGACGTTGCTACTGGAAATGACCGGTGAGCGTCACTTGCCCGGAACGGGTGGACAGATCGAATTCGAACACATGCACCGCTATCTGCTGGCCCGTGAATTGCGGGAGGGCACTCGTGTCCTCGACGTGGCCTGCGGCGAGGGCTATGGCAGTGATCTTCTCGCAGCGCCCGGCATCGACGTCGTGGGCGTGGACATTGCCGATGAGGCGGTGACTCATGCCACCGCCAAGTACGGGCGCGCCGGATTGCGTTTCGTCGAAGCGTCCGCGGCCGAGCTTCCCTTCGAAGATGGCAGCTTCGATACCGTCGTGAGTTTCGAGACGATCGAGCATCACGACCAGCACGAGGCGATGCTCCGCGAGATCAAGCGCGTGCTTGCGCCGGGTGGACGGCTGGTCATCTCCAGCCCCAATCGCCAGCATTATTCGATCGAGCCGGGTTATTCCAATCCGTTCCATGTCAAGGAACTGTTCCGGGAGGAGTTCGTCGCGCTGGTGGGCAAGCACTTCAACTGCCTCCAAGTGTTGGGGCAGCGTGTCGTGCATGGATCATTGGTCGTCAATGAAACGGCCGCCGGCGGCAGGTTCAGGAGCATGCGTGCAGATGGAGATGCCGTGGAAGCCGTCGAGGCGCTGCGCAAGCCGCTCTACGACATCATCGTGGCTTCGGATGCGCCGATCCCGGCGGTGGCAAGTTCCCTGTTCGAAGCGACGGTCCATGCGCTCGATCCTGCGGTTTTCTATGGCCAGCATTTGCCGGATCGCGTCGCCCAAGCGGATGCACGCATTGCCGCACTGGAAGCTGACCTTTCCCGCGCACCGATGCCTGCCGACGAGGCGCGGGACCTGTTGCAGGCCATCAGCGCCGAGCTTGCGGACGCAAGGCGAATCGCGCAGGAGCTGCTGGTGCGGGAATCCACGCTGGCCGGGACGGTGGCATCGTTGACCGCGGGGCTGGCCGCTGCCGATGAAAGGCTCGTTGCCGCCAACGCCGAGCTGGCGTCGATGTCCCGGCAGCTGGTCATTGCCGACGAGGATCGAGCCGGCCTGCGGGGCAGGCTGGAGGCATCCGAAGTCTCAATGGTATCGGCGCGGGAAGAGCTGGCATCCATCGGGCGTGCGCTGGAGGAGGCACAGGCCCGACGTCGGCAGATGGAGGGCTCGCGCTCCTGGCGTTACACCTCCTGGCTGCGAACCGTTGTCGGGCTATTGCGGGGAGAGCGTTGATGCGGCTTTCCGTCAAGCAGGTCGTCGGTCGCGGATTACGTTCGGTGTATTTGAAGATGCCCGTGCGCGAGCAGACCCGTCTGGCCATCAAGCGGTGGTTCTTCACCCGCTTCGCCTGGCTGTTTTCGCGCACCGGTGCCCATGCGCGGTGGCTTGCGTTCGAGGTGGAGCACGGGGCCGCCCCGGTCATCGAGGCTGCAGCGCCACCGGCCGGCTCCGGCGACAGCCTTGGACTGGAGCAGTGGGCGACACAGCAGTTCGCATTGCAGAAGGGGGTTCGATCCCGGGATTACGTCGAATTGACCGATCAGCCGGCGCCGCAGTCGCTTGACGTGAAGGCGATCGCCTTCTATTTGCCGCAGTTCCATCCGATCAAGGAGAACGACGCCTGGTGGGGGGCCGGCTTCACGGAGTGGACCAACGTGTCCAAAGCGGTTCCTCAGTTCGTCGGGCACGAGCAGCCCAAGTTGCCGGGAGAGCTTGGTTTCTACGATCTGCGCCTGCCTGAGGTGATGCGCCGCCAGGTGGAGCTGGCGCGCACCTATGGCGTGCACGGATTCTGTTTCCATTACTACTGGTTCTCGGGCGGCCGCAGGCTTCTTGAAAGGCCGCTTGATCAATTCATCGCGATGCCGGATCTGGACTTCCCGTTTTGCCTGTGCTGGGCGAACGAGAACTGGACGCGTCGTTGGGATGGTGCCGAGCATGATGTGCTCCTGGGGCAGGACCATAGCGACGAGAGCGATCAGGCCTTCATCCGAGACCTGATCCGCTACCTGCGGGACCCGCGTTACATCCGTGTGGATGGCCGGCCGATGGTGCTCGTTTACCGCCCCTCCTTGCTGCCCGACGCCGCGCACACGCTTGAACACTGGCGTCAATACTGCCGCGAGCACGGGATCGGCGAGATATTCCTCGTGATGGTGCAGTTCGATGTCGACGATCCGCGCGTGTACGGGTTTGATGCGGCCGTGGAATTTCCGCCCCACAAGCTCGGGCGCGGGTTGAAGGCGATCAACGCCGAGCTGTCGATCGTCAATCCGGACTATCAGGGTACCGTGGTGGACTACGGTTCGATCGTGCGGGCCGCACGCGAGGTCGGGGTTCCCGATTACCCGATGATCCGTGGTGTCTTCCCGGCTTGGGACAACGAAGCGAGGAAGCCCGGCAAGGGCTACACCTATGCGCGTTCGACCCCCGCGGCCTACGGCGAGTGGCTCTCCGATTCGGTCGATCATGCGCGCGCCCATCCAGTGGCTGGTGAGTCGCTCGTTTTCATCAATGCCTGGAATGAATGGGCGGAGGGGGCGTATCTGGAACCGGATCGCCGACATGGTTACGCCTATCTGGAGACAACTCGCCGGGTGTTGGCTGGCCCCGAAAATGCCGGAGTGGTCGTGCTCGCACACGACGCGCACCCGCACGGCGCCCAGTACCTGTCGTTGAATCTCGCCCGCGAGCTGTGTCGCATGAATGTGCCCGTGGAAGTCCTGTTGCTGGGCCCCGGTCGATTGCACGAGAAGTTCCAGGAGGCCGCGACGACCACATTCGTCGATCAGACCGTCGCCAGCGATGCCGAACTGGCGGCTGTGGCTGCCGGGATTCGCCGGCGCGGATGCCGCCTTGCGATCGCGAATACCGCAGTCTCCGGACGCATGGCCGAATTTCTTGCGAAACAAGGCATCGAAGTGATTTCGCTCGTGCATGAGCTGCCCGGCGTGATCGAACAGTACGGGCTGCAGGACAACCTTCGTCGGATTGCCGAAAGCAGCAGCAGCGTCGTATTTGCGGCGGAGGTCGTGCGGGAGGGCTTCGAGCGGTATGCGCGACTGCCAGCCTCGAAAGCGGTGATACGCCCGCAAGGCCTGTACAAGCGCAACCGCGTCCGGTCCGATCGACAACGCACGTCCGCCCGCATTGCACTGCGGCAGGATCTGGGCCTGCCTTCCGATGCCCGCATCGTCCTGTGCGTCGGGTATGCCGACCTGCGCAAGGGCATCGACTTGTTCGTCGAGATCGGCAACCAGGTCATGGCTCGCGATCCGCATGTCCATTTCGTCTGGCTCGGGCATCACGACGCGGGCATCGAGGCCCGGATACGGGCCAGCGTGGCCGCGAGCCCGTGCGCGGACCGTTTCGTTTTCCCCGGTCGCCGGGATGATACCGATATCTTTTATGCCGGAGCGGACCTTTACGCGCTGACATCGCGTGAGGATCCCTACCCGTCGGTCGTGCTGGAATCGATGGATGCGGGCGTCCCGGTCATCGGTTTCGAAGGCGCAGGCGGCCTGGATGACATCATCCGGCGATACGGTCGGCTGGTCCCCGACGCAGCGGCTTTCGCCCAGGCATGCCTGGATCTTCTCGACGACGAAAGTGATCGGCAGGCCATGGGACTGGCCGCACGGGATTACATCGAGGCGAACTACGCGTTCCGCAGCTACGTGGCGGATCTGCTGGCGATGAGTACGTCGCTGCGTCGGCCGCGCGTTTCCGTGGTGGTGCCCAACTTCAATTACGCCCACTATCTGGAAGGAAGGCTTCGCTCCATCGCGGAGCAGCGATACGCAGTGCACGAGATCATCGTGCTGGATGACGCGTCAGGTGATTCGAGCCTTGAGCAAATCGATGCGCTGCAGGCCAAGCTGGGCATCCAGATGCGGATCGTCGCGAACGAACGCAACTCGGGTTCGGTCTTCCGCCAATGGTTGAAGGGCGTGGAGCTGAGTACCGGCGATCTGGTCTGGATCGCCGAGGCGGATGATCTCTGCGACGCGGACTTCCTTGCCTCGCTCGTACCCCGGTTCGAGGAGCCCGGCGTGGTCATGGCCTACTGCCAGTCAAAGCAAATCGACGAGGCGGGCAGGGTCATGGCGGAAAATTATCTCGCGTATACCGACGATATCTGCGAAAGCCGTTGGCTCAGTGCTTATCGTGCCGCGCTCGGCGAGGAGCTCACAAACGGGCTGGCCTGCAAGAACACCGTGCCGAATGTCAGTGGCGTGTTGTTTCGACGGACTCCTCTTCAAACGGTTCTGGCAGATCACATCGATGAAATCGCCTCGTACCGGATTGCCGGCGATTGGCTTTGCTATGTCCGGATTCTCGAGCATGGCGACATTGCTTACATGCCGGAGGCACACAACCTGCATCGCCGCCATGCCGCGGGTGTGACGCTGGGCTCGAGCAACGTGGCGCATCTGCAGGAGGTGCTCAGGGTGCAAAAGCACATTCGGGAAGCTCATGAACTGGATGAGGCGGCGATTTCGATGGCACGGGGCTACGCCCAACAGCTATACCGATATTTCGGCCTGAATACGCCTGCCTGTCCAGATATCCGCTCACACCCTGCTTTCGCGGAGCTTCTCGATTGAGGAGGTGCAAGTTTCAACAGGCGGCTGATCAGCAAAAACTCCTGTGGAGGAAGGGATATATGGTGTTCGGCGCGCTGGAAGAGGGGCTCGCGATGGAATTTGATTGGCAGGGTGGTTCGGCTTGATGTTGGGTTGCGATTGGCTTGGCAAGTGCCTCTGTTGCCAGGCTCTCTGCTTGGGCGGCGCTCGCAATCGAGCGATTTTTCCTTGTAGGAAGTGGGGTTGATGACCGTGATTACGAAAGCAGACTGGTTGGCGAATCAGCCTTGGTTGGACTTGGATTCCCCGGATATCAGGAGCTATGTCGAGGGATTGTCGGAAAAAGTGAATTTCGATCTAGTCGCCATGCTCGAGCGCTGGCACCGCGATGGCATCGTGATCTTCGAGGGTGTGGTCGACCATGCGCTGATCGATGCTCTGATTGCCGACATCGATTATCTTCGCAAGCACCACATGGATTTTACTCTGGAAGTGGAGCTTTCCGGCGATCAAGGCGACATCAAGAGGTTGAGCCGGGAGCAGCTTGACTCGTCCGGGCTCAAGTTCAACAGCATCCACTCCATTTCCATGGCGGCAGCACGCCTCAGTTTGACCAGGGAAGTAAGCCAGTTCCTGAGCCATGTATTCCGGGGCCCGCCTTGTGCGTTGCAGTCGCTGACGTTTTACAGGGGAAGCCAGCAGCCGATCCACGTCGATTTTCCGTATGTTCGTTGTCAAACCTTGCTCCCGCATCTGGCAGCAAGCTGGATTCCCCTTGAAGACATCGATCCCGCATCCGGGCCACTGTGCTATTACCCGGGGTCCCATCGTCTGGAAGTCTCGGGGATGTTCGACTGGGGTGGCGGATCGATCGTGCTGGAGCCAGACAGCGCGCGCCAGCCTCATGAACTCAGCGAGTATCTCCAGAAGAGAGTGGAGGACGCGGGAATCGCACCGGTAACCTTCTGCCCCAGGAAGGGGGATGTGCTGATATGGCATGGAAACCTGTCGCATGCCGGTACCCTGATTGCCGATCCATCCCTGACCCGAAAGTCCTATGTGACGCATTACACGTCGCTTCAGGCCTACCCGCCACTGCACATGAAGCCCGGGGCACCGGCGCTTGGTGCCATCCATTCCGCCCACGGTGGACATGTCCTTGAATATCCGTGGCTGACGGAAGTGCGGCAGCTTCCGAGCTCGAAAGTCCTCGTTGCGTAGCGGTCGAACTTTGGAAATTGGAGTGCGTAAAAAGCTTGAAGGGTCATGCACTGTCGCGTGAGAAACCATGTCGAAATGCACGAGTCATTCTTGGTTCTTTATTTAATTGTTTGAGATGAAGGGCGGAAATGATGCATTCCATGAATGACTGGCTGCAAAACCTGGTCGCGAGCTTGGAAACGGATGTTTACAGTCCTTCGGGGGACAAGCTTCCGTCTTTTCCTTCGCGTGAGCTTCAGGTCAATACGACCGGATTGTCGGCAGAGGCGGCGTTGCAGCAGGCGTACGCCTTTTATCAGGATGTTCTTGAGGGCGCGCAGGAGGCGGGCTTGTCTCTGGATGAGTCCACGGTGGCGCTGGATTTCGGCTTCGGCTGGGGGCGGATCTCGAGAGTGTTCATGGAACGGTTGAGAGTCGCGAATATTCACGGCGTGGATGTCGATCCGGCCTTTGCCGAACTGACCCGTGCTTTGTTCCAATCAGACCAGTTCACCGTTTGCGATCCGTTCCCGCCTACGCGGCTGCCAACCGCCGGCTTCGATCTGGTTTATTCGTATTCGGTGTTCTCGCATCTGTCGGAAGTAGCCTGCCAGAGCTGGATGCGGGAGTTTTCGCGGCTGCTGAAGCCCGGAGGTATTGTTGCCTTGACTACACGTCATGAGAGTTTCTTCGACTACTGCCAGTGGGCGGCGTCGCAACCCGACGATGGCTCGTACACCGCCGCTTTGGGGCGTCTGTTCCCCAGTCTGGACGATGCGCGCGCCGGTTACGCGCGTGGTGAGTTCGTGCACGCCTCATCCGCGGGTGTCGATGGCGGCGGCCCAAGGAATGCCTCGTTCTATGGTGAGACGTGGATTCCGGAGGCGTATGCCAGAGCGCGGTTCGAGCCGGATTTCCGCTTCGTGCGGGGATTTTTCGACGGCGAAAGATACGATCAGGCGTGCTTCGTGCTGCAGAAACTCTGAGATATCCGGAAGCCGCTGAAAAGGGGGGGAGTGGAGCGAAAAGGGAGTCGGTGGGCGCCGGCTCCCTCCCGGGGGGCCTGGTTTACAGCACCTTTTCCAACTCCGGCAGGATCTGGAACAAATCCCCCACCAACCCGATATCCGCAATCTCGAAGATCGGCGCATCCGGGTCCTTGTTGATCGCCACGATCGTGCCGGCGTCCTTGATGCCGGTCAGGTGCTGGATCGCGCCGGAAATGCCGACGGCGATGTAGAGCTCGGGTGCGATGATCTTGCCGGTCTGGCCGACCTGCATGTCGTTGGGGACGTAGCCGGCATCGACCGCGGCGCGCGAGGCCCCGACGCCGGCGCCGAGCTTGTCGGCCAGGTCGAACACGATCTTGAAGTTTTCCGCGCTGCCGACACCGCGGCCGCCGGAGATCACGCGTTTGGCCGACTGCAGGTCGGGGCGGTCGGAGGCGGCGGCTTCGAGCTTGATGAAGCGGGTGTGGGTCGGCAGTTCGGCCTCGACGCCGACCGACTCGACGCTGGCATTGCCACCCTTGCCGGCTTCCGGCCAGGACGCGCCGCGCACGGTGGCGACGACGGTGGCATCGGCAGGAGCCTTCACGGTGACGATGGCGTTGCCGGCGTAGATCGGGCGCTTGAAGGTATGGGCGTTTTCGACGGCCATGATGTCGGAGACCTGGCCCACGCCGAGCAGAGCGGCGACGCAGGGCATCAGGTCCTTGCCGAAGGTGGTGCTGGGGCCGAAGACGTGGGTATAACCCTCGGCCAGCCTGGCGACCTGCGGCGCCAGCACCTGGGCGATGGCATGCTCGTTCGCGGCATTGGCCACGGCAAGCACCTTGCCGACGCCTTCGATCTGCGCGGCTTCGGCGGCGACGGCGGCCGGATCGGCGGCCAGCACCACGATGTCGATGGCTTCGGCGGCGAGCGCCTTGGCGGCCGAGACGCACTTGGCGGTGGCGGCGTTGAGCTTGCCGCCGGCATGTTCGGCGACGATGAGGACCTTGGACATCAGAGCAACCCCTTTTCCTTGAGCTTGGCGACCAGCTCGGCCGCATCCTTGACCATCACGCCGCGGCTGCGCTGCGCCGGCGGGGCGTAGTGGGTGGTTTCCAGCGTGGCACCGGACTCGACGGCCAGATCGGCAAACGGGATCGTCTCCAGCGGCTTGCTCTTGGCCTTCATGATGTCCGGCAGCTTGATGAAGCGCGGCTCGTTCAGGCGCAGGTCGCTGGTGACGACGGCCGGAAGCTCCACTTCCAGCGTCTCCAGACCGGCATCGACCTCGCGCACGACCGTGGCCTTGCCATCGGCCACATCCAGCTTGCCGGCGAATGTCGCCTGCGGACGGCCCCACAGCGTGGCCAGCATCTGCCCGGTCTGGTTGGCGTCGTCGTCGATTGCCTGCTTGCCGAGCAGCACCAGGTCGGGCTGCTCCTTCTCGATCAGCTTCAGCAGCGTGCGCGCGGCGGTCAGCGGCTGCACCGGGCCGTCGGCGACCACGTGGATGGCGCGGTTGGCACCCATCGCCAGCCCGTTGCGCAGGTGCGCCTGGGCATCGGCCGGCGCGATGGTGGCGACGACCACTTCGGTGGCGATGCCCTTGTCGCGTAGGCGCAGGGCCTCTTCCAGTGCGATGTCATCGAACGGGTTGGGCGAGAGCTTGACGCCATCGGTGACGACGCCCGAGCCATCGGGTTTGACCTGGATGCGGACGTTGGCGTCCACGACGCGCTTGTAGCCGACGAGGATTTTCATCGTAATAGG
>JAEXAG010000033.1 GCA_023394655.1 Pseudomonadota bacterium
CCGTCACCCCGCACACGCCGGAGCAGATCGTCGCCCACGGCGAGGAAATCGGCGTGCTGACGCGCATCCGCCATCCGCTCGGCGACGTGCTGGACGTGGAGGAGGACAAGGCGGTCCTGCTGTCCTATTTCCGCAACAACGTGCTGCACCTGTTCACCGCATCGGCGTGGATCGCGGTCTGCTTCCTGCACAACCGCCGCATGAACCGCGATGCGCTCAAGCGCCTTGGCCAGAACGTCTATCCCTTCCTGCAGGGCGAGCTGTTCCTGCCGTGGACGGCGGAGGAATTCGCCGAACGCATCGATCGCACCATCGACGTGTTCCTGCGCGAAGGATTGCTGGAGCCGGTCAACGAGGACGATGGCGGCACCCTGGCGCGCTATGCCGGCCAGAGCGACGAGGTGTTCCGCCTGCGCGGCCTTGGCCATCCGCTGCAGCAGGCCTTCGAGCGCTACTACATCGCCATCTCGGTGCTGGCCAAGAACGGCCCCGGCACGCTCACCGCGGGCGAGCTGGAGAGCCTGTGCCAGCTGGCGGCGCAGCGGCTGTCGCTGCTCTACGCGCAGACCGCGCCGGAGTTCTTCGACAAGTCGCTGTTCCGCGGCTTCATCCAGAAGCTGCGCGAAATGCGCCTGGTCTGGGCGGACGAGAACGCACGCCTGGTCTTCGACGAGCGGCTGAACCAGTGGGCGCGCGATGCCCGGGTGATCCTCGGCCGCGAACTGCGGCACACCATCGAGAAGGTCAGCCCGGAAGCGGTTCGACCGGTGGAGTGAAGGCGGGGCCGGCGCGGGATTCACCTTGGCCGGCCTGTCTGCCGAACGAGTCGCTGTCGCGCCTCCCGCGAGCGCCGCGATGCCGAGCGTCTTGCCCGGCAGACGACGGGCGGCGGCTAGAATCGCCCGAGAGACCGCGGGAGCGTTGCATGGAAAACAGCGAAGAATTGTTCCGGCTCACGTTCGAGCTGAGTCCGGTGGGCATCGCCCATGTGAACCTGGATGGCGGCTGGATCCGGGTCAATCCGAGCCTGTGCCGGCTGCTGGGCTACACCGAAGCGGAACTTCTCGCGACCCGTTTCCAGGACATCACCCATCCCGATGATCTCGACGAGGATCTGCGCCTGGTCGGCGAGTTGCTGGCCGGACGCATCCCCGAATACTCGATGGAAAAGCGCTACATCCGCAAGGATGGCAGCCTCGTCTGGGTACGGCTGCGCTGCGTGCTGCGCCGCGATGGCGATGGCAGGCCGCTGCACTTCATCGCGATCGTGCAGGACATCAGCGGCCGCAAGGCGGCCGAGGCGGCCCTGCGCAAGGCCAATGACGAACTGGAATCGCGCGTGGCCGAGCGCACGCGCGAGCTGGAAGCGGCGAACCGGGAACTGGATCGGCTGGCGACCCACGACCCGCTGACCGGGCTGCTCAATCGTCGTGGCGTGCTGCAGAAAGTGACCGAACTGCAGGGCATCGCCGCCCGTACCGGGAATGCGCTGGCGATGATCTACATCGATCTGGATGGTTTCAAGCGCATCAACGACGTGCACGGCCACGAAACCGGCGACGTGATGTTGAAGGTCTGCGCCGATCGCATCCGCGAACGCCTGCGTGTCCAGGACGGAGTCGGTCGACTCGGTGGCGACGAGTTCATCGCGGTGCTGGAAACCGATGCGCCGCTTGCCGTGCCCGGCATCGCCGAACAAGTGCTGGCGGCCTTGACGCAGCCGGTGAGGATCGAGTGCGGCGGCCAGACCCTGGAATTCCGGGTGGGTGCGAGCATCGGCGTGCTGGTGGTGGCGCGCTCGATCGGCCTGCGCGCGGCCCTGGAGCGCGCCGATCGCGCCATGTATCGCGCCAAGGCGGCCGGCGGCGGCATCGTGCTCGACATGGACGAGGCGCTCGAGGCGGCTTGAGACGCCGAAAGTCGCATCGGACGGGCAAAAAAAAGGGAGACGCTCCTTGTCCACCCCCATCGGCCAATGGCCGAACCCCCTTGTTGCTCTTTCTCTTCTTCCCCCGATTCTCCGAAGCCGGCAAAAAAAACCGGCCCTTATCCATGTCACCGGGGGGCTTTGGCAAAACCTGTCACGCGAATGCAATCGGGTGTGCATATTTGTGATGCGCTTCACAGACAAGGCGCGGGGCTGCGTTCGGCGGCGGGTTTTCCCGGGCAGCCCGGGCCAGCGACTCAGGCCGGCTCGTCGGGTACCAGTGCCGCCTCGATCCAGGTGATCTGGTCCTTGAGCTGCAGCTTGCGCTTCTTCATGCGCTTCATCGCCAGCTCGTCGGACTGGATGTCGGCCTGCAGGCGGGAAATGGCGTGGTCGAGATCGCGGTGCTCGATGCGCAGGTCCATGAGCCGGTGCGCGAGTTGCTGGAAATCGGCGGGGTCGTCGATGCGGCTCATGCGCCGAGCATAGCCGGGTGGCCGGCTGCCGTCATCGCGGTCACGGCCGGTACAATGCCGGGTTCGATGAACGCCATTCCGCTCGAACTGCTCGATCCCTCGCAACCGGCCTCCGAACGCGCCGGGGCCGCCGTACGCCATGGCCGCCGCGAAGCCGACAAGCTCGCCAAGCGCCTGCGCCACCAGGTCGGTCGCGCCATCGCCGATTTCGGCATGATCGAAGACGGCGACAAGGTGATGGTCTGCCTCTCCGGCGGCAAGGACAGCTACACGATGCTGGACGTGCTGCTGCAGCTGCAGAAGAAGGCGCCGGTGCGCTTCTCCATCACCGCGGTGAACCTGGACCAGAAGCAACCGGGCTTCCCCGAACACGTGCTGCCGGACTACCTGCGTTCGCTCGGCGTGGACTTCCACATCATCGAGCAGGACACCTATTCGGTGGTGAGCCGGGTGATCCCTCAAGGCAAGACCATGTGTTCGCTGTGCTCGCGGTTGCGGCGCGGCGCGCTGTACACGTATGCCGAGGAACACGGATTCACCAAGATCGCGCTGGGCCACCATCGCGACGACATGGTGAACACCTTCTTTCTCAACCTGTTCTTCCACGCCAAGCTCTCGGGCATGCCGCCGAAGCTCCTCAGCGACGACGGCAAGCACGTGGTGATCCGCCCGCTCGCCTACGTGCGCGAATCGGACATCGAGCAGTACGCGGTGCAGAAGGGTTTCCCGATCATCCCTTGCAACCTGTGCGGCAGCCAGGAGAACCTGCAGCGCGCGCAGGTCAAGAAGATGCTGCAGCAGTGGGAGCGGGAAAGCCCCGGCCGCGTGGAAACGATGGCGCGTGCACTGGGCGACATTCGCCCTTCGCAACTGGCCGACCCGAAACTGTTCGATTTCCTTGCGCTGGGACAGCGTGGCGATGCCGCCCCGCCCGACGCACATGCCTGGCTGGGCGGCAAGTCGCCGGAGAATGCCGACGACTGATTCCGCTGCCGGCGCACGATCCGGCCGTTCGCGTCGAACATCGCGGGTCACGTCGCCAGCCGATGTCGCGGCCCTGCTCCATCCAACTTCTTTCCGAACGCCCTCATGATCGCCAGAAACCTCACCCTGTTCCGCTTCCCCGCCAACCTGAGCTTCGACGATCTCGAATCGCGCCTGCCCGACGCCGCGCTCAAGCCGGTCGGCCCCATGGAGCTTTCCTCCGCCGGCTTCATCTCTCCCTTCGGCCGCAACGAGAGCGAAGATGCCGCCCTCATGCACCGCATCGATGACGCCATCTGGCTGGCCGTCGGCAGCGAGGACAAGATCCTTCCCGGCGCCGTCGTGAACGACCTCCTGCAGAAGAAGATCGCCGAATTCGAGGAAAAGAACGCACGTCGCCCCGGCGGCAAGATGCGCCGGCAGATGAAGGACGATCTGGTGACCGAGTTGCTGCCGCGTGCCTTCGTGCGCCCCGGCCGCACCGATGCCCTGCTGGATCTCGAACACGGCGTGCTGGCCGTGGACACCTCCTCGCGCAAGAGTGCCGAAGCCGTGGTCTCCCGCATCCGCGACGCCCTGGGCAGCTTCCCCGCACTGCCGGCCAACGCCGAGATCGCCCCGCGCGCCGTGCTGACCGGCTGGATCGCCGGCGATGCGCTGCCCGATGGCCTCACCCTCGGCGACGAATGCGAGTTGCGCGACCCGACCGATACCGGCGCCGTGGTGAAGATCCAGCGCATGGAGCTGGCCGGCGAGGAAATCGAAACCCATCTGGCGGCCGGCAAGCAGGTCACGCGGCTGGCGCTGAACCTGGACGATCACGTGAGCTTCGTGCTCGGCGAGGATCTGGTGGTGCGCAAGTTCAAGCTGCTCGATGGCGCGGTGGACCAGCTCGAAGGCAGCGAAAACGACGACCTGCGCGCCGAACTGGACGCGCGTTTCGCCTTGATGGCCGGAGAGTTCAAGCGCCTGTTCGCGGTGCTGGAAAACGCCCTGAAGATCAGCCGCGCCTAATGAGCGCGGCGAGCGCGCCACACGCGGCCTGATCCCCGTCGATGCGCCTGCCCCGCCTCCTGCCGCGTCCCGCGCCTGCCCGTCGCGAACCGATGGATGTGCCGCTGCGGCTGTCCGACGGCCGCGAGATCGCCGTGGCTTTCGTCCGCCACCCGCGCGCGCGCCGGATCAAGCTCTCGGTGGACGAGCGGGGCGCTCGCCTGAGCGTGCCCGCGCGTGCCGGCGAACGTGCCGCGCTGGCCTTCCTGCACGCGCAGCGCGAGTGGCTGGAAGCGCAGCTGGCGCGGCTGGAAGACGACACCGCCTTCGCGTTCCGCATCGGCGTGGCGCGTGCGCTGCCCCTGCGCGGCGACGCGCTGCCCTTGCGCTGGCGCAGCGCCAGGCTGACCCGGATCGTCGCCGACGCGGACGATGCCTGCTTCGAAGTGCGCGGCCTGGATGCGCTCGCCGGCCAGCCGCCGACCCCCGCGGTGCAGCGCGCCCTGCGTGATTTCTACGAAGCCCGGGCACGTGCCGACATCGCCCGCTGGCAGCCGCGCCACCTCGCCGGACTGCCGCGATCACCGGCACGGATCGCGCTCAAGCGGATGTCCTCGCAATGGGGCTCGCTGTCCGGTCGCGGCACGATGGCGCTGGATCTCTCGCTGGTGCTGGCCCGGCCCGCGGCCTTCGAGTACGTGCTGGTGCATGAGCTCTGCCACCTGCTGCATGCCGACCACTCGCCGGCGTTCTGGGCGGCGGTGGAATCGCGCTTCCCCGGCTGGCGCGACGAACGCGCCTGGCTCAACGCCGAGGGCCGGCGCATCAAGGCCACGATGCGCGCGCTGACCGGCTGAAGGCGCGGCTCAGGCCGGATGCACCACGCCGAGCACGCGCGGGCCGTGCGCGCCGGTGACCGCCGGCAGGTTGCCGGGCAGGCCAAGCAGCGCCTGCCGCGCCAGCCATGCGAAACCCATGGCCTCGACGTAATCCGGGTCCAAGCCCCATGCGGCCGTGGACGCCACCTCGACGCCGGGCAGCGCCTCGGCCAGCGCGGCCATCAGGCGCGGATTGTGCACGCCGCCGCCGCAGACCAGCAGGCGGCGTGTACCGGGCAGGGTGGCACGCAGCGCATCGGCGATGGTGCGGACGGTCAATGCCAGCAGCGTGGCCTGCACGTCGGCTTCGGCCTCGTCGCCGCCAAGCCGCGTGGTGAGCCAATCCAGATGGAACTGCTCGCGACCGGTGCTCTTGGGCGGTGGCGCGGCAAACCACGGCTCGTCCAGCAGGCGGCGCAGCAGGGCATCGTCCACCCGGCCGCGGGCGGCGAAGGCGCCATCGGCATCGTAGGGCCGTCCGAGCCGACGTTCGCACCAGGCATCCATCAACGCGTTGGCCGGGCCGGTATCGAAGCCGCGCACGTCGCCGGAGGCCGGCAGCAGGGTGAGGTTGGCGATGCCGCCCAGGTTCAGCACCGCGCGATCCTCGCCGGGATCGTGCAGCAGCGCGGCGTGCAGGGCCGGCAGCAGCGGGGCGCCCTGGCCGCCGGCGGCGACGTCGCGGCGGCGGAAATCGGCGACCGTGGCGATGCCGGTGCGCTCGGCAATCAGATGGCCGTCGCCGATCTGCAGGGTGAAGGGAAACCCGCCGCCGGGCCGGTGGCGGATGGTCTGGCCGTGCGAGCCGATCGCCCGCACCGCGCCGGCCGCGATGCCGGCGGAGGCCAGGAGCGCCGCCACCGCCTCCGCGAAGGCGCGGGCCACCTGCTGGTCGAGCCGGCCGAATTCGTCCAGCGATCCGCAGTCCCCGCCCTGGCCCAGCGCCACCAACCGCTGCCGCAGTGCCGGATCCCAGGGATGCAGGTGGCCGTGCAGCAGTTCCGCCTGCAGGCGCGCGCCGTCCTGCACGAAGCGGACGAGGGCGGCATCGATGCCGTCCGCGCTGGTGCCGGACATCAGGCCGATGTAGAGATCGTCGGGTTGCATGGCGGCACTATCGCCGAAAAGACGACGCCGGCGCGAGGCCGGCGTCATCGGATCGGGCGCGGGGCGTGTCGTCAGCCGCGGCTGCGGCCATCGCGCGCCTTGCCTGCATTGCCGGCATCCGCCACGCGGGTGCCTTCGTCGCCCTGGAAGACCACGCTTTCCACCTCGCGGATCTTGGCCAGCGCGCGGCGGGTTTCGCCGCGGAACTCGGCCAGCATCGCGCCGGACAGCGGCGCCGGCGGCGGCAGGGTGATCGACAGCGGATTGCGATGCACGCCGTTGACGCGGAATTCGTAGTGCAGGTGCGGGCCGGTGGACAGGCCGGTGCTGCCGACGTAGCCGATCACCGTGCCCTGCGCGATGCGCTGGCCCGGGCGGATGTTGGCGAAGCGCGACATGTGCGCGTAGAAGGTGGTCTTGCCCTGGCCGTGGTCGAGCTCGACCGCCTTGCCGTAGCCGCCGGCCCAGCCGACCGATTTCACCCGCGCATCGCCGGCGGCCATGATCGGGGTGCCGGTGGGCGCGCCGTAATCCACGCCCTTGTGCATGCGCTGGCGGCCCAGCACCGGGTGGCGGCGGCCCCCGAAGCCGGAGGTCAGGCGCGCGTAGGGGATCGGCATGCGGATGAACGGGCGCTCCAGCGAGCGGCCATCGGCGGTGAAGTAGCTGCGCTTGCCGTCGCGTTCGAACAGGAAGCCGCTGTAGAGCTTGCCGTCCACGGTGATCGTGGCCGCCAGCACCGGGCCGGTCTTGACCAGCTTGCCGTCCTTCCAGGTCTGGTCCACGACGACGCTGAAACGGTCGTCAGGGCCCAAGTCGGAATCGAAGTCGACGTTGTACTTGAAGATGTCGTCGGTCAGTTCCTTGAGATTCTGCGCGGTCAGCCCGACCTTGCGCGCCGACTTGAACAGCGAATCGCCGACGGTGCCGGTCAACACCACGGTGCGCACGTCGATCTGCTGCGGCACCACCGTTTCGGTGATCTTCTCGCCGGTCAGGTCCAGCTCCACTTTCTCGCCCATGCGGGTGTAGCGGAAGGCGCGCAGCGGGCCGCCGGCCGGCAGGTCGAAGGCAAGCTCCGCGCCGGGACGCAGGCGCCGCATCTCCAGCTGCACGCCGGGATGTTTCAGCAGCCGCGCCAGATCCGATTGCGGGATCTGCAGCTGCTCGAAGATCTGGGAGCCGGTTTCACCGGCGCGCACGTTGACGATCTGCCAGCTGTCGCCCTTGACCGTCTGCTGCGTGCGCACGCCGTGCGGGCCGATCTGCGGCAGGGGCAGCGCCAGCGAGGCGCGTGGCGCATGGCCTTCGAGGCTGAGCGCCTGGTCCAGGCCCGGTACCAGCGCGGCCAGCAGGCCGGCGATGCTGGCGGCCAGGCCCGCGTGCGCCCACTGGCGACGCGTCCAGCGGCCGCTGAAGCCCTCCGGCATGCGGGTGGCGACGTAGCGTTTCAGACCTTCCGCGCGGAGGACACGCAGGCGTTGCTTGCGGGTGGCATCGCGACCGGAAACAGTCATTCAGCAATCTCCACGCAATGTGATGAAGGGAACAGCGCGGTACCATAAACACACGAAAACCCTGCGTCAAACCCTTGATTGGCATGAGTTTTTGCGATGCAGGCCGGTTTAACGGAAGATTTACGGCCCGGCCCCGCCATTCCTACGCATTCAGGTAAAGCCCGTGTCCCCAGCCGAAATCGCCGACGCCCTCGATCTCATTGCCCGCGGCAGCGACGAACTGCTCAAGCGCGACGAACTGGAGGCCCGGCTCAAGGAGGGCCGCCCGCTGCGCATCAAGGCCGGCTTCGACCCGACCGCGCCCGATCTGCACCTTGGCCACACGGTGCTGCTGAACAAGATGCACCAGTTCCAGGACCTGGGGCACACCGTGATCTTCCTGATCGGCGATTTCACGGGGATGATCGGCGACCCGTCCGGCAAGAGCGCCACCCGCAAGCCGCTGACCCGCGAGGACGTGCTGGCCAACGCCGAGACCTATGCCGCGCAGGTGTTCAAGATACTCGACCGCGAGAAGACCGAGCTGCGCTTCAACAGCGAGTGGTTCAACGCGATGTCCGCCGCCGACATGGTGCGGCTGGCCGGCCAGTTGACCGTGGCGCGGATGCTGGAGCGCGACGATTTCGCCAAGCGCTACGCCGCGCAGCAGCCGATCTCAATCCACGAATTCCTCTATCCGTTGGCGCAGGGCCACGACTCGGTGGCGCTGAAGTCCGACGTGGAACTGGGTGGCACCGACCAGAAGTTCAACCTGCTGATGGGCCGCGCGCTGCAGGAGGCCGCAGGCCAGAAACCGCAGGTGGTGCTGACGATGCCGCTGCTGGAAGGCATCGACGGCGTGCAGAAGATGTCGAAGTCGCTGGGCAACTACATCGGCATCGACGAGCCGGCGATCGACATCGTGAACAAGACGATGAAGATCGGCGATGAGCTGATGTGGAAGTGGATCGACCTGCTGAGCTTCGAGATCTCCATCGACGAGGCGAAGGCGCTGCGGGCACGGATCGAAGCCGGCGAGCTCAACCCGCGCGACCTCAAGCTGCGGCTGGCGCGCGAACTGGCCGCGCGCTTCCACGATGCCGCCGCCGCCGATACCGCCATCGCCGGCTGGCATGCCGCGGTGCGCGGCGAGGGCGACGTCTCCAACCTGCCGCTGCAGGAAATCACGGTGCCGGCGGAGGGCCTGCGCATCGCCGCGCTCTTGACCGCCGCCGGCATCACGCCCAGCAACTCCGAGGCCAACCGAAAGCTCAAGGAGCGCAGCGTGCGCGTGGACGGCGAGGTGTTCGAGGACGCCGCGCGCGTCTTCGCTCCCGGCTTCGAAGGCGTGGTGGCGGTGGGCAAGCGCAGCTTCGCCCGGGTGAAGCTGGTCGCCGGCTGAGCGAGGCGCTCAGGAAGCGGCCACCGCCCCGGCGCGGGCCGCGGCAATGGCTGCCACCCGTGCACGCCGCAGTGCTTCGCCGACCTTCGGGCCTTCCAGTCCGGCGGCGACATCGGCGGCGCGCACCGCGCAGGCGGCACGGAACCACGCCTGCAGCATCCGGCCCTGCGGGTAATCGGCGTCCTCGCTGCCGGCGCGGCCGCGTTTGTCGGCCTCGCAGGCCAGTGCGATCCGCGCGATGCGCTCGGGCTTGCGGAAGGCATCGGCGCGTTCGCAGAGCTTGAGCACGGTCGCCGGTTTCAGCGCTTCCAGCCGGTGCACGTTCAGATGGTCGCGGCAGACGATTTCCGCCAGCGCCCGGTGCTCCAGCGGCACCTTGAGCCGTGCGGCCATAGCGCGCAACGGTGCCAGCCCGCGCTGCTCGTGCATCAGGTGGCGCGGCAGCTCATCGGCCGGGGTCAGCGCCTTGCCCAGATCGTGGACGAGGGCTGCGAAGCCGATCATGTCGTCGCCGGGGGCCAGCCGTGCGGCCATGTCGCAGACCATTTCGACGTGCAGGCCGGTATCCACCTCGGGGTGGTATTCCGGGCGTTGCGGCACGCCGTAGAGCGCGTCCACCTCGGGCAGCACGTGGCGCAGGGCATCGCAATCGCGCAGTGCCTGCAAAAAGGCCGAAGGCCGTGGCGAACGCAGTGCCTTCGACAGTTCCTGCCAGACGCGCTCGGGCACCAGCGTCGAGAGCTCGTCATCGTCGGCCATCGTGCGCATCAGCTCCAGCGTTTCCGGGGCGATGCGGAAACCGAGCGGTGCCAGCCGCGCCATGAAGCGGGCCGCGCGCAACACGCGCAGGGGATCCTCGACGAAGGCCGGGCCGACGTGGCGGAGCAGGCGGCGACGGATGTCGCCGGCGCCATCGAAGGGATCGACCAGCTCGCCGCTTTCCTCATCGCGGGCGATGGCGTTGAGGGTGAAGTCGCGCCGGGCCAAATCGTCCTCGAGCGTGACATCCGGCGCGGCATGCACCACGAAACCGGCATGGCCGCGGCCGGACTTGCGTTCGGTGCGCGCGAGTGCGTGTTCCTCGCCGGTATCGGGATGCAGGAACACCGGGAAATCGCGGCCGACCTGGCGGAAACCGGCGGCGAGCATTTCCGCGGGCGTGGAGCCGACGACGACGAAATCGCGGTCGCCCGCAGGCAGGCCGAGGAGCGCGTCGCGCACGGCGCCGCCGACGAGATAGGTCTTCATGAGTCCATCCTGCGCGAAGCCGTGGGCGCAGGCCAGCGGCGTGCCGCCTCAATCGCCGGCATGTGCAGGGCCCGGACAGGCGAAGCGCACGCGCCGGCCATCATCGCGGCCGGCCATGCGATCGCTCACGCGCAGGGCATCGCCGTTCATCCGCCAGTCGTAGATCACGCTGAAGGCCAGCACGCGCGGCACATATTCGCGGGTTTCGCGGTAGCTGATGGTCTCGATCCACAGGTCGGGATCGAAATCCGGGCGCTGCTCGCGCCAGCGCGTGGTCGGCGTCGGGCCGGCGTTGTAGGCGGCGATGGCCTGCGGCAGGCTGGACCAGCGATCCAGCATCTCGCGCAGATAGGCGCTGCCGATGGCGATGTTGCGGGCCGGGTCGTACAAGCTGGTCGCGCCTTCCCAGGGGATGCCGGCGCGGCGCGCGGTGGCTTCGCCGGTGGCGGGCAGCACCTGCATCAGGCCGAGTGCGTTGGCCGGCGAGCGGGCATCGGGATCGAACAGGCTTTCGGCGCGGATTTCCGCGGCGACCCAGGCCGGGTCGATGCGCTGGCGTGCCGCCTCGCGCCGGATCGCCTCCATGTGGTGCAGCGGGAAGCGCAGGTGGTAGAGGCGCAGTTCCTCGGCGTTGCCGCGCGCCAGCGAGAACACCGCGCGATCGAACCAGCCGACCGACTGCGCCTGTGCCACGGCGATGCGGCGGCCGGCATCGTCGAAGCGGCGCAGGGCATCGTTCCATTCCGCCACCGCCCAGGCCTTGCGACCGGCCGCGTGCAACGCGAAGGCACGGCGGAGCGCCGGATCGGCCGCGACCTCGGCCTCCAGTGCCGGCTGCGGTGCCGGCTGCCAGGGGCATAGCGGATACGGCAGGTCGAGGCGGTCGGCGGCGAGGAAGCCGTGGAACTCCGGGTGGCGCGCGGCCTCCCGGTACAGGGCTTCGGCACCGGGCCGGCCGGCGAGCTCGAGCAGTCGTGCTTCGAAATAGCGCCATTGCGCCTTGTGGCGCAGATCGGCGGGGAAGCGTTCCAGTGCCGCCAGCGCGGCGGGCCAGTCACGCCGCGCCATCGCCTCGCGCACGGCGAGCGGGTGCAGGCGATCGTCGAAGGCGGATGTTGGCACCGCCGCCAGCCGCCGCGCGCCCTCGGGTTCGTAGGACGCCGCCGATTGCAGCGCGATCTCGTATCGCACGCGGCCGAGCGCTTCGGCATCGAGTTGCAGGGGGCCGGCGAAGCGGGGCAAGGCGGCCTCGGCGGCGGCCGGTGATTTTTTCGCCATCGCCACCAGCGCGGCGGTGGCGGCATGGCGGCTGCGGGCGTCCTTCGGCCAGTCGAGCGCGGCATCGCCCAGCGTGCCGCCGAGTGCATCGGCGTATTGCGATGCGAGCAGGGCCTCGTGGCCGGGCAGGCCGATGGCCGCTTCGCGCAGTACCGCCGGCCGGCCGGCGGCGATGGCCAGATCGATGCGCCGCCAGCGCAGGGCATCGTCCAGGCCGCCGTGCTGCAGCCAGGTGGCGGTGGGCGCGGTGCATTCCGCCGGCAGGGCGTCGCCGCTCAGCCACAGCCGGCGCATGTCCTGCATCCAGCCGGCATCAGGCGCGGCCCCGGCGCTGCGGGCCGAGAGTTCCAGGCAGCGTAGGGCGGGCAACTCGATGCCGGCCTGCCAACTGCGCCGGAAAGCCGGCCAATCGCCGCGTTTGCCGATCGCCGCCAGCCACTCGTTGCGGAAGCGGCGGCCCACCGCGTCATCGCCATGCGCCTTCAGGAAGGCCTCGGCGCGGGCGGGCGTCAGTTCGGCGATCGATTGGCGCAGGCGGGCGTACTCCACCCAGGCCGCCGCCGGGTGGTTGGAGAGGCCGGGAAAGCGCGCCGGATCGAAATTGCCGAGTTCGGCGGCGGCCAGCGCCTCACGGAGCAGGCTGTCGGCGTGGGAGACGGGTTTCGTTTCGACGGCGGCCGCCACGGGCGTTGCCGTGCCCGTGGAAGGCGCCGCGGCAGGCGGTTGCGCGCCGCTTTCGCCGGCACCGCAGCCGGCCAGCGCGAGGACGATGAGGGTGGACGGGCGCCAGTGCATGGCCCGACTATAGCGGCGTGAATCTGAATCCCGATGCCTGCCGATGACCGCGCTGCCGACCTTGATCGAACCGGCCGCCTGGCTGCTCTTCCTTGCCCTCGGGGCCACCGCCGGCATCCTTGCCGGCCTGCTCGGCGTGGGCGGCGGGCTGGTGCTGGTGGCGGCGCTGGCCTGGCTGCTGCCGCGCCAGGGCATCCCGCCGGAAGCGGCCATGCACGCGGCGTTGGCGACCTCGCTGGCCAGCATCGTGCTCACCGCCATGTCCTCGGCGCGCGCCCATGCCCGCCGCGGCAGCGTGCTGTGGCCGACGGTGGCGTGGATGGTGCCGGGCCTGTTGATCGGCGGCTGGCTCGGCAGCCGCTTCGCGGTGGGGCTGGATGGCCGCTGGCTGCGCTGGGGCGTGGCCGGCTACTGCCTGCTGGCGGCGGCGCAGATGCTGCTCTCGCGGCCGAAGCGCGCCGGCGACGAGATGCGGGTACCGCGCGGTGCGGGGATGGTGGCGGCCGGCGGCGGCATCGGCGCGGTGTCGGCGCTGGTGGGCATCGGCGGCGGCAGCATGACGGTGCCCTTGCTCTCGGCGCTCGGCGTGGCACCGGTTCGCGCGGTCGGCACGTCCTCGGCCTGTGGCGTGTTCATCGGACTCGCCAGCGCGCTCGGCTACGCCATGCACGCGCCGGCCGGGGCGCTGCCGCAGCACGCGGCGGGATACGTCTACCTGCCGGCGGCGATCGCGGTGGCGGCGGCTTCGATCCTCACCGCGCCGCTGGGCACCCGCATCGCCCATGCCATCAGCGGCCCGGCGCTCAAGCGGGTGTTCGCGCTGTTCCTGCTGGCGGTGGGCATCTCGCTGCTCTGAGCACGATCAACCGTGGTGCCGGCGCGGATCGTCCGGCCGCACCAATGCGTTGTCGGGCACGTCCAGCTCCACCGAGAGCGCGAGATGGTCGGAGGACGCGGCCGGCACCGCACAGCGGTTGTCGCTGGCGATGCCCGGCGTGGTCAGGATGTGGTCGATGGCGCGGTCGGGCTTCCACGCCGGGAAGGTATGGACATCGCAATCGGGCGGCTCCAGCCGCGTGCGCCGGAACAGCACGTCCATCTCCGGCTGGTCGATGCGGCAGTTGAAATCGCCCATCAGCACCGCGTTGCGGGCATCGCCGAGCACGTCGGCGATGAAGGCCAGCTGCGACAGCCGCGATTGCACGCCCAGCGAAAGATGCGCCACCGCCACGGTCAGGCCTTCCTCGCCCTCGCCGAAGCGACCCACCAGCAGGCCGCGCCCCTTCATCCGCCCCGGCAGTGCGTGGCTTTCGATCACCAGCGGCTCCATCTGGCTCAACAGGCCGTTGGCGCTGGAGGCGACGCCGCCGACGCTGCGGTTGGGCTGGTGGGTCCAGTAGGCGAAGCCGGCGCGATTGGCCAGATAGTGCGTCTGGTTGGTGAAGCCGGAGCGGAAGCTGCCCGGGTCGGCCTCCTGCAGGCCGACGATGTCGTGGCGGCCGGCCAGCTCCGCGATCGCGTCCAGCGCGCTGCGCTTGCCGCCGATCGGCAGCACGTGCGACCAGCTCCGTGTCGCGTAGTCGCTGTAGCGGCGGGTGCTGGAGCCGGCCTGGATGTTGGCCGACAGCAGCTTGAGGCGGCGGGAGGCCATCTCGGGCGGTTGCGTCGCCGGCTCAGCCGCCGCTGGCGGCGCGTTCCCGGGCGATCAGCGCGTTGGCGATCTGCAGCTGCTCGTCCTGGCTGCGGCCGAGGATGCGGTACTTGCCGTTGACGATCAGCGTCGGGGTGCCCTCCACGCCGCTGCGCTGCGCGAACTGCATGCCCTGCGAAAGGCGCGCGCCCATGGCGAAGCTGGACATCGCCGCGCCCAGCGCCTGCACGTCCACGCCCTTCTTGCCGAGGTAGGCGAGGATCTGGTCCTGGCCGGCGTTCGGCTGCAGGGCGCGCTCGTGGTGGATGGCGGCGAACATGGCGTCATGCACCTTGCCGAGCTGGCCGGTGGTTTCGGCGGCGTAATAGACCCGGGCCAGGGTATCGGCGGCACCGCCACCCAGCGGGATCGGGGTGAAGCGGACATCGGCCGGCAGCTTGGCCTTCCACGCCTTCAGGCTCGGCTCGAACGCGGCGCAGTGCCCGCACCAGTAGGCGAACACTTCCACAACTTCGACCTTGCCATCGAGCGGCTGCAGCGGCTGGCCGCCTTCGATCACCGCGTAATCCGTGCCCGGCACCAGATTGGCCTTGGCATCGAGCTGGGCCGGCGCGGCCGGAGCGGTGTCCGCCGGGGTGGCCGTGTCGGCCGCGACATCCGGGGCCGGGGTGCCGGCATCAGCCGCCGGCGTGGCGGCCGGGGCCGCGGCCACCGGGGCGTCTTCGGCGGGCTTGTTGCAGGCGGCCAGCACCAGCAGCAGGGGAAGGGCGAGCGTCAGGTGGCGCAGGGTCATGGGAGTCTCCGGTTCGGGCGGGCTCAGCGGCGCTGTGCCCGCAATTGTGCGATCAACTGGTCGGCGATGCGAATGGCGTCCTGATGGCTGCGGCCGAGCACGCGATAGCGGCCATCCACGATCAGGGTCGGCGTGCCCTCGACGCCGGAGAGCTCGGCGAACTTGCGTGCCCAGCGCATCTGGGTGGACACGCCGGGCGAATCCATTTCCGCCAGGAAGCGCGCGGCATCGACGCCGTGGCCGGCGTGGAACTGCGCCAGCGCCGCGGCATTGGCGTTGGGCGACAGGCTGCGATCGACGTGGATGGCGCGGAACAGGGCATCGTGGACCGAGGCCGGCAGCTTCAGCCGGCGCGCGGCGAAGGTGGCGCGCGCGAAGGGATCGTTGGCATCGAACGCGGCCGGGACCTGGACGAAGCGGACATCGGCCGGCAACCGCGTCTTCCACTGCGCCACCAGCGGCTCGAAGGCGTGGCAGTGGTGGCACCAGTAGGCGAAGACTTCCGCCACTTCGATGCGGCGCGCATCGCCGTGGAAGGGCAGGCCGCCCTCGATCCGCACGTAGTCGCGGCCTTCGGCCGGGGCGTCGGTGGCTTGCGCGGAGGCGCTGGGCGCGATGGCCAGCGCCAGCGCGGCGAAGGTGGCCAGCAGGAAAAGGCGGATCGTGTTCATGCGTGCTCCACGATAACGGGCGGCGGGTGATACGGGGATAAACGAACGCCAGCCCGGTCGGGGCTGGCGCGTCGGATGCGGACGGCGATGTGACCTTCTGCCGGGGCGGAAGTTCCCGCCTTACTGCAGGGTGGTTCCGGGGGCGGCGTCGGCAGCGGGGGCTTCGGCCGGGGCCGGTGCCGCGACGGCGCTGCCCGGCAGGACCGGGGCGGCCACCGGGCCGGCGGCCTTCACCGCGGCGATCTGCTCGGCGTTCGGCTGGTCGGCGCGATCATGCAGGCCCTGGATGTAGCTGGCCAGCGAGGCGATTTCCTCGTCGGTCAGGGACTTGGCCACGGCGGCCATCTGGTGGAACAGGACCGGGTTGGGCTGGGTGGTGGTGCCTGCACGGTATTCCTGCAGGCGGCGTGCCAGGTAGCCGGCTTCCTGCCCGCCGATGTGCGGGTAGGAGGGGCCGGGGTTGCCCGCGCCGGTGGGGCCGTGGCAGGCGGTGCAAGCCGGGATGCCGCGCTGGGCGTTGCCCCTGCGATACAGGTCACGACCCGGCTCGTAGAACTTCATGCCGGCGTAGGGGCTGGCCGGGTCCTCGATCACCGTGTCCACGGCGGCGGTGGCGCCGCTGCGCTGGCGGGCGTAGTGGGCGCCCAAGTCGCGCATGTCCTGCGCGCTGAGCGCGTCGGCGAAAGGCTTCATCAGCGGGGCCAAGCCGGTGGTGCGGTGGTTGGCCTTGAACAGCGCCAGCTGGGTGGCCAGATAGCGCTCCGGCATCCCGGCGATGCGCGGCGCCTGCTGCTGCATGGCGTTGCCGTCCAGCCCGTGGCAGGCGGCGCAGGCACCGGCCTTGGCGGCGCCTGCCTGGGCATCGCCCCAGTGGGTGGTGGCGAGCTCGGCCACGGCATCCGTGGCAGGCGTCGCGGCCGCGGCGTCGATCGGCGCGGTTTCGGTCGCGGCCTGTTCCGGCAGCGGGTTCACGGTGGTCTGGGCGACGGCCACCGCGGCGGCCAGGGCGGCCAGACCGGCGATGCCAATTAGGCGGGCGTTGCGCATGCGGAAACTCCGGGACAGGACGCGCGCGAGCTGCGCGCGTCGAAACCGTTGAATTATGGGTCTGGCCGCGGGCAGGGTCAAACATCCCGCGCCGTCCCCCGGCCCGTGCCATCCTATGCCGATGCGCAATCCCTTCGCCCGGGCCCAGTACCTGCTGTCCGCCCACGTGCCGCGGCAGCTGCCCCCCGATGCCGGCCTCGAGGTCGCCTTCGCCGGGCGCTCGAACGCGGGGAAGTCCAGTGCGCTCAACGCCATCTGCCAGCAGAACGCGTTGGCGCGGGTCTCCAAGACCCCGGGCCGCACCCAGCAGTTGGTCTATTTCGAGCTGCCGCCGCACCCCGACACCTATCTGGTGGACCTGCCGGGCTACGGCTACGCCAAGGTCCCCAAGGACATGCAGGTGCACTGGCAGGCCTTCATCGCCGAGTATTTCGAGACCCGCCGCTCGCTGGCCGGCCTGGTGGTGGTGATGGACATCCGCCATCCGCTGAAGGATTACGACCGGCAGATGCTCGGCTACGCCGTCACCCGCGGGATTCCCGCCCATGCCCTGCTGACCAAGGCCGACAAGCTTTCGCGCGGCGCGGCGGGCAACACTCTGCAGCAGGTCCGGCGCGAGCTGGCCGTCGATTACGGCGATGGCGTCAGTGCCCAGGTGTTTTCCGGGGAATCGAAGCAGGGCGTGGACGAGGCCCGCGCCAAGCTGGCCGGCTGGCTGCAGTTGGCGGGTTGATCCCCGCGCGGGGCCGGCCTTCGGTCATGTCGCGCGGGCCGGGAAGCGGGTGCACGCCTTATAGTGTCGGCTCCGATTCTTCGAGCGCGCCATGTCCGGCCCTTCCCCCGCCAATGAAACCCTGATCGAGGACCGCGCCCGGCTGGTCGAGGTCATTGCCTCCGGCGCCAAACCGCGCGATGCGTGGCGGATCGGCACCGAGCACGAGAAATTCGGCTTCCGCCTGGACGATCTGCGCCCGCCCGCGTTCGACGGCGAGCGCGGCATCGAGGCCTTGCTGAAGGGCATCGCCGGCTTCGGCTGGACGCCGGTGGAGGAAGAAGGCCGGGTGATCGCGCTGACCCGCGACGGGGCTTCGGTGACGCTGGAGCCGGCCGGGCAGCTGGAACTTTCCGGCGCGCCGCTTGAATCCATCCACCAGACCTGCCGCGAGGTCGGCGGCCACCTGCGCGAAGTCCGCGAAATCGCCGACACCCTCGGCCTCGGCTTCCTCGGCATGGGTTTCCAGCCGAAATGGCGGCGCGAGGACATGCCGTGGATGCCCAAGGGCCGCTACGGGATCATGCGCCGCTACATGCCCACCGTCGGTGACCTGGGCCTGGACATGATGACCCGCACCTGCACGGTGCAGGTGAACCTGGATTACGCCAGCGAAGCGGACATGGTGAAGAAGTTCCGCGTCTCGCTGGCGCTGCAGCCGGTGGCCACCGCGCTGTTCGCCGATTCGCCGTTCACCGAGGGCAAGCCCAACGGCTACCTCAGCTGGCGTTCGCACATCTGGACCGACACCGATCCGCACCGCACCGGCATGCTGGATTTCGTGTTCGAGGACGGCTTCGGTTTCGAGCGCTACGTCGATTACCTGCTCGACGTGCCGATGTACTTCAGCTACCGCGATGGCCGCTACATCGACCTGGCCGGCCGCTCGTTCCGCCGCTTCCTCGAAGGCCGGCTGGACGAACTGCCCGGCCAGTTGCCGACGATGCAGGACTGGAACGACCACATGACCACCGCCTTCCCGGAAGTGCGGATGAAGAAGTACCTGGAGATGCGCGGCGCGGATTCCGGCCCGTGGGGCCGCATTTGTGCGTTGCCGGCGTTCTGGGTCGGCCTGCTGTACGACGATGCCGCGCTGGATGCCGCCTGGGATCTGGTCCGGGACTTCGACATGGACGAGCGCAACGCCCTGCGCGACGGCGTGCCCAGGCACGCGCTGAAACTGCCCTTCCGCGGCGCGACCGTGCGCGAGCTGGCCATCGAAGCGTTGAAAATTTCCGCCGCCGGCCTGCGTCGCCGCGCGCAGTGCAACGCCGCCGGGCAGGACGAATCCGCCTTCCTCGAACCGCTGGTGGAGATGGCCGAAGCCGGCATGACCGCTGCGGAACGCAAGCTGGAACTCTTCCACGGCGAGTGGGCCGGCGACATCGACCGGGTGTTCCGCGAGTTCGCGTACTGATCGACGTGCCGGGACGATTGCTCCGCGATCTGCTGGGCCTGCGCCCGAAACCCCTGCAGGTGGCCGCCATGTGCCTGCGTGGCGAAGGCACCGAGCGTGAAGTGCTGCTGGTGACCAGCCGCGGCCGCGGCCGCTGGATCCTGCCCAAGGGCTGGCCGATGGCCGGCCGCGACCTGCCGGGCTCCGCCCTGCAGGAAGCCTGGGAGGAAGCCGGCGTGCGCGGCCGGGTGTCGCGCGGGGCGGTGGGCCACTACCACTACGCCAACCTGCTGGCCGGTGATTTCGGGCAGCAGGTGAAGACCCATGTGTTCCGCATCGACCGGGTGTCGCTGGCGGACGAGTTCCCCGAGGCCGGCGAGCGCGAGCGCCGCTGGTGGCCGCTGGCCGAGGCGGCGAAGCAGGTGGAGGAGCCGGAACTGGCCGCGCTGCTTTCGCGGATGGCGGCTTCAGGCTGAGCGCATCGGCTCCGGCTGCGTTTGCCGGCCGGTCATCGCATGGTCCGGCGCGGCGTCAATCGCGCGGGGAACGCCCGAAGATGACAAAATCGTGACATGTCATCTTCCGACCCTTCCCCCCGCCCGCCGGTCAACCAGTGGAAAACGCTGGACAAGGATCTCGGGCGCATCGGCCTGCTCGAACAGGCGACCGCCTTCGCCGCGCGGCCATTGGTCGCGCCCGGCATCGCGCTGGCCTTCATCGTGCTGGTGGCGGCCGCCTCGCTGGCGCTGACCGGGCTGCAGCCGGGCACCTTCGTGGTGGTGGCGGCGACCGTGGTCGGTGCCTACATGGCGCTCAACATCGGTGCCAACGACGTCGCCAACAACATGGGCCCCGCGGTGGGCGCCAACGCGCTGACGCTGGGCAGCGCGCTGGTGATCGCGGCGATCTTCGAAGTGGCGGGTGCGCTGATCGCCGGTGGCGACGTGGTCAACACCATCGCCTCGGGCATCGTCTCGCCCGACGCGGTGGCCGATTCGCGCACCTTCGTCTGGGCGATGCTGGCGGCCTTGCTGGCGGCGGCGCTCTGGCTCAACCTGGCGACCTTCATCGGCGCGCCCGTCTCCACCACGCACTCCATCGTCGGCGGCGTGGTGGGCGCGGGCATGGTGGCGGCCGGGGTGTCGGCGGTGAACTGGCCCGGCATGCTGCGGATCGCCGCGAGCTGGGTGGTGTCGCCGGTGCTGGGCGGGGTGATCGCCGCGGCGTTCCTCGCGTTCATCAAGTACCGCATCCTCTATCAGCCGGACAAGATCGCCGCCGCGCGGCGCTGGGTGCCGGTGCTGATCGGCGTGATGGCCGGGGCGTTCGGTGCCTATCTGGCGCTGAAGGGGCTTTCGCGGGTGTTCAAGGTCGAACTGGGGACCGCACTGGCGATTGGCCTGGCCAGCGGCCTGCTGGCCTGGGGCGCTTCCGTGCCGATGATCATCCGCCAGTCGGCCGGGCTGGAAAATCGCAAGAAGTCGATCCGCAAGCTGTTCGGCGTGCCGCTGGTCTGCTCCGCGGCCCTGCTTTCGTTCGCGCACGGGGCCAACGACGTGGCCAATGCCGTCGGGCCGCTCGCGGCCATCGTGCACGCGGTGCGCGAGGGCGACGTCGGCGGGCAAGTGGCGATCCCGTTCTGGGTGATGGCCATCGGCGCCGCCGGCATCAGCTTCGGCCTGGTGCTGTTCGGCCCGCGCCTGATCCGCCTGGTGGGCAGCCAGATCACCAAGCTCAACCCGATGCGCGCTTATTGCGTTTCGCTCTCGGCGGCGGCGACGGTGATCGTCGCCTCGTGGCTGGGCCTGCCGGTCAGTTCCACCCACATCGCGGTCGGCGCGGTGTTCGGCGTCGGTTTCTTCCGCGAATGGCATGCCGAGCGCCGCGCGCGCGAGCTCGGTATCCGCAAGGGCAAACCGGTGGCGCCGGAAGAGCGCGTCCGGCGCAAGCTGGTGCGGCGCTCGCACTTCATCACCGTGGCCGCGGCCTGGGTGGTGACGGTTCCGGTTTCGGCCGGGCTTTCGGCGCTGCTGTTCGTCCTGCTGCGCGCGGTCGCGGACTGAGGCGCCGGCGGATCAGGCGCCGGCTTCGTCCAGCCAGTCGCGCGGCCTGAGGTAATCGGCCAGCCGCGCTTCCTCGCTGCCCGGTTCGGGCGCGTAGCCGTATTCCCAGCGCACGCGCGGCGGCAGGCTCATCAGGATCGATTCGGCCCGCCCGCCCGATTGCAGTCCGAAATGCGTGCCGCGATCGAAGACCAGGTTGAATTCGACGTAGCGCCCGCGCCGGTACAGCTGGAACTCGCGCTGGCGCTCGCCGAAGGGCGTGTCGCGGCGACGCTCGACGATCGGCAGCCAGGCATCGAGGAAGCCGTCGCCGACCGCGCGCATGTAGGCGAAATCGCGCTCGAAATCCTCGTGCAGGTCATCGAAGAACAGTCCGCCGACGCCACGGGTTTCGTCGCGATGCTTCAGGAAGAAGTATTCGTCACACCAGCGCTTGTGGGCCTCGTAGCGCGCCTGCCCGCCGAAGGGCTCGCACAGCGCGCGGGCCACGCGATGCCAGTGCAGTACGTCCTCTTCGAAGGGGTAATAAGGCGTCAGGTCGAAGCCGCCGCCGAACCACCAGGCCACGGTCCGGCCATCCTTCTCGGCGGTGAAATGGCGCACGTTGGCGTGCGTGGTCGGGATGTAAGGATTGCGCGGGTGGAACACCAGCGACACGCCGGCCGCGCGCCACGCGGCACCGACCAGCTCCGGCCGGTTCGCGGTGGCGGATGGCGGCAGCCGGTTGCCGGAAACATCGGAAAAACCGATCCCGGCCTGCTCGAACACCGCGCCATCGCGCAGGATCCGCGTGCGCCCGCCCCCGCGCAGCGGCGAGGGATCATCCGGCGCGCGCTGCCAGGCATCCTCGATGAAGGCGGCCTGGCCATCGGCGGCTTCCATGGCCGCGCAGATTCGGTCCTGCAGGCCGGTCAGGTAATCGCGGACGCGGGTGAAGTCGGGCTCGCTCATGGCGTTTCGGCCGCCGCCGGCGCCTTCAGCACGCGCTCGAAAAGCTCGTGGATGCGGCGGTACTGGTCGTGCCAGCTGGAAGGGTGGCGGAAGCCGTGGCGTTCCATCGGGTAGCTGGCCAGTTCCCACTTGTCCTTGCCGAGCTCGATCAGGCGCTGCGTGAGCATGACCGAATCCTTGTAGAACACGTTGTCGTCGATCATGCCGTGGGCGATCAGCAGGTGGTCCTGCAGCCGTTCCGGGAACTCGATCGGCGAGGAGCGCCGATACGCCTCGGGGTCGATCTCCGGCGTATTGAGGATGTTGCTGGTGTAGCCGTGGTTGTACTGCGACCAGTCGGTCACCGGGCGCAGCGCGGCGCCGGCCTTGAACACGCCCGGTTCCTTGAACAGCGCGACGAAGGTCATGAAGCCGCCGTAGCTGCCGCCGTAGATGCCCACGCGGTCGCGGTCGGCCTGGCGGTTCGCCACCAGCCAGTCGATGCCGTCGAGGTAGTCCTCGAGTTCCGGCTTGCCCAGCCAGCGGTAGATGGCGTTGCGCCAGTCGCGGCCGTAACCGGCGGACGCGCGGAAATCCAGGTCCAGCACGATGTAGCCCTGCTGCACCAGCAGGTTGTGGAACATCTGCTCGCGGAAGTAGTTGGGATAGCC
>JAEXAG010000115.1 GCA_023394655.1 Pseudomonadota bacterium
CGCGAATCGAGATTCCGTTCCATGTCGGCGACAACCATTCGCGTACCTGGATCCTGACCCGGCTGGAGGATGGCCTGCGGCTCAAGCACGACCATCGCCGCGAGGATGGCAGCCCCGACGACATGACGATGTACGGCGGCGACAGCAAGACCGCCGGCAGCGCGGAACGACAGGAGTTCCCGGTGGATGCCGAATCGATCGCCATGTTCGAGCAGGGCGGGTTGACGGCTTCGGTCACGAACACCTGGGCGATGGAAGTCCATCCGCGGACCTTCGTCTACGAACTTTCGCGCCCCAATGGCCGCATGTTCAAGGTGGAATTCGACCTGACCAGGCCGGTGGATCTGCCGCCCACGCCCTGGGGCTGGCAAGGCCTCGCGCATTGAACAAGAAGGCGGCCACGGGTCGCCTTCTTCGTTTTCGCCGGATCAATCCTTGAGGAAGTACTCGACCGTGGTGACCACGCGCACGGTCTTGGTCTGCGGGCTGCCGCGATCGCGGTCGCTGATGGTGATGACGCCCTGGTTGGCGCTGCGGATGCCGCCGATGCGCGCGCCGGAATCCTTGGCGAACTGCTCGGCGGCCTTGCGGGCCTCGGCCGTGGCCTCGGCGATCAGCTCGGGCTTGATGCTGTTGAGTGCGGTGTAGCTGAACTCCGGGCCGCCGCCGGCACCGCCTTCGCCACCTTCGCCGCCCAGCAGGATGCCGCGCGAAACCAGCTCGCCGCTGCGACGCAGGACCTGCTGGGATTTGGCCACGTCGGTGGTGCGCAGGGTGACGGTGGTGGAATAGCGGAAGCGCTCGGGGGGACGGTTGTCGCCATAGGCCCAGGCCCAGCGATCCTCCAGCCGCGGCGGCGAGATGGTGATCTCGTCCTCGCCGAAGCCGGCGCCGGTGAAGAAGCTGCGGATCGCCGCGGTGTTGGCATCGAGCTGGCGCTGGACTTCGGCCAGTTCGTTGCCGCTGACCGAATGCGCCAGCGGCCAGACCAGCAGGTTGGCATCGACATCCTTTTCCGCCGAACCCTTGACGGTGACGTAGCGATCGTCGGTGCGGAGCTTGGCCATGCCTCGGGCAGTGAACCAGCCGGCACCGGCAAGGCCGAGGGCGATCAAGGCGGCGGCAATGACCCAGAGCGGGGAGCGATTCTGCATGGCAAATCTCCTGTGCGGATGCCCCGAGTCTAGTGCAGCGCGGGAGCAGGCGGAGTCGACATGGGGTGAATATCGAGATATTCATCGCTTCATTCGCATGAAGCGATTGAGCGTGTTAAGGTGGCCGCGGTTTCCACACCCCGCCAAGACGATGACCCATCGATTCGAAACCTTGGCCGTCCACGCCGGCTACCAGCCGGACCCGACCACCAAGTCGGTCGCGGTGCCGATCTACCAGACCGTCGCCTTTGCCTTCGACAGCGCGCAGCACGCGGCCGACCTGTTCGACCTGAAGGCCCCCGGCAACATCTACACGCGCATCATGAATCCCACCTGCGACGTGCTGGAACAGCGGCTGGCGGCGCTGGAAGGTGGCGTCGGCGCGCTGGCGCTGGCATCGGGACAGGCGGCGATCACCTACGCCATCCAGACCATCGCCCGGCAGGGCGACAACATCGTCAGCGCGGCGTCGCTGTATGGCGGGACCTGGAATCTGTTCGCGCACACGCTGCCGCAGTTCGGCATCGAAACCCGCTTCGCCGATGACCGCGAGCGCGAGGGTTTCGGTGCCCGCATCGAGGCATTGATCGACGCCCGAACCAAGGCGATCTACGTCGAAAGCATCGGCAATCCTTCGGGCATCGTCGTCGATATCCCCGCTTTGGCCGGGATCGCGCATCGCCACGGCGTGCCGCTGATCGTCGACAACACCGTGGCCTCGCCGTACCTTCTGCGGCCGATCGAGCATGGCGCGGACATCGTGGTGCATTCGCTGACCAAGTACATCGGCGGCCACGGCACTTCGATCGGCGGGGCCATCGTCGACGGCGGACGCTTCCCGTGGGCCGACCATGCCGAGCGCTTCCCGCAGCTGACGACCCCGGATCCGAGCTACCACGGCGTGATCTACACCGAAGCGCTGGGCGAAGCCGCATTCATCGGCCGCGCACGGGTGGTGCCGCTGCGCAATACCGGCGCGGCGCTGTCGCCGTTCAATGCCTTCCAGATCCTGCAGGGGCTGGAAACCCTGCCGTTGCGGATGGACCGCATCTGCGCCAACACGCAACAGGTTGCCGAGTTCCTGCAAGCGCACCCGAAGGTGGCATGGGTCAGTTATGCGGGCTTGCCGGGCCACGCCGACCATGCGCTGGCGCGGCGGTTGCTGGGCGGCCGCGCGTCCGGCCTGCTGACCTTCGGCATCGCCGGCGAGGATGGGCGCGCCGCCGGAGAACGTTTCCTCGATGCCCTGCAGTTGTTCACGAGGCTGGTCAACATCGGCGACAACAAGTCCCTCGCCACCCACCCGGCGAGCACCACCCATCGTCAGTTGTCGGAAGAGGAACTGGCACGGGCCGGCGTTCGCCAGGAAACCGTGCGCCTGTGCGTCGGCATCGAGCACATCGACGACTTGCTGGCCGACTTGTCGCAGGCGCTTGACGCTGCTTGAAACAGGGAACGAGTCGAGAGTTCCCCGTCACGCGTTTCCGGCGCCTCGCACTTCCACCGGCCGTCCCTCCCCATCCACGGCCACCATGCCGAAGCGCCCCCGGGTCGCCAGTCGCGATGTACCGCTGTGCAGGTCTTCGCAGTGCAGCTCCACCTCGACCTGCATCGAGGTGCGTCCGGTTTCCACCACGCGCGCCACCAGTTCCACGATCGAGCCGGTCGGCACCGGCGCGCTGAAGTCGATCCGTTCGCTGCGCGCTGTGACCACGGTGCGCCGGGCATGGCGGCTGGCGGCGATGAACGCCGCCTTGTCCATCCATGCCAGCGCCTGTCCGCCGAACAGCGTGCCGAGGTGATTGCTGTGGTCGGGGAACACGATCTCGACCATTCGCACCTCCGGGGCCGCGTCGTCAGAACGCATGGTCGAACCCGACCTCGCCGGTCACGCCGACCTGATAGGCGCTGACCCGGCGCTCGAAGAAATTGGTCAACTCCTGCACGTCCTGCAGCTCCATGAAGGGCAGCGGGTTGCGCACGTTGTAGACGCGGGGCATGCCGAGCTTGGCGAAGTGGTTGTCGGCGCAGTGCTGCAGGTACTGGCGCATGTCACGCTCGGAGATGCCGGCCACGCCACCGGAAAGCACGTCGCTGGCGAACTGCATCTCGCAGTCGATGGCTTCCGCCAGCATGTCGCGCACCTGCTGCTCCATGTCCGCATCGAACACGTCCGGCTCTTCCTCGCGGATGGTGCGCACGCACTCGAAGGCGAACTCCATGTGCGCGGACTCGTCGCGGAATACCCAGTTGGTGCCCGAGGCCAGCCCCGGCAGCAGCCCGCGCGAGCGCAGGTAGAACACGTAGGCGAAAGCACCGAAGAAGAACAGGCCCTCGATGCAGGCGGCGAAGCAGATCTGGTTGAGCAGGAACTGGATGCGCTGCCCCCGCGTTTCGATGCGCTTGAGGTCCTGGATGGAATCGATCCACTTGAAGCAGAAATCCGCCTTGGCCTTGATCGAAGGAATATTCTCCACCGCTGCAAACGCGCGTGCGCGCTCGGTCGGGTCCGGCAGGTAGTTGTCGAGCAACGTCAGATAGAACTGCACGTGCAGCGCCTCCTCGTACAGCTGCCGCGACAGGTACATCCGCGCTTCCGGCGCGTTGAGGTGCTGGTACAGGTTCAGCACCAGGTTGTTGGCGACGATGGAGTCACCCGTGGCGAAGAACGCCACCAGCCGATGAATCAGGTGGCGGTCGGCCGGCGTCATCTTCGTGTGCAGGTCGCTGATGTCGATCTGGAAATCGATCTCCTCCACCGTCCACGTGTTGCGGATGGCGTTGCGATACATCTCGTAGAACTGCGGATAGCGCATGGGGCGCAGGGTGAGTTCGAATCCGGGATCGAGCAGGTGTTGCGTGTGGTCGGTGTTCATCACTGGCAGGCCTCGCAGCTTTCGGGGTTTTCCAATGAACACGCCACGGCATCCACAGGCTTGACGCTGGACACGGTGGTCTTGGCGATCCTCGTGGCCGGGCGCGAGCGCAGGTAGTAGGTGGTCTTGATGCCGCGCTTCCAGGCGTACATGTACATGGACGACAGCGCGCCGATGTTCGGGCTTTCCATGAACA
>JAEXAG010000119.1 GCA_023394655.1 Pseudomonadota bacterium
TGGCGGGTGGCGCAGGAATAGCTGCGCCGCGCGGTGCTGCCATCGGCCAGCGGGAAATGGATCTGGATGAACTGGCCGGGCGTGTAATCGAGCGGCTGGCCATCGTCGCGGACGAACGTCAGGTGCATCACGGCGGGCGCCGCCATCCGGCGCGCGACGAGGCGGATCGGGAAGAACTTGGACATGCGGTGGCACGCAGCGTTCCGGCTGGCGTGCGGTCTCGGGATGAACGGGGCCCATATACTATCGTTTTCACTGCCCACGATCCGCGATGACCGACCACAACCGGCCCGCAGCGCTTGCAGTCCGGGACCTCCGCAAGACCTACGCAAACGGCACCGAAGCACTGAAGGGCGTCTCCTTCAATGTGGTGCCCGGCGATTTCCATGCCTTGCTGGGGCCCAATGGCGCCGGCAAGTCCACGCTGATCGGCATCGTCAGCTCGCTGGTCAACAAGACCTCCGGCACGGTCGAGGTGTTCGGTATCGACATCGACGCCGAGCGCAGCCGCGCGATGCGCCAGATCGGCCTGGTGCCGCAGGAAATCAACTTCAACATGTTCGAGAAGCCGATCGACATCTGCGTGAACTACGCGGGCTTCTACGGCATCCCGCGCGCCGAGGCGCTGGCGCGCGCCGAAGTGGTGCTGCGCGAGGCGCAGTTGTGGGAGAAGGCCAACGTCATGAGCCGGACGCTTTCCGGCGGCATGAAGCGGCGGCTGATGATCGCCCGCGCGATGATGACCGAGCCGCGCCTGCTGATCCTGGACGAACCCACCGCCGGCGTGGACATCGAGATCCGCCGCGGCATGTGGCAGACGCTGAAGAAGATCAATGCCGAAGGCACCACCATCATCCTCACCACCCATTACCTGGAAGAGGCCGAGGCGCTGTGCCGCACGCTGGCCATCATCAACCACGGCCGCATCGTGGCCGAAGGGCCGATGAAATCGATGCTGGCGCGGCTGGACGTGGAAGGCTTCCTGTTCGACATCGAGGGCACGCTGCCCGCGGTGCTGCCGCGGATCGAGGGCGCGACGCTGCTGCGGCTGGATGACCACACCCTGGACCTGGACATGCCGCGGGCGATGGATCTCAATCGCGTGTTCGCGGCGCTGGCCGAGGCCGGCATCCGCGTGCGTTCGATGCGGACCAAGTCCAACCGTCTGGAGGAACTGTTCGTGCGCATGATCTCCACGCCGATGGATGCGGATGGCCGGGGAGGCGCGGCATGAGCAATCCCGACCTGATCGCGCTGTTCACCGTCGCGCGCCGCGAGGTGATGCGCATCCTGCGCATCTGGCCGCAGACGCTGGTGCCGCCGGCCATCACCATGACGCTCTACTTCCTGATCTTCGGCGGGCTGATCGGCTCGCGCGTGGGGCAGATGGACGGGCTGGACTACATGGCCTTCATCGTGCCGGGACTGGTGATGATGAGCGTGATCCAGAACAGCTACGGCAACATTTCCTCCAGTTTCTTCGGCGCCAAGTTCGGCCGCCACATCGAGGAGCTGCAGGTCAGCCCGATGCCGAACCGGGTGATCCTGGCCGGCTACGTCACCGGCGCGGTGCTGCGCGGGCTGATCGTCGGCGCGGTGGTGCTGCTGATCGCGATGCTGTTCACCAAGGTGCCGATGGTGCATCCGCTGGTGACCGTGGCCTCGGTGCTGCTGGGCGCGGTGATCTTCTCGCTGGCCGGTTTCGTCAATGCGGTGTACGCGAAGAAGTTCGACGACATCACCATCGTGCCGACCTTCATCCTGACGCCGCTGACCTACCTCGGCGGCGTGTTCTATTCGGTCAAGCTGCTGCCGGAATGGGCGCAGACGCTGACCCATTTCAACCCCATCTTCTACATGGTCAACGCCTTCCGCTACGGCCTGATGGGCGTGGCCGACGTGCCGCCGTGGACCGCGTTCGCGCTGATGGGCGTGTTCGTGGTGGCGCTGGGCGGGCTGGCGTTGTGGCTGCTCGAGCGCGGGACCGGGATGCGCAGCTGAGCCTCGGCGAGGCCCGCGTCGCCGAGGCTCAGCGTTGGCGTAGCGCCCGCTTCTGCTCGGCGCACAGCAGGCGCAGGGTCGCCTGCTCCCACTGCCGTTCGCCGATCGCACCGCGTGCGTACGCCGGCAGTCGCCCGTCGCGCCAGGCGCCGAACACCGCCGGATCGATGTAGGCCTTGCGGCAGACGCCGGGCGTGTTGCCGAGCGTGGCCGCCACTTCGCGCACCACCTCGGCTTCCACCTGCGCCAGCGCGCGCTCCGACGGCGCATCGTGACCGGCTGCGGCCTCCGGCAACGGCGTCTTCGCCAGCAACCGGAACGCCAGCAGGGTCGCGCCCCAGGTGCGGAAATCCTTGGCGGTGAAGTCCCCGCCCATCGCCTCGCGCAACCAGTCGTTGACGTCGGCCGAATCCACCGGCTGGCAGCAGCCGTCGTCATCCAGATACTGGAACAGCGCTTGCCCGGGCAACTGCTGGCAGCGGCGCACCAGGCGCGCCAGACGCGCATCGCTCAAGGTGACGTCGGCGTTGCTGCCGGATTTGCCGGTGAACCGGAAGCGCAGCGTCCCGCCGCGCATCACGGTGACGTGGCGGTTGCGCAGGGTGGTCAGGCCGAAGGAGCGGTTGCTGCGCGCGTACTGCTCGTTGCCCACGCGGATCAGGGTGGCGGCCATCACCGCCACCACCATCGCCACCACTTTTTCCTGCGGCAGGCCCTCGCCCTTCAACGACTTGCGCAGGGCCCGTCGCAGGCGCGGCAGGGCGCTGCCGAAGGCGATCACCCGCGCGAACTTGCTGCGCTCGCGCGCCTGCGCCCAATCCGGGTGATAGCGGTACTGCTTGCGCTGGCGGGCATCGCGGCCGGTGGCCTGCAGGTGCCCGGCCGGGTGGACGCAGATCCACACGTCGGCCCAGGCCGGGGGAATCGCCAGCGCGCGGATCCGGCCGAGGGTATCGTCGTCGCGCACCGCGCTGCCGTCCGGCGCGGTGTAGCGGAAGTGCTTGCCCCAGGCTCGCCGGGCAATGCCCGGCATGCTGTCGGCGACATAGCGCAGCCCGGCCGCGCGGGCGCTTTGCAGGGGAGCTTCGTTGCGGTGGGCATCCATGGGGCGAGCATGGCGGGGGTCGCGTCAAGGCCGCGCGCAGCTCGGGCACGCACAGGATCGAACCATCGACCGTGCGCGGACGCAGGGTGCCGGCCGACATCTTGCGCCGCTACACTCGCAAGCTTTCCCCCACGCGAGTGCTGCGCCATGAACCCGAGCAAGACCCTGCCGCTGCTGGCCTGCCTGTGCTTCGCCATGACCGCCTGCAACGCCGATGACGCCGCCGGTGTTGCGGCTGCAGCCCCCGCCACCGAAGCCGCCACGGCGGCAGCGTCTGCCGAAGCCGCGCAGGCGGCGCCGGGCGCCGATTCGGTCGAACTCGTCGCGTCCGTGGACGAAGGCCATCGCAACACGATCGGCCTGGCCGGCGTGATGACCGCGATGGTCGAAGCGTGTGGCCTGGCCACTGCCGCGCAGTCGCGCGAGGCGCTGGCCAACGTACAGCGCGAGATGGCGGCGCAGGGCCTGTCCGCCGCGCAGGTGGAGGCGGTGTTCAACGCTGCCTACTACGAAGGCAAGGCCAAGGCCGCCGAGGTCGATGCTGCCGAGAAGGAGCGCAGCTGCCAGGGCCTGCGGCAGATGGGCGACCCGGAAACGCTCAAGCGGATCGAGCGCGCCGGCGCCGAGGCCGAAGCAGCCTTGAAACAGATGCAGCACTGACCGGATGCGGGCAAGGCCCGCGCCCGGCGTTCAATGTGCGGGTTGCGCGGCCTTGCCGCGGCGGAACTTGCGGGCGAACCAGTCGCCCGCATCGTGCATCACGGTGTA
>JAEXAG010000154.1 GCA_023394655.1 Pseudomonadota bacterium
GCACCATCCACCGGGGAATAGGCGAAGGCACCGACACGATCGAGCCGCACTTCCTCGATGAAATCCAGCAGCTCCTCGAAATCGTCCTCGGTCTCGCCCGGGAAACCGACGATGAAGGTGCTGCGCAAGGTGATGTCGGGGCAGGTCTCGCGCCAGCGCGCGATGCGCTCGCGGGTCTTGTCGATCGCGCCGGGCCGCTTCATCAACTTGAGGATGCGCGGGCTGGCATGCTGGAAGGGAATGTCGAGGTAGGGAAGGACCTTCCCTTCGGCCATCAGCGGGATGATGTCGTCCACGTGCGGGTACGGATACACGTAGTGCAGGCGCGTCCAGATGCCCAGCTCGGAAAGCCCCTCGCACAGGGCCTTCATGCGCGTCGCATAGGGCTTGCCGTGCCATTCGCGCTCGGCGTATTTCAGGTCCACGCCATAGGCACTGGTGTCCTGCGAGACCACCAGCAGCTCCTTCACGCCACCGATCGCCAGCTTCTCGGCCTCGCGCAGCACTTCGTCCACCGGACGCGAGACCAGGTCGCCGCGCATCGAGGGGATGATGCAGAAACTGCAGCGGTGGTTGCAGCCTTCGGAAATCTTGAGATAGGCGTAGTGCTTGGGCGTCAGCTTCAGCCCGTAATCCGGCACCAGGTCGATGAACGGATCGTGCTTCGGCGGCACCGCGGCGTGCACGGCTTCCATCACGCTGGCGTAATCCTGCGGCCCGCTGATGGCCAGCACGCCCGGATGCGCTTCGCGGATCAGCTCCCCGCGCTTGCCGAGGCAGCCAGTGACGATGACCTTGCCGTTCTCGGCCATGGCCTCGCCGATGGCATCGAGCGACTCCGCCACCGCGCTGTCGATGAAGCCGCAGGTGTTGACCACCACCACGTCGGCATCGTCGTAGCTGTTGACGAGACCGTAGCCCTCGACCTTCAGCTGGGTGAGGATGCGCTCGGAATCGACGAGCGCCTTCGGGCAGCCGAGACTGACGAATCCGACTTTGGGCTGGCTTTGTGACATCCTGTAATACCTCGTGGCGAGGCCGGATTATACGTCCGGCCCGCCTGCGTCCCGGCCGCCCCCACCGGAGATCCTAGATGTCGCGCTGGATACAACTGGCTACCCCGCATGGCCCGGTCCGGGCCTGGCATGTCGCCCCGGACCTCCCCGCCAAGCGCGCGGTCATCGTGGTCCAGGAAATCTTCGGTGCCAACGCGCACATCCGCGATGTCGCCCGGCGGCTGGCCGATGAAGGCTTCGTCGCGCTGGCGCCCTCGATGTTCGACCCGATCGAACCGGGCGTCGAGCTGCGACACGACGAGGCCTCGATGTCCCATGGCCGGCGGTTGGCGGGCGATCTCGGCTTCGATGCCGCGATCGACATCATCGGCAGTGCCTCGCGCTGGCTGCGCGAAGCCGGCCACGCCTGCGCCACGGTCGGGTTCTGCTGGGGCGGCACCGTCGCGATCCTCGCCAACACCCGGCTCGGAATGCCGGCGGTCGGCTATTACGGCGCCCGCAGCATGCCCTTCGTCCACGAAGCCCTGCAGGCGCCCTTGCTGCTGCACTTCGGCGAAGACGATCCGCTGATTCCCCTCGGAGACATCCATCGGCAACGCGAGGCGTGGCCGGCGGCGGAGATCCACGTTCACCCCGGTGCCGGCCATGCCTTCAACCGCGACGTCGATCCTCGCCACCATCACCCCGAAGCGGCCCGGCGGGCCTGGCAGCGCACCGTCGCGTTCCTGCGGGAGTCTTTCGAATGACGCCGTTCATCCTCGACCCGCGCCTGGCCGCGGACACCCATCCGGTCGCGCAGTGGCCGCTCTGCGAACTGCTGCTGATGGATGATGCGCAGTACCCGTGGCTGATCCTGGTACCGCGCGTGGCCGGCGCCCGCGAACTGATGGATCTCGACGAAGCCACGCGCGTCCAGCTCCACCGCGAGACCGATGCCGCGGCGCTGGGACTGCGCAAGGCGTTCTCGCCGCACAAGCTCAACGTCGCCGCACTCGGCAACGTGGTGGAGCAGCTGCACGTCCACGTGATCGGCCGGCAGCCGGATGATGCCGCCTGGCCGCGTCCGGTCTGGGGCGCGGTGCCGCAGCGGAAGCGCAGCGCGGCCGAACGCCGCAGTTTCCTCGCCAGGCTCAGGAAGTGTCTGCCGGGCTTCGCCTTCGTGAAGTTCCGCTGAGTCCGGCCCGCCGCGCTCAAGTGCGCGGCAAGGTCACTCCGGTCTGGCCCTGGTACTTGCCGCCGCGGTCCTTGTAGCTGGTCTCGCAGACGTCGTCGGCATCGGACTGGAAGAACAGCATCTGCGCGACGCCTTCGCCCGCGTAGATGCGCGCGGGCAGCGGCGTGGTGTTGCTGAACTCGAGGGTGACGTGGCCTTCCCACTCCGGCTCCAGCGGGGTCACGTTGACGATGATTCCGCAGCGCGCGTAGGTGCTCTTGCCCAGGCAGACCACCAGCGTGTCGCGCGGGATGCGGAAGTATTCCACCGTGCGCGCCAGCGCGAAGCTGTTCGGCGGGATGATGCACTCGTCGGCCTCGATGTCGACGAAGCTCTTCGGGTCGAAATGCTTGGGATCGACGATGGTCGAGTTGATGTTGGTGAACACCTTGAACTCGCGCGAGCAGCGAACGTCGTAGCCGTAGCTCGACGTGCCGTAGCTGACGATGCGCTGGCCGTCGGCCCCGTCCTTGCCGGCGAACTTGACCTGGCCGGGCTCGTACGGCTCGATCATGCCGTGCTGCTCGGACATCCGGCGGATCCAGCGGTCGCTCTTGATGCTCATCGAATCATCCCGTCTGTGGAACGCCGGATTGTATCGCCGGGCAGGCCGGCACGGCACTCAAAGCAGCGAGGCGGAAATCGGCATGCGCGCGCGCGGGCGGCGATCCAGCGCCTCCAGGAGCCGGCGAGCGGCTTCCCGGTAGGCGAGCGCCACCTTCGAATCCGGCTCGGCCACCACCACGGGCATGCCGGCATCGCCGCGCTCGCGGATGCGAATGTCCAGCGGCAGCGAACCCAGCATCGGCACGCCGTACTGTTCGGCCATGCGCCCGCCGCCGCCTGCGCCGAAGACGTGCTCGGCATGGCCGCAGGTAGAGCACACGTGCACCGCCATGTTCTCGATGACGCCCAGCACGGGCACTTCCACCTTCTCGAACATCTTCACCGCCTTCTTCGCGTCCAGCGTGGCGATGTCCTGCGGCGTGGTCACCACCACCGCCCCGGCCACCGGGATCTTCTGCGAGAGCGTGAGCTGGATGTCGCCGGTGCCTGGCGGCAGATCCACCACGAGGATGTCGAGATCGCCCCAGCGCGTGTCGTTGAACAGCTGCATCAGGGCGGAGGTGGCCATCGGGCCGCGCCAGATCATCGGCGTATCCTGGTCCACCAGCACGCCGATCGACATCGCCTCCAGGCCGTGGCCGTGCATCGGCTCGATGGTCTTGCCGTCCGGGCTCGCGGGCTTGCCCTCGATCCCGAGCATGGCCGGGATCGAGGGCCCGTAGATGTCCGCGTCGAGCACCCCCACGCGCAAGCCTTCCTGCATCAACGCCGCGGCCAGGTTCACCGCCGTGGTGGACTTGCCCACCCCGCCCTTGCCGGAGCCCACGGCGATCACGTTGCGGATGGCGGGATGCGGCGACAGGTCGCGCTGCGGGACATGGGGGGCGAGAGGCATGGCGTTCCGATCCTTGCAGGTGCCGCGATCACGATCAGGCGCGACCACGGGCAGGGATGGCGATTATCGCATTCGTCATGACTGCTTCACTTGTCAACGGGCCGAATCCGGCTGCTAGACTCGGGATCGATGGCGACCGGGCAGGGTCCGCGCGGTCGCGCTGCATCGCCACCACACCGCCACTGGGGACACACGCAATGACCAGAAACGTCCACCGACTCGCCGTCGCCCTGATGCTGCTGCCGGCCATTTCGCTGGCGCGCGAGCCGATTTCCATCGAAACGCTCTCGAGCCTGCCGAAGATCCAGTCGGTCAGCATGAGCAACGACGGCAAGACCCTCGTCGCGCTGGTGCCCTCGCCGGTCGGTGCCGCGCAGGACACAGCGCTCGCCACCTGGGACCTGTCGACACCGGGGGCAGGCCCGAACATCACGCCTTCCGGCGACCGCATGAAATTCATCGCCGCCTCCGCAATGAAGGCCGACCGCATCCTGGTCGTGGGCCGCCAGGAATGGACCGGCAACCTCGGCGGCTGTGGCGAAGGCCGCAGCCAGGGCTCGACCAAGACCTTCGTCACCAAGACCTACCTCACCGACAACGCCCACAAGGAATTCAGCGAGGCATTCGCGGACAACGCCCGCCGCGTCGGCGTGAGCCAGGAAACCCTGCGTTGCATGGAGCTGGGCGGCACCGCGGCCCTGGTCAGCAGCCTGCCGCTGGACCCGGACAACGTCATCGTCCAGCAGCTCAACAACCTCACCCTGCAGTCCAACTACTACCTCTACAACCTGCGCACCAATGAAACCACCCTGCTGTTCCGTGGTGGCGCGCGCACCCAGCCGGCGCTGTTCAACCCGCGCAACGGCGACGTGCTGGTGCGGACCGAGCTGGTCGGTTCCGGCGCCAATGATTACGAGGACCGCATCCACATCCGCAACGCGCAGACCGGCCAGTTCGAGCTGCACGAGAACCTCACCCGCAAGCTGACCGATCGCTACCAGTTCTCCTTCGTCGGCATCGACGAGCAATCGGGCAAGTACTACGTGCTGACCGACCTGTACTCCGATCTGGTGCAGGCGCGCATGTACGACCCGGTCGCGCGCAAGTTCGACGATGAAGCCCTCGTGGCCCATCCGGAGCATTCGATCACGGGACTCGTGCTCGGCAACCAGGCCAGCAACTTCAACCGCGTGCTGGGCTTCGTGGTCGGCGGGCTGGAACCCACCGTCACCTACGTCGATCCGGATTTCGTCTCGATCCACGCCGGCCTGCAGGCCGCCTATCCGGGGCAGACGGTCTCCATCCGCCAGTACAACAACGACCTGAGCCGGGTGCTGTTCGTCACCTCCAGCCCGCGCCATGCGCCCACCTATCACATGCTCAACGATCGCAAGCAGGTGACCACGCTGGGCAGCGAGAACCCGGCGGTCAAGCCGGAGCAGATCGGCGAACAGCGCTGGGTGACATACCCGGCCCGCGATGGACTCCGTATCCCCGCCATCCTCGATCTGCCTGCCGGCTGGACCAAGGAGCAGGGTCCACTGCCGACCATCATCCATCCGCACGGTGGCCCCTGGGCGCGTGACTACGGCGGCTGGGACCGCTCCGGCTGGGTGCCGTTCCTGACCTCACGCGGCTACGCCGTGCTGCGTCCGCAGTACCGCGGCTCGACCGGCCTCGGCCGCAAGCTGTGGCTGGCCGGCGACGCCGAATGGGGCCAGAAGATGCAGGACGACAAGGACGACGGTGCCGCCTGGCTGGTCCAGCAGGGCATCGCCGACAAGGACCGCCTGGCGATCTTCGGCTACTCCTATGGCGGCTTCGCCGCCGCCGCCGCGGTGGTGCGCCCGAACAGCCCGTACCAGTGCGCGATCTCCGGTGCCCCGGTAACCGACCTGGCGCGCCTCGGCACCTCGTGGAGCGACAGCCGCGTGCAGCGCATCCTGCAGGCGCAGACCATCACCGGCATGGACCCGATGCGCCACACCGCGAACGCCAGCATCCCGGTACTGCTGTACGTCGGTGACCGCGATGTCCGCACCCCCGCCTTCCACGCCCGCAACTTCTACAACGGCGTGCGTGGCCAGGTACCGGCCCGCTTCGAGCTGATCGCCGACATGCCGCACAGCATGCCGTGGTATCCGCGTCACCAGGAGCAGACGCTCAAGCTGATGGAGGATTACCTGGCCAAGGAGTGCGGCCCGGGCGGACTCTGAGTCCGGATCGATGCACCCGCAAGGGCCGGCCATGCCGGCCCTTTGCTTTTCCGGGGACGTGCGTGCAGCCGTCGCCTCTGAGCCTCGCCGGAAAGGCATTTTGCGCAGTTCCGGGCGCGTGCCCGCATCCATGCAGAACATGAATGGGGGTAATTGTGACGATGTCAAGCAAATGTCGTTAAAGAATCGTTGCAGCGCCGCTCGGACAGGGCTATGCTCGGGTTTCGGCTCAACAGCTGAACAACGACAAAACCACGATTGGGGAGACTTCATGTCTGCACGTAACCGCTCTACTCGCCACGGCCTCCGCAAGTTGCCGCTGTGCATCGCCATGCTCGGCTGCCTGTACGGCACGACCGCCCTCGCCGACACCCAGCAACAACCGCAACAGCAACAGGACGAGGAAGGGACCCGCTCGTCGCAGAATGAACAGGAGTTCGAGCGCGTGACCGTCACCGGCTCGCTGCTGCGTCGCCAGGAATACACCTCGGTCTCGCCGGTCCAGGTCATCACCGCCGACACCAGCGTCGCCGTCGGCCAAGTCGATACCGCCGAATTCCTGCAGAAGTCCAGCGTTGCCGCCGGCTCCACCCAGATCAACGCCCAGTTCTCCGGCTTCGTCGTCGGCGGCGGCACCGGCGTGCAGACCATCAGCCTGCGCGGCCTGGGTGCCCAGCGCACCGCCGTGCTGCTGAACGGCAAGCGTCCCGGTCCGGCCGGCACCCGCGGCCAGGTGCACTCGTTCGACCTGAACGTCATCCCGCAGTCCATCGTCCAGCGCGTCGAGATCCTGAAGGACGGCACCTCGTCCATCTACGGTTCCGATGCCGTGGCCGGCGCGGTGAACATCATCACCCGCAAGAACATCAACCGTCCGGAAGTCACCGTCGGCCTGCGCGCTCCGTTCCCGGGCGGCGGCGAGAGCTTCACCCTCTCCGGTGCCACCGGCTGGAACTTCGACAACGGCAACGTGGTTCTCGCCGCCGAATACTACCTGCAGTCGCCGCTGCGCATGGGTGACCGCAGCTACCTGCGCTGCTCGCAGGACATGTTCTGGGACGAGCAGGGCAACCGCATCGACCGCGAGGATCGCTCGGTCCTGGCCGGCAGCCGTTACGCGGACTGCAACCACCTCCTGCACAATGCGGTCGACGACGCGATCACCGGCACACGCTACGTACCGACCTGGGACGGCACCACCATCGGCCTGATCCCGGGCTACCGTCCGAACATCAACCAGACCTATGCCGGCGGCTCGCCGGTCGCCTTCCACCACCAGGTGCTGAACACCCCGCTGTGGGACGACGTGCAGATGGTCGATCGCCAGGAGCGCATGAACCTGTTCGCTTCGAGCAGCTTCAGCTTCGGCGACATCGCGTGGGATACCGAGGTGCTGCTGAACCGCCGCAACACCCAGACCCACCGCCTGCGCCAGTTCTTCCCGCTGATCGGTGGTCGGACCTCGCCGCTGGCCTCCTACCGCTACACCGACAACCCGACCTTCACTGCGCCGGTCCCGGGTGGTATCGCGCGTCCGATCATCCCGTTCAACTCCGATCAGGACGTGACCATCGATTACGGCTACATCAGCACCGGCCTGGAAGGCAGCTTCGGCGCCAGCAGCTGGATCTGGAACGCCAACGTGTCGTACTCGCGCTCCAACGGTGAATACAGCGGCCTGGGCATCATCAAGTCGCTGACCGGCGACGCCGACCCGGCCCTGCGTCCGTGGACCGGTGGACGCGCGCCCACCTTCGACTACTTCCAGCCGTGCGTCTTGAGCGGCGAGTGCATCGACGACACCGTGGCCGCCATCGGACGCTGGCACACCGGCAACACCGTCTACGACCAGACCGTGTTCTCCGGCCTCGTGACCGGCGACCTGTTCACCCTGCCGGCCGGCACCGCGGGTGCCGCCCTCGGCGTCGAACACCGCCGCTTCAGCATCGACGACCAGCCGAGCGACTACGAGCGCAACGGCGAGCTGTGGGGCCAGTCGAGCGCCGTGGCCACCACGGGCGACGACAAGGTCACCGAGGTCTTCGGCGAAGTGGAGCTCCCGCTGCTGAAGGGCCTGCCGGCGGTCGAGTCTCTGACCCTCAACGTCTCCGCCCGCGCGTTCAAGTACGACTCCGTCGGCGAAAGCGACCACGTGTGGAAGGCCGGCCTGGGCTGGCAGGTCACTCCGTCGCTGCTGCTGCGCTCCACCAAGGGCACGTCCTACCGCGCCCCGGGCCTGTACGAGCTGTACCTGGGCAACCTGTCGGGCTTCGTCAGCCAGGCTTCGATCGACCCCTGCATCCGCTGGGGCGAGAGCAGCAACGAGCGCATCCGCACCAACTGCGCAGCGGCCGGCATCCCGGACGACTACGCGGCCACCGGCGGTTCTTCCTCCTCGGCGCAGACCTTCACCCGTGGCGCCGGCGACAGCCTGCGTCCGGAAACCTCGAACGCCTTCACCGCAGGCGTGGTCTGGACGCCTTCGTTCATGCCCGTCAGCTTCGCCGTCGATTACTTCGACATGCAGGTGAACGACCAGATCACCCAGCTTGGCTCCGGCACCATCGTGGCCGGCTGCTACGGTGCCGAGGTGTACCCGAACTCGTTCTGCGACCTGTTCGTCCGCAACTCGCCGACGCACCCGACCGCACCGAACAAGATCGAAGAGGTGTACGCGACCTACGTCAACATCAACAAGCAGAAGGTCCGCGGTTACGACCTGCTGGCACGTTACGACGAGTCGCACGCCTTCGGTCGCCTGATCGTGCAGGCCGAAGCGACCTACATGAAGGAAGACTTCGCGCTGCTGTTCAGCGATCCCCTGGCTTCGGGTCTGACCCGCTCCGACCGTCGCGGCGACGTCAGCCGTCCGAAGATGGTGGGCAACGTCAACGCCTCGCTGAAGCGCAACGATCTCACCTACACCTGGGGCATGGAGTACGTCGGTTCGTCGCATTACCTGGACATTTCCGAAAACACCACCTACCAGGGCCGCCCGGCAATCCGCGACATCACCGCCGACAGCCGCCTGTACCACAGCGCCTCGATCCGTTACGACCAGGCCGACTGGTCGCTGCTGATCGGTGTCCGCAACCTCACCGACCGCAAGCCGCCGGTGATGTCCTCCGGCTTGGTGAGCATGTACGGCAACAGCCCGGCGTTCTCCACCAACTACGACTGGTTCGGTCGTTCGCTGTTCGCCCGCTTCAACTACAAGTTCTGATCGGGCACCGGCAACAAGGCAAGTCAACGGAGGCGGCCGCAAGGCCGCCTTCGTCATTCCGGATTTCCGGTTTTCGAGTATCGGCACCAAGCTGAACCGGACATCGTTTTGTTGCAATGCAACTTTCCCCATACCGCCAAGCATGGGATATAAGTTCCAGCGGCCCGACGGGCCGGCGACATCCCAGGAGAGCAAAGAAATGCGCAAGACCGTTTTCGCAATCGCCCTCGGCCTCGCGGCCGTGCCGATGATGGCCTCCGCCCAGCAGTCGGCGGTCGGCAAGTGGCGCACCATCGATGGCGACACGGGCCAGGCCAAGTCGGTGGTCGAAATCACCCAATCGCAGAACGGCGTGCTTTCGGGCCGCATCCTCGAGCTGATCAACCCGAGCCGCCCGAACCCGACCTGCGACAAGTGCAGCGACGACCGCAAGGGTCGCCCGATCACCGGCATGGAGATCATCCGCGGCATGCGTGCGGATGGCGCCGGCAAGTGGGCCGGCGGCACCATCCTCAAGCCCGACGAGGGCAAGGTCTATCGCTCCAAGATGGAGCTGGAGGATGGCGGCCGCAAGCTGAAGGTTTCCGGCTGCGTGGCCTTCATCTGCAAGTCGCAGACCTGGATCCGCATGTGACCTGATCCGCATCGCGGCCCGACTCGCGCGGCCCCGACGCCAAGCGCCCGGCAAGTCCGGGCGCTTTCCTTTTGCGGGCCCGTCGCGGTCGGGGCCGGACGCCCGTCGAGGGCGGCGATGGCGGGGCCGCATGCGATAATCGCGCCTCTCCCGCTGTCCGCCGCGCCCATGTCCGATCCGCTGCTCGTCACCACCGCCCTGCCCTATGCCAACGGCCCCCTGCATCTCGGCCACCTGGTCGGCTACATCCAGGCCGACATCTGGGTGCGGGCGCGCCGCATGGCGGGCGAGACGGTCCATTTCGTCTGCGCCGACGACACCCACGGCACGCCGATCATGCTGGCGGCGGAAAAGGCCGGGACCACACCCGAAGCCTTCATCGCCGGCATCCAGTCGGGCCATGAAGCGGATTTCGCCGCCTTCCACGTCGGTTTCGACCACTACGATTCCACCCACTCGCCACGCAACCGGGCACTGACCGAGGCGATCTACGCGCGCCTCGACGCCGCCGGCCACATCGGCAAGCGCACGGTGTCCCAGTTGTACGATCCCGAGCGCGGCATGTTCCTGCCCGACCGCTACGTGAAGGGCCGCTGCCCGCGCTGCGACGCACCGGACCAGTACGGCGACAACTGCGAGAACTGCGGCGCCACCTATGCGCCGACCGAGCTGAAAGATGCGAAATCGGTGGTGTCCGGTGCCACGCCCGAGCTGCGTGATTCCGAACACCACTTCTTCGAGCTGGGCCATTTCGAAGCCTTCCTGCGCGAATGGCTGGCGGGCGACGTTGCCGTACCGGGCGTCAAGGCCAAGTTGGCGGAGTGGCTGGATGGCGAAGGTGGCCTGCGCGCCTGGGACATCTCGCGCGACGCGCCCTACTTCGGTTTCGAGATCCCCGGCGCGCCGGGGAAGTACTTCTACGTGTGGCTGGATGCGCCGATCGGCTACCTCTCCAGCTTCCAGGCCCTGTGCGAGCGCGAAGGCATCGATTTCGACGCCTTCCTCGCGCCCGGCTCCAACGCGAAGATGCACCACTTCATCGGCAAGGACATCGTCAACTTCCACGGCCTGTTCTGGCCGGCGGTGCTGCACGGCTCCGGCCATCGCACGCCGACGCGGCTGCACGTCAACGGCTATCTGACCGTGGACGGCGCCAAGATGTCGAAATCCCGCGGGACCTTCGTGATGGCACGTACCTATCTCGAGCAGGGCCTGCATCCCGAAGCGCTGCGCTACTACTTCGCGGCCAAGACCAGCGGCGGCGTCGATGACCTCGATCTCAACCTGGCCGATTTCGTCAGCCGCGTGAACAGCGACATCGTCGGCAAGTTCGTGAACCTCGCCAGCCGCTGCGCGGGCTTCATCGAGAAGCGCTTCGATGGACGCCTGGCCGATGCATTGCCGGAACCGGCGATGTACGCCGATTTCCTGGCGCGGCTCGCGCCCGTCCGCGAAGCCTACGCGGCCGACGATGCCGCGCAGGTGCTCCGTCTGGTGATGGCGATGGCCGACGATGCCAACCGCTACATCGACGAGAAGAAGCCCTGGGTGATCGCGAAGCAGCCGGATTCCGATGCCGAGTTGCAGGCCGTGTGCACCCAAGGGCTCAACCTGTTCCGCCTGCTGGCGCTTGCGCTGGCGCCGGTGCTGCCGGCCACGGCCGCGCGCGTGGCCGAATTCCTGGGCGCGCCGCTATCGCGCTGGGAAGATGCCGATGCGCCGTTGCTGGCACATCGCATCCAGCCCTACCAACCGCTTTTCACCCGGATCGACCCGAAGCAGATCGCCGCCATGACCGATGCCAGCAAGGACACCCTGAAGCCCGCCAGCGAAGCCGCCGCCCCGGCCAAGACCGCGAAATCCGCGCCGGCGCCCGCCGCCGACAAGACCGGCGATTCGGAATTCATCGGCATCGAGGATTTCGCCCGGCTCGATCTGCGCATCGGCAAGGTGCTGGAATGCGGCTTCGTCGAAGGCTCGGACAAGCTGCTGCGCTTCCTGCTGGACGCCGGCGATCTCGGCCAGCGGCAGATTTTCTCCGGCATCCGCGCCAGCTACGCCGAGCCGGAACGACTGGTCGGCCGCAATGTGGTGTTCATCGCCAACCTGGCACCGCGCAAGATGCGCTTCGGCGTGAGCGAGGGGATGATCCTCTCGGCCGGTTTCGACGGCGGCGCGCTGGCACTGCTGGATGCCGATGCCGGCGCCGAGCCGGGCATGCCGGTCCGCTGAGGCGGCACCGTCAGCGGCCATGAAGGACGCCGCGGACCTCGTCGAGCGGATCGACCGCCTGCTGCCGCAGACCCAGTGCGGCCAATGCGGGTACGAGGGCTGCCGGCCCTATGCCGAGGCGCTGGCGCGTGGCGAGGCCGGCATCGAGCACTGCCCGCCGGGCGGCGATGCGGGGGCGCGAGCGTTGGCGCGCCTGCTCGGCGTCAAGGCGATCCCCTTCGACCGCAGCCGCGGCGAACATCTGCCGGACCGGGTGGCGGCGATCATCGAAGCGGACTGCATCGGTTGCACCAAGTGCATCCAGGCCTGTCCCGTGGACGCGATCGCCGGTGCATCCAAGCTGATGCACGTGGTGATCGCGCCGCTGTGCACGGGTTGCGAACTCTGCCTGCCGCCCTGCCCGGTGGATTGCATCGTGATGGTGCCGGGCCAGCCGGCCACCCTCGAGGCCGGCTGATCAGTTGCGCACGTCCGGCGTGCCGGGCGCGCAGGCGCTGCAGATGCGCTGCACGTCGTATCCCCTCGCACGCAGCATTTCCACCAGCCCGTCTTTGCCCAACAGATGCAGGGCACCGACCACCACCAGTGTGTCGTCGCCGTTGGGCGCGGAAAGCCGGGCTTCGACCTGCGGCAGCCACGCCTTGTTGCGGTCGGTGTTGATCAGGCGATAGGACACCGGGGTCTTTTCGGCCATCTCGGCACGCATGCCGCGATCGAGTCCGGCGACATCTCCCTGCCGCCAGCGGGCGTGCAGCTCCTGCATCTCGCGGACGGCCTTGGGCATGTCGGACACCATCTGGTCCAGACCCTTCACCTGCTCTTCGTAAGGCACGGAATCAAGCGCGACGAGCTGGAATTCCAGCGTTTCCAGCCCCGCCACGTGCTTGCCGGATTCCCCGGCGCGGCCCATCAGCCGCTTGTCCATGCCGTGCTCGCCCTTGAAGCCGAGCGCCTGCGCGATGCCCACGCTCATGCCGAGGCTGAGCATCCACGGCTCCGACTCGCGCAACGCGGCCGGGTCCTGTCCGGCCATCTGCGAAAGCGCCTCCAGTTTTTCCCGGGTGGCGGCCGGCACCACCGTGTCGAAAGACTGCCCCGGCGCATAACCGGCGACCTTTTCCATCGCCGCGGCCAGTATTGCCGGATCATCGACTTCGTCGGGATGCACCTCGAATATCAACTTTTCCGCATCCTCGAACGCGGCATCGACATCCGGGTGGAAGGGATAGTCGTTCTCCAGCAACAGATGGAAGGAGCCCAGCAAGTACACGCGGTTCTCGCCGCGGGTGACCTGCCACAGCATCGGCACCGGCGGTGCGACGGTCGTGGCGTTGCCGGCGGCAGGTGCGGCAGTCGGGGTCGGCGGCGCGGCAAAGGCGGAGGCACAGCACAGCAGGCCGGCGGAAACGGCAACGGCAAGGACGCGGCGAAGGGACATCGAAAACTCCGGAAACGTGATTTCGTTTCGCAGTATTAACACACCGTCAAAGACGCGAACACGTCAGCGGCCGCGCAGGAACCAGCGATCGATGTCGGCCAGGCTGAAGCGCGCCCACGTCGGACGGCCGTGGTTGCACTGCGCCGAGCGCTCCGTGGCCTCCATTTCGCGCAGCAGCGCGTTCATTTCCGGCAGCGTGAGCCGGCGATTGGCGCGCACGCTGCCGTGGCAGGCCATGGTCGCCAGCAGCTCGTCACGTGCCTCGGTCACGCGCGGGCTGTGGCCGTGCTCGACGAAATCCGCCAGCACGTCGCGCACCAGCGCCTCTGCGTCGCCCTGTGCCAGCAGCGCCGGCACCGCGCGCAAGAGCAGGGATTGTTCGCCGCTGCGGACCAGATCGAAGCCGAGCGTCTGCAGCGCTTCGGCTTCGCGTTCCACCAGTTCCGCCTCGCGCACCGCCACCGCGATCGACATCGGCACCAGCAGCGGCTGCAGGCGCAGGCCCTCGCCATCGAAGGCGGCCTTCAGCTTCTCGTAGTTGATGCGCTCGTGCGCGGCGTGCATGTCCACCACCACCAGCCCGTCCGCGGTCTCGGCGAGGATGTGGATGCCATGCAGCTGGGCGATGGCGAAACCGAGCGGCGGGATCTCGCCCTCCGGCCCGATCGCCTGCGCCATCGCCGGCGCGACCGGGCCGGAGGCACTCACCGCGCCGCCGCGCCCGTAGAGCGCCGCGTAGGCCGACGGCGCCTCGGCCACGCCCAGCCCGAGCGGAGATTGCGGCGGGGCCGAACGCGGCAACATCGAAGTGCCGGCCGCATCCGTCTGCCAAGCGGCGGATGCCGGCATCGACACGGGTGCGGCACCGGCTCGGGTTTCGGCCAGGGCCTCGCGCAGTGTGCGGTGGACGAAATCGTGGACCAGGCGGCCATCGCGGAAGCGCACTTCGTGCTTGGCCGGATGCACGTTCACGTCCACCCGGCGCGGATCGAGTTCGAGGAACAGCACGTAAGCCGGCTGGCGGCCATGGAACAGCACGTCGGAATAGGCCAGCTTGACCGCATGCGCCACGCTGCGATCGCGCACCGCGCGCCCGTTGACGTAAAGGTACTGCTGGTCGGCGCTGGCCCGGTTGTAGGCGGGATGGGCGATCCACCCATGCAGGCGCAACCCGGCGGCGGCATGGTCGATGGACATGGCGTTGCGGGTGAACTCCTCGCCGAGGGTCTGCAGCAGGCGATCATCCGCCACCAGTTCGCCTTGCGTGCCGCCCCGGTAGCGGCGGCTGGCCTTGCCGTTGTGGCCGAGGCGCAGTTCCACGTCCGGCCGGGCCAGCGCCAGTTGCCGCAGCCACTCTTCGACATGGCCCAGCTCGGTGCGCTCGGCGCGCATGAACTTGCGGCGCGCGGGCGTGTTGAAGAAGAGGTCGCGGACTTCCACCGTGGTCCCCACCGCCTGCGCGGCGGGCAAGAGCTCGCCGACCCGGCCGCCTTCCACCTCCAGCGCATGGCCGTGGGCATCCTCGGCGCGCCGGCTGGCGATGCGGAAACGGCTGACCGAGGCAATCGAAGGCAGGGCCTCGCCGCGGAAACCCAGCGTCGCCACGGCCTCCAGATCCTCGAGGCTGGCGATCTTGCTGGTGGCGTGGCGCTGCACGGCCATCGGCAGTTCTTCCGGCGCGATGCCGCGGCCATCGTCGCGCACCCGCACCAGTCGTGCGCCGCCTTCCTCCAGGTCGATGTCCACCCGCGTGGCGCCGGCATCCAGTGCGTTCTCGACCAGTTCCTTGACCACCGAGGCCGGACGCTCCACCACTTCGCCGGCGGCGATCTGGTTAGCCAGGGTCTCGGGCAACAGGCGGATGCGGCGATCTTCGGTCACGGGCGGCTCACGCGGAACGGTCCGTGATTCTAAGCCGCCCCGCCCCGCGAGGCAGGCTCAGGGCGACGCGGTGGAGGCGACGCTGCCGCCCTGCGCTTCGCGACGCGCGGCGTAATGGGTGCCGGGCGGCGGCATGCGGGTGAAGTGGTTGTGGATGCCATCGAGCACCGCGCGCGCCAGCTGGCGCTGGAACTCGGGATCGCGCAGGCGGCGCTCCTCGTCGGGATTGCTGATGAAAGCGGTTTCCACCAGCATCGAAGGCACGTCCGGCGAACGCAGCACGACGAAGTTGGCCTTCTCGATCTGGTTCTTGTGGGTCTTCCCGACCTGCCGCAGTCCGCCCAGCACTTCGTTGGCGATCTGCTCGGAAGCCCGCTGCGTTGCGCTCTGCGAGAGATCGAGCAGCACCGAGGCCAGCGTGTTTTCCTTGCCCTGCAGGCGCACGCCGCCGACCAGATCGGCCGCGTTCTCCCGATCCGCCAGCCAGCGCGCGGCCTGCGAGGAAGCGCCACGAAGCGACAGCACGTACACCGAGGAACCGCGCGCGCTGCGGTTTTCCGCCGCATCCGCATGGATCGAGACGAAGACATCGGCCTTGGCCCGGCGCGCCCGCTGGTAACGCTCGGCCAAGGGGATGAAGAAATCGGCATCGCGGGTGAGGTAGGCCTTCAGGCCGGGCATCGCATCCACCTGTCGCGCCAGTTCACGCGCCACGGCGAGGGTGATGTCCTTTTCACGGGTGCCGGCGAGGCCGACCGCGCCCGGATCCTGGCCGCCGTGGCCGGCATCGATGGCGACGATGATCGGCCGCAACATGCCCGGGCGGTTGAGGTCACGCACGGTCCGCACCGGCGTGGCGGCAGGGGTGGATGCCGGCGCGGGTGCAGCCTGCTGCGGGGGCGGCGTGGCCGTGGCCACGGGCGTGTTCGGCTGGGTCTGCGGGGTGTGCGTTGCTTGCGCGGCCGCCGGCGCGGGCGTGGCAGGCGATGGCGATGCGGCAGGCGGCGCATCCGCCGCCGAGGCCAGCGACGCCGGCGTTTCCGCAGAGGCCGCAGCCGGCGCGCTCGATTGGGTGGCCGCCGCCGCGATGGCGGCGATGCCGTCGCCCGGCCATTCCAGGATCACCACCGCCTTGCCATCACGCCATTCCATGCGAGGGCCGATCACCACCACCGGCGCCGCCAAGTCGAAGACGATGCGCGCGATCCCCGCTTCCGGCTGGCCACTGCGCACCGAGCGCACCAGCCCGGCACCGGCAGGCAGCCGCAAGCGCGGCGACAGCCCGGACTGGGCGATGTCGAGGACGAGTCGGTCGGGATTCGACAACGGGATCACCCGATATTCGGCGCGGGCATCCAGGACGACTTCGGCACGCGTGCCGGTCGGGCCGACTTCGATGCTCACCGCGCGGACCTCCCGCGCTTCGGCCAGATTCCAGACGAGCGCGAGGAGGAGCATCAGCCCCAACACGATTTGCTCGATCCGGAGTCCCCTGGCGCGCATGGGTCGATTCAAACATCCACGGCTTTCGAGTTCAACCATTTTCCCTTGGAAATCCGTGGCTTCGGTTAACTTCCTCTCAGGTTTACGAGGATCGGTCCGCTTCCGGGCCCGTCATCGCCCCGAGTGCCTCCAGCCAGGCCTCGCCCGCCGGGCTGCCGGCCTCGGCATGGAGGTGGCGTCCAGCGCCGGCCACTTCGAGGCGCACATGGAGGTCCGCCGGCGGCAAGGCACCCTGCCCGCGCGCCGGCCATTCGACCAGCCACAGCGACACCCGATCGCCTTCGATGCCGAGGAATTCCAGCTCGCCGGGATCGCCGATGCGGTACAGATCCAGATGCAGGGCTTCGCGGCCATCGGCCAGCGGGTAGCGCTCGACCAGTGTGTATGTCGGGCTGCGGATGGTGCCTTCCACGCCCAGTGCGCGCAGGAAGGCGCGGGCGAAACTGGATTTGCCCGCGCCAAGATCGCCGTGCAGGTAGACCACGGCCTGCAGCGGACGCGCATCGGCGAATGCGCGCGCCGTCGCGTCGGTGGCATCGGCATCAGGCAGGAATCGTTCAAGCATCGAGGCACTCCAGGATCGCGGGACGGAGCCGATCCACGAGGTCGGAGGCCAGCATCCCGACCTCGCCATCGCCTGCCGCAAGGTCGCCGGCGCGCGAATGCAGCCACGCGCCTTCGGCAGCCGCGACGAACGGCGGATTGCCCGCGGCCAGCCGCGCACCGATGACACCGGCCAGCGCATCGCCCATCCCGCCGGAGGCCATGCCCGGGTTGCCGACATCCAGCACCCGGGGCCGCTCGCCGGGCGCGACGACGATCGTGCCGGCCCCCTTCAGCACCACGGCGCATCGGAAGCGTTCGCAGAGCCGGCGGGCGGCGCCGAAGCGATCGGCCTGGATTTCCGCGACCGGGCAGCCGAGCAGTCGTGCCGCCTCGCCCGGATGCGGGGTCAGGACCGCCTGCGCATGCGAGACGCTGCCTGACCGTTGCACCAGCAGGTTCAGCGCATCCGCATCCAGCACGCAGGGCCTGCCGGCATCCAGCACGGCGTCGAGCAGGGATCGGCCCCAGTCGCCAGTGCCGAGCCCGGGGCCGACCACCAGGGCATCGGCACGTTCGAGCAGCGGGTACAGGGATTCGCCGCCGTCTACCGCGTGGGCCATGGCTTCGGGCCGACGTGCAAGCAAGGGCGTGAGATGTGTCGCGTCGGTGGCGACCGTCGCCAGGCCGGCCCCGGCACGCAACGCGGCCTCCGCCGCGATGATGATGGCGCCACCCGAGCCCGCCGCACCACCCGCGAGCAGCAGGTGGCCATTGCGCCCCTTGTGCGAATCGCGCGGGCGCGACGGCCACCGGGGGCGAGCCTGCAGTTCCGCGGCAGGCGCGATGCCTTCGAAGCATGCGGCCGGCAGATCCAGCGCGGCCAGCGACTTCAGGCCGACGTGATCCAGCGCCGCGCCGGTGGCGAGGCCGGCATGGGCGGCGAGGAACTGCAGCGTGCGCGTGGCAAGGACGGCGATGCCCGGCACCGCGCCACGCGCGGCATCGACGCCGCTGGGCACGTCGAGCGCCAGTCGCGGCACCGGCATCGCGTTGGCGGCCGCGATCATGCCGGCCGCGGCACCCTCGGGCGCGCGATCGAGACCGAGCCCGAACAGGGCATCGACGATGATGTCCGCCTCGGGCAGCTCGCCCTCGGAAGGCAAGTCGATGCCGCCTGCCTCGCGGTATTCCGCAGCCATTTGCCGCGCCAGCTCGCTGCGAGGCGGCATGTCCGCGGGCGTCACCACCCGCACATGGCGCCCGGATTCCAGCGCATGGCGCGCCAGCACCCAGCCATCACCGCCGTTGTTGCCCGGCCCGGCCAGCACCAGCACGCGCATCGCCGCCGGCCAGTGCGCCAGAAGGGCCTGCCAGCCGGCAAGTCCGGCACGACGCATCAGCGTGTCCTCGGCAATGCCGGCCCGTGCGCAGGCGTGCCGTTCCAGCTCGCGCACGGCGGCGATGTCATGGAGCGCGAAGGGCGAAGGCATGCGGCGATTCTATACTTCCCCCATGCCTCCACAGACCCTGCCCGCGGACCTGGTCGCGCGCATCCGCGGCGAAGCGGAGGCGCTCGGGTTCAGCCGCTTCGGCGTCAGCGGGGTCGAGCTGGGCGAAGACGCCGGGCACCTGCGAAGCTGGCTGGCCGAAGGCATGCACGGCACCATGCAATGGATGGCGGCGCACGGCGAGAAGCGCGCGCGGCCGGCGGAACTCATCCCCGGCACGATCTCGGTGGTCTCGGTGGGGCTGGATTACGGCCGCGAACACGAAGAAGCCTGGGCTACGCTGCAGGATGGCGAGCGCGCCTACGTCGCCCGCTATGCGCTCGGCCGCGATTACCACAAGCTCATGCGCAACCGCCTGCAGAAGCTGGCCCGGCGCATCGAGGCGATCATCGGGCCGTTCGGGCATCGCGTGTTCGTGGATTCCGCGCCGGTGCTGGAACGCGCGCTGGCACGCAACGCGGGGCTCGGCTGGATCGGCAAGCACACCTGCCTGATCGACCGCGACGGCGGCAGCTGGTTCTTCCTCGGCGAGATCTACCTCGATCTCGCGCTGCCCGCGGACCCGCCCGCCACGCATCATTGCGGAAGCTGCACCCGCTGCATCGAGGTCTGCCCGACCGCCGCCATCATCGCGCCCTACCGGCTGGATGCGCGCCGCTGCATCAGCTACCTGACCATCGAGCACGAAGGTCCGATCCCGGAAGAATTCCGCGAGGCGATCGGCAACCGCATCTTCGGCTGCGACGATTGCCAGCTGGTCTGCCCCTGGAACAAGTTCGCGCGGCGTTTCGACGAGCCGGACTTCGCGGTGCGCAACGGGCTGGACCGGGCTTCGCTGGCGGAGCTGTTCGCCTGGAGCGAAGCGGAGTTCCTGCAGCGCACCGAGGGCTCGGCGATCCGCCGCACCGGCCACGAACGCTGGCTGCGCAACATCGCGGTGGCGCTCGGCAACGCACCGACCACGCCGGAGGTGCTCGCGGCACTGGCATCGCGTCGCGGGGATCCTTCACCACTGGTGCGCGAGCACGTCGAGTGGGCGCTCGCCCGGCATGGCCACGGCGCGGCATGCGGGGATCCGCCGCCACCGGGCTGATGTCCGGCATCGGCGCAGCGCCGCCGGCCGCCCTATAATCCCGGACTTACGTTTCCCGAGGCACGGCCATGATCAAGGACATCCAGAAGGACGCGCAGACGCGCATGCAGAAGAGCATCGAGGCCTTGCGCCAAGAACTGGGCAAGGTCCGAACCGGCCGTGCCACGACCGCGCTCGTGGATCACATCAAGGTCAACAGCTACGGCTCGGACATGCCGCTTTCGCAGGTGGCCAGCGTCGCGGTGAGCGATGCGCGCTCCCTGACCATCACCCCGTGGGACAAGCAGATGGTCGCCGCGGTGGAGAAGGCGCTGATCAACTCCGACCTCGGCCTGACCCCGAACACCGCCGGCCTGACCATCCGCATCAACATCCCGCCGCTGACCGAAGAGCGCCGCCGCGAGCTGGCCAAGGTGGTCAACTCCAACGGCGAGGACGCCAAGGTGGCGATCCGCAACATCCGCCGCGATGCCAACCAGAAGGTCAAGGACCTGCTGAAGGACAAGCAGGTCTCCGAGGACGACGTCCGCAAGAGCGAAGAGGACGTGCAGAAGCTCACCGACAAGGCGATCAAGGACGTCGAGGACGTGCTGAAGGCCAAGGAACAGGAGCTGATGGCGGTCTGACCGCCATGCTTCCCGAGGCCGCACGTCCGCCGGTTCCCGCGCCGGTGCCTTCCACGCCGCATCGGCAGTGTCATCCCGCTTCCGCGCGTCGCCGCCGCGGCCTCCATCGTCGCGTTGCATGAACGAATCCGACCGCCCGCTGCCCCGCCATCTCGCCGTCATCATGGACGGCAACGGGCGCTGGGCCGAACAACGTCGCCGCCCGCGGCTGATCGGCCATCGCGCCGGCGCGCGCGCCGTGCAGGCTTGCGTCGAGTTCTGCCTGGCCCAAGGCGTCGAGGCACTGACCCTGTTCGCCTTCTCCAGCGAGAACTGGGGCCGGCCGCAGGAAGAAGTCAGCGGTTTGATGAAGCTGTTCACCGGCACCCTCGACCGCGAGGTGGAAGAATTGCACCGGCGCGGCATCCGCCTGCGCTTCATCGGTGATCCGACGCGGTTTTCCGCCGGGATCCGCGCACGCATGGAAGCCGCCGAGCGCCTGACCGCCGGCAACCGCCGCATGACCCTGGTGATCGCCGCCAGCTATGGCGGCCGGCAGGACATCGTGATGGCGGCCCGCGCACTGGCCCGCGAAGTCGCCGAAGGCCGGCTCGCGGCGGATGCCATCGACGAAGCGCTGTTCGCCCGCCACGTCGCCTTGGCCGACCTGCCTCCACCCGATCTCATGATCCGCACCGGCGGCGACCAGCGGGTCAGCAACTTCCTGCTCTGGCAGCTGGCTTACGCGGAACTCTGGTTCACCGACAAGTTGTGGCCGGAACTGGATGCGGCCACACTGCAGGATGCTTTCGACGATTTCGCCGGCCGCCAGCGCCGCTTCGGGCTGACCGGGGCGCAGGTGGTCGCCACCGCCAGCAAGGATCCCGCCACCCCATGACCAAGACCCGTGTTCTCGCCGCCCTGGTGATGGGGCCGCTTGCGATTGCCGCCGTCCTGTTCCTGCCCACGCCCTGGATGATGCTGTTGGCCGCGCTGGTCGTGCTGGCCGGCCTCTGGGAATGGTTCAAGCTGGCCGGCGTCGAGGATTCGCTCACCCGAAGTTTCCTGATGGCGGCCAACCTGCTGCTGATGGTGATGCTGGTCTGGGCATCGAGCACCGCGCAGGGGGGCGGCACGCTGGCGCTGTTCCACATCATGATGCTGCTGGGCGTGGCCTGGTGGTGGGTCGCGTTGCTCTGGCTGCGCCATCACCAGTGGAGCGCCGGCAACGACGGGATCGGCCGCGCGTTCAAGCTGGTCGCCGGCACGCTGGCGGTGATTCCGGCCTGGTGCGCGCTGGTGGTGATCCACGGCAACCCCGCCGACGACGTCCTGATCGGGCCGATTCCGCGCAACCACCTGTGGCTGCTGACCGCGCTGATGATCGTGTGGATGGCCGATACCGGCGCCTATTTCAGCGGCCGCAAGTTCGGTCGTCGCAAGCTGGCGCCGACCATCAGCCCGAACAAGACCATCGAAGGACTCTTGGGCGGCCTGATCGCCGCGGTGCTGGTCGGCGTCGGCTTCGGCATGCTGGCCGGGGCCGCCGGCACCCAGCTGGGCTGGGTGGCGCTGGCCGCGCTGCTGACCGCGATCGCATCGGTGATCGGCGACCTGGTGGAAAGCCTGCTCAAGCGCCAGGCCGGGGTGAAGGATTCCGGTGCCGTCATTCCCGGCCACGGCGGCGTGCTCGACCGCATCGACAGCGTGTTGGCGGCGCTGCCGGTGTTCGCGCTGTGCAAGGCCAGTTTCGGGTTCTGAGCACGATGGCGGCGCAGCGCATCGCGATCTTCGGCGCCACCGGTTCCATCGGTGCTTCCACGCTGGACGTGATTGCCCGGCATCCCGGGCGCTACCGCGCCACGGTGCTGGCCGCCGGCCATCGCGTGGATGACCTGCTCGCGCTGTGTCGAACGCACCGGCCAGACCATGCGGTGATCGCCGATCCCGACGGTTTCGAGCGCCTGCGCGACGGGCTTGCGGATGCCGGCCTCGACACCCGCGCCCACGCTGGCATGGACGCGATGGACGCACTGGCCGCCAGCGATGCCTGCGACACCGTGGTGGCCGCGATCGTCGGTGCCGCCGGGCTTTCGTCCACGCTTGCCGCGGCGCGCGCCGGCAAGCGCCTCCTGCTGGCCAACAAGGAGTCGCTGGTGCTGGCCGGCGACCTGCTGATGGCGGCGGTCGCGGCTTCCGCCAGCGTGCTGGTGCCGATCGACAGCGAGCACAACGCGATCTTCCAGTGCCTGCCGGACGGCCGTTGCGACGATGGCGTGGCGCGCATCATCCTCACCGCCTCGGGCGGGCCGTTCCACGGCCGCAGCCGGGCGGAACTCGCCACGGTCACGCCCGCCGAGGCCGTCGCGCATCCGCGCTGGTCGATGGGCCCGAAGATTTCGGTCGATTCCGCCACGCTGATGAACAAGGGCCTGGAAGTCATCGAGGCCCATCACCTGTTCGGGCTGCCGGGTGCGCGCATCGACGTGCTCGTGCATCCACAATCGCTGGTCCATTCGTTCGTCGAGTTCATCGATGGATCGACCTTGGCGCAGCTCGGGCTGCCGGACATGCGGACCACGCTGGCGTATGGCCTGGCCTGGCCGGAGCGCATCGCCTCGGGTGTCGGCGGGCTCGACCTGGTAGCGCAGGGCGGCAAGCTCGAGTTCGAGCCGCCGGATCTCGAAACCTTCCCCTGCCTGCGCCTGGCCTACTCGGCGCTGGCCGCCGGCGGCACCGCCCCGGCGATGCTCAACGCACTCAATGAAGAAGCCGTTTCAGCCTTTCTTCAGGGGCGGATTGCTTTTCTGGACATTCCCGCGCTGGTCGAAGATGGTCTGGCCGCGCTCCCTTCCGCTTCCGCGGAATCGCTCGAGGCGCTGCGCGAGGCGGACATGTCCGCGCGCCGGCATGCGCTCGCGGCGATCGCGCGGCTGGATGCGTGATGTTCCCTCGCCCGTTCCTTTCCATCGATGTGCAGCGCCCCCATCCGCCGGCTGACGCCGGCCGGTTCGCATCGGCTGGCCGGATGCGCGCGCGGCACGACACGGACGGGGCCGCATGAGCATCCTAGGTCCGCTGTTCTGGCTGATCGTGAGCCTGGGCATCCTCGTCACGATCCACGAATTCGGGCACTTCTGGGTGGCCCGCCGCTTCGGCGTGCGGGTGCTGCGTTTTTCGGTCGGCTTCGGGCGGCCGCTGTGGCGTCGCCACGGCCGCGACGGCACCGAATACGCCATTGCCATGCTGCCGCTGGGCGGCTACGTGAAGATGCTCGACGAGCGCGAGGCCGAAGTGCCGCCCGCACTCCTCGACGGCGCCTTCAATCGCAAGCCGGTGCTGCAACGCATGGCCATCGTCGCCGCCGGCCCGGTGGCCAACCTGCTGCTCTGCGTCGCCCTGCTGTGGGCCATGTTCGTGATCGGACGCCCGGATTACAGCCCGGATGTCGGCCGCGTGCAGGGCATCGCGGCGGAATCCGGCTTCCAGCCCGGCGACCGCCTGCTGTCGGTGAAAGGCCGGCCGACCCCGACCTGGAGCGAGGCGGGGCTCGCGCTCCTGACCGGCAGCCTGGACCGCCAGCCGCTGGCGGTGGAAGTCCGCGACGCCGCGGGCAACACCCGCCAGCGCACCCTGCACCTGGAACGCCTGCCCGGCCCGGTGAAGGAGCGCGATGCACTGGCCGCCACCGGCCTGGTGCCGGCGCACTTCGTGGTGCCGGCGCAGGTCGGCGAGGTGGCGCCGGATGGCCCCGCCGCCGGTCGCCTGCAATCCGGCGACCTGATCCTCTCGGTGGACGGCACTCCGATCGCCGATTTCTCCGCGCTGCCCGACGCCATTGCCCGCGCCGGCGAGGCCGGCCGCGACGCCCGCCTGCAAGTGCGCCGCGATGGCCGCGACCAACAGGTGACGATCACCCCGCGCAAGCTCCATCACCCCCGGCGCGGCGATTACTGGGGCATCGGCATCGCCGTGCCGGAGCGCCTGCCGCTGCCGCCCCGCGACGCCCTGCTGCGCTTCGGCCCGTTGGAGGCGGTTCCGGCCGCGTTCAGGGAAACCTGGCGGCTGGCCAGCGAATCGGTCGGGATGATCGCGCGCATGTTCCGCGGCACCGCGTCGGTGGAGAACGTCTCCGGCCCGATCACCATCGCCCGGGTCGCCGATCGCTCGGCGGACATGGGCGCGGCGTGGTTCCTGAGCTTCCTGGCGCTGGTCTCGCTGAGTCTGGCCATCATCAACCTGCTGCCCGTCCCGTTTCTGGATGGCGGCCACCTGCTGTATTACCTTATCGAGCTGGTCACCGGCCGCCCGCTGGGCGAGCGCGCCATGGCGATCGGCCAGTTCATCGGCCTGGCGCTCCTGGCCGGCCTGATGGGGCTGGCGTTCTACAATGACATCAACGGGCTGCTGCGATGACCCTCGTGGCCGCCCTTCTTCTTGGCAAAACCGGATAACCGCAATGACGCGAACCCCCACCCGTCGCCGCCTGCTGGCTCTGGCGCTCGCCTCCGCCCTCGCCGTCCCCGCCTGGGCGCAGTCGATCGAACCGTTCACCGTCAGCGACATCCGCGTCGATGGCCTGCAGCGCATCTCCGCCGGCACGGTGTTCACCTACCTGCCGATCGAGCGCGGCGACCGCATCGACCAGGCCAAGGCCGGCGACGCGATCCGTGCGCTCTACCGCACCGGCTTCTTCGAGGACATCCGCCTCGACCGCCAGGGCGACATCCTGGTGCTGACGGTGGCCGAGCGTCCGGCGATCAACCGCCTCACGGTCAGCGGCAACAAGGACCTGCAGACCGACCAGCTGATGAAGAGCCTCAAGGACATCGGGCTGTCCGAAGGCGAGACCTACGACCGCATGAGCCTGGACCGGGTGCAGCAGGAGCTGACGCGCGCCTACCAGAACCGCGGCAAGTACAACGTCGAGATCGAGCCGAAGGTGACCCGCCTCGACCGCAACCGCGTCGACGTCGCGATCGAGATCAAGGAAGGCAAGGCCGCCAGGATCCGCCACGTGAACGTGATCGGCAACGAGCTGTTCAGCGACAAGGAACTGCTGGGCAACTGGGAATCGCGCCCGACCAACTGGCTCAGCTGGTACCGCCGCGACGACCAGTACTCGAAGGAAAAGCTCTCCGGCGATCTCGAGAAGCTGCAGTCCTACTACCTCGACCGCGGCTACATCGATGCCGAGATCGGCCCGGACAACACCCAGGTCTCGATCAGCCCCGACAAGCGCGATGTCTACATCACCGCCGGCATCACCGAAGGCCAGCAGTACCGCATCTCCACCGTCTCGGTCAGCGGCGACACCGTGCTGCCCAAGGAGGAGGTGGAGCGCCAGGTCGGCCTGTTCGTGCGACCGGACGCCGTGTTCTCGCGGCGCATGCTGGAAATGGCCACCGAGAGCATCACCACCGCGCTCAGCAACGTCGGCTACGCGTTCGCGCAGGTCAACCCGGTCCCGGACGTGGACCGCGAGAACCGCACCGTCGGCATCGACATGCAAGTCGTCCCCGGTCCGCGCGTGAACGTGCGCCGCATCGTGTTCAAGGACAACAACCGCACCAAGGACGAAGTGCTGCGCCGCGAGATGCGCCAGTTCGAAGGCGGCTGGTACTCGCAGGCGGCCATCGACCGCTCCAAGATCCGCCTGCAGCAGCTCGGCTACTTCTCCGAGGTGGACATCGAAAGCCGCCCGGTGGCCGGCAGCAACGACCAGGTGGACCTGGAAGTGAAGGTCAAGGAGGAGAACTCCGGCCAGGTGATGCTGACGCTGGGCTACTCGCAGGTTGCCGGCGTGCAGATCAGCGGCCAGCTGTCCGAGAGCAACTTCCTCGGCAGCGGCAACCGCGTCTCCATCGCGGCGATGCGCTCGTACTACCAGAAGCGCTACGAGTTCTCCTTCCTGAACCCGTACTTCACCGACAACGGCGTGTCGCTCGGCTACAACCTGTGGTGGACGGAGTTCGACTACTCCAACTTCAACATGGCGCAGTACTCGACGAACTCCGGCGCGGCGCAGATGTTCCTGGGCCTGCCGATCACCGAGTACGACACCGTCAGCTGGATGCTCGGCATCGACAACAAGAAGGTGCTGGCGATCCCCGACGCCACTCCGCAGGCGATCGTCGATTACATCGACGCGGTCGGCAACCAGACCTTCCACTCATGGCGCACCCAGCTGGCGTTCGCGCGCGACACCCGCAACGACGGCCTGCGCCCCTCCGCCGGCACCTTCCAGCGCGTCAGCCTGGAAGCCACCCTGCCCGGCTCCACCGTGCAGTACTACAAGCTGGACTACCAGTTCTCGAAGTACTTCCCGCTGAGCCCGGCGCTGGTGCTGAACACCGCTTTCAACCTCGGCTACGGCGACTCCTACGGCCAGGAGTTCACCCGCAACATCTGCTGGACCGCACCGACGCCGCCGACCGAGGCCAACCCGAATCCGCCGGCGCCGCCCGCGCCGACCGAACCCTGCCTGCCGACTTCGCCCGATTACGTCAAGACCGTCCACGCCAGCGGCCTCCCGTTCTTCGAGAACTTCTACGCCGGCGGCGTGTCCTCGACCGGTCGCGTGCGCGGCTTCGTGGACAACACGCTGGGCCCGACGGTCCCCGGCCCCTACGGCGGCTACGCCCAGCCGATCGGCGGTGCGTTCCGCACCACCGGCACGGTCGAGATGTTCTTCCCGAAGCTGATCGACAGCCCGGCCGCGCGCATCTCGGCCTTCGTGGATTTCGGCAACGTGTTCGCCGGCTTCGACGATTTCGATGCCAAGGAACTGCGCGTCTCCACCGGCCTGTCGCTGATGTGGCGCTCGCCGATGGGCCCGATCTCGATCAGCTACGCGCTGCCGCTGCGCAAGCAGGACGCCGTGTACGACACCAACGGCGCGCTGGTCCGCCCGGGCGACCGCATCGAGCGGCTGCAGTTCACCTTCGCCGGCGCGTTCTGACGCGCCATGTCCAGGGGCCATACCGCTCGGGAACTGGCGGATCGCTTCGGGCTGGAACTGCATGGCGAGGGCGACGTCCGCATCCAGGGCGTCGCCACGCTGGCCCATGCCGGTCCCGGTGATCTGGGTTTCCTCGCCAATCCGCGCTACCGCAGCCAGCTGGGCGAGAGCCGTGCCGGGCTGGTGGTCATGCGCGAAGCCGACGTGGCGCACGCGCCGATGGCCGCGCTGGTGGCCCGCGATCCCTACGCCGCGTTCGCGCGCATGGCCGCGCTGTTCGAGCCGAAGCCGGAACATCCGCCGGGCATCCATCCCAGCGCGGTGATCGCGCCGGAAGCGGTGATCGATCCGAGCGCGCACGTCGGCCCGTTCGTCAGCATCGGTGCGCGCACGCATGTGGGGGCCGCCGCCGTGATCGGCGCCGGATCGGTGATCGGCGAAGACTGCGTGATCGGTGCCGGCAGCGAACTCATTGCCCGCGTGACCCTGGTGACGCGCGTCCGGCTCGGCCAGCGCGTGCGCATCCATCCCGGTGCCGTGCTCGGCGCGGACGGTTTCGGCCTTGCCATGGAGAACGGCCGCTGGATCAAGGTGCCGCAGCTCGGCGGCGTGGTGCTGGGCGATGACTGCGAAATCGGCGCCAACACCTGCATCGACCGCGGCGCGCTGGACGACACCGTGCTGGAAGAGGACGTGCGGCTCGACAACCAGATCCAGGTCGGACACAACGTCCGCATCGGCGCGCATACCGCAATGGCCGGCTGCTCGGCGGTGGCCGGCAGCGCGAAGATCGGGCGCTACTGCCTGATCGGGGGGGCCGCAGGCGTGCTCGGCCACCTCGAGATCTGCGACCAGGCGGTGGTGACCGCGATGAGCCTGGTCACCCATTCGATCCGCGAACCGGGCGAGTATTCTTCCGGCACGCCTTTGATGGACAATCGCAGCTGGCGCCGCAGCGCCGCACGATTCAAGCAACTCGACAAGCTGTTCCGCGAAGTACGCGACGGCGAAGACAAGGGCAACCCATGAGCCAGACCGTACAGATGCCGCTCGACGTGGAAGGAATCCGCGCCCTGCTGCCGCACCGCTATCCCTTCCTGCTGGTCGATCGCGTGATCGAGCTGGAACCGGGCAAGCGCATCCGCGCGTGGAAGAACGTCAGCATCAACGAACCCTATTTCAACGGCCACTTCCCGGCCCACGCGGTGATGCCGGGCGTGCTGGTGATCGAGGCGCTGGCGCAGGCCGGCGGGCTTCTGAGCCACCTGAGCCGCGGCGGCGCGCTGGAGGGCAAGATCTCCTATCTGGTGAAGGTGGACGCGGCGAAGTTCTCGCAGATGGTGGTGCCCGGCGATCGGCTTGAGCTGGAAGTCGTCATCAAGCGCGAAATCCGCAACATGGTGCAGTACGTGGGCACGGCGATGGTCGACGGCAAGCAGGTCGCCTGCGCCGAGATCCTCTGCGCCGAGGTGGATGCCTGAGATGGCGCGCATACACCCCGCCGCCGTGGTCGATCCGTCCGCGCGGCTGGCGGAGGATGTGGAAATCGGCGCCTTCACCGTGGTCGGCCCGGAGGTGGAGATCGGCGCAGGCACGGTGATCGGCCCGCATTGCAGCATCACCGGCCCGACCCGCATCGGCTGCCGCAACATCATCCACGGGCACGCCGCGATCGGCGGCGACCCGCAGGACAAGAAGTACCGTGGCGAGCGCGTCACGCTGGAAATCGGCGACGACAACCGCATCCGCGAATTCACCACCATCAACCGCGGCACCGAGGACGGCGGCCACGTCACCCGGATCGGCAACCGCAACTGGCTCCTGGCCTATGTCCACGTTGCCCATGATTGCCAGGTCGGCAACGATTGCGTGTTTTCCAACAACGCGACCCTTGCCGGCCACGTCGTCGTCGAGGACCACGTGATCCTCTCGGGCTTCGCGGGCGTCCACCAGTTCTGCCGCATCGGCGCGCACGCCTTCATCGGCATGGGCGCCTTCGTCAACGGCGACGTGCCGCCCTTCGTCACCGTGGCCCAGGACAAGTACGCCCGCGCCCGCGGCATCAACGCCGAAGGGCTGAAGCGCCGCGGCTTCGATGCCGCGCGCATCACCGCCATCCGCCGCGCCTATCGCGCGCTGTATCTCGGCGACGCCAAACTGGACGAGGCGAAGGCGGAGATCGCCGAGATCGCCGCCGCAAGCGAGGACGTGCGCGCCTTCCTCGATTTCATCGAAGCGGGTGAACGGCCGCTGCTGCGATGAGCCTGCCCGCCGGCCCGCGGATCGCGCTGTGCGCGGGCGAGGCTTCCGGCGACCTGCTCGGCGCCGGCCTGATCGAGGCCTTGCGCGCACGCCATCCGGACGCACGGTTCGCCGGCATCGGCGGCCCGAAGATGCGCGCCGCCGGCATGGAAACCTGGCGCGACGCCGAAGAACTGGCGGTGATGGGGCTTTCCGAAGTGCTGGCGCACCTGCCGCGGCTCTTGCGACTGCGCCGCGATTTCCGCCAGCGACTGCTGGCTTGGCAGCCCGACGTGTTCATCGGCATCGATGCCCCGGATTTCAACCTCCGCGTCGAGAAGTGGCTGAAGGCACGCGGCACGCGCACGGTGCATTACGTCAGCCCGAGCGTCTGGGCGTGGCGGGAATCGCGCGCCGCGAAGATGGGCGAGGCCGCCGATCGCGTGCTGTGCCTGTTCCCGATGGAGCCGCCGATCTACGCCCGCCACGGCGTCGATGCGGCGTTCGTCGGCCACCCGATGGCGGACGCCATTGCGTTCGTCCCCGACCGCGCGGCCGCGCGCGCCGAGCTTGGCGTCACCCCGGGCATTCCGGTGCTGGCCCTGCTCCCCGGCTCCCGGCTCGGCGAAATCCGGCGAATGCTGCCGGTGTTCCTTGCCGCCGCCGCACGGCTGGCGGCGGAGATCTCCGCGCTGGAAGTGCTGGTGCCGGCCGCGAACCCGGCCTGCCGGGCGGCGATCGAAGCGGAGATCGCCGCGCACGGCCAGTCCCTGCGCACGCGAGTGCTGGATGGCCGCGCGCAGGCCGCGATGATCGCCGCCGACGCGGTGCTGCTGGCATCCGGCACCGCGGCACTGGAAGCGATGCTGTGCAAGCGGCCGATGGTGGTCGGACATCGCGTCTCGGAGCTGACCTACGGCATCGTCAAGACCTTCGGGCTGCTCAAGACCCGCCACGTCAGCCTGCCCAACATCCTCGCCGGCGAGACGCTGGTGCCCGAGCTGCTGCAGGACGATTGCACGCCCGAATCGATCGCGGATGCGCTGCTGCACTGGTTCCGGGATGACGATGCCGTCGCCCGCCTGCTGCCGCGCTTCGAGGCGCTGCATCTCGAACTGCGGCAGGATGCCTCGGCGCGCGCGGCGGAAGCCGTGTCCGGGGTGCTGGCGTGAACCTGCCGCTGTTCGCCCCGCCCGCGCTCGACCTGCTGCAGCGAGTGGCTGGCGTCGACGAAGCCGGACGCGGACCGCTGGCCGGTCCGGTCGCGGTGGCCGCGGTGATCCTGGACCCGCTGCGTCCGATCGATGGCCTGGCGGACTCCAAGGCGCTGTCGGCCACGCGCCGGGAGGCGCTGGCGCCGCTGATCCGGGCCCGGGCCATTGCCTGGCACGTCGAATTCGTGGAAGTCGCCGAAATCGACGCGCTCAACATCCTGCACGCCACGATGGCCGGCATGGCGCGCGCATTGGCGGCACTCGATCCGACGCCGACCTTCGCCCGCATCGACGGCAATCGCCTGCCGCCCGCGCCGTGCTGTCCGGCGGAAGCGCTGGTGGGCGGCGATGCCCGCGAGCCGGCGATCATGGCCGCCTCGATCCTCGCCAAGACCGCCCGCGATGCACGACTGCGCGAACTGGACGCGGAATATCCGGGCTACGGTTTCGCGCGTCACAAGGGCTACCCGAGTGCCGCGCATTTGGCCGCACTGCGCGAGCACGGCCCCTGCCCGCAGCATCGGCACAGCTTCGCGCCGGTCCGCGCGGCGCTGGACGCCCGCCGCGCCTGAGGCCACTTCATCTGCCGCACACGTGGCTGCGGCAGGCTCGGGGCATGGAACGACGCAAACGCAGACTGCCGCTCCGGCCCATCGGATGGCTGTTGTTCGCACTCTTCCTGGCGTGGGCGTGGCGGCAGCCGTGGGCTGAAGCCCTGCGCCTGTCTTGGGCGCTTTCTCGCATGGACCCGCCCGTCGCGTTGCCGGTGCCGGTCGAGGGCGTGGCCGCCCGGCGCATCGCCGATACCTGGGGCGCGGCGCGCAGCGGCGGCCGCCGACACGAGGGCGTGGACATCTTCGCCGCACGCGGCACGCCGGTGCGCGCCAGCACCCGCGGCGTGGTCTCCGGCGTGCGCGAAGGCGGACTGGGCGGACGCCAGGTGTGGCTGATCGGCCCCGCCGGCGAGCGCCACTATTACGCGCACCTGGAGGGTTTCGCGCCCGGCCTGCAGCGCATGGACATCGTCGAGCCGGGGGATCTGCTCGGCTTCGTCGGCGACAGCGGCAACGCCCGCGGCACGCCGCCGCACCTGCATTACGGCATCTATGGCGGCAGCGGGGCCTACAATCCGTGGCCCCTGCTGCAGGCTGCCGCCGATGCCGACGGAAAACCACGCCGCTGACAACTTGCACCCCGCCCGTCCCGGCTTCGCCGAGGCCCTGCGCTGGTGGTTCAAGCTCGGCTGCATCAGCTTCGGCGGCCCGGCCGGGCAGATCGCGCTGATGCATGACGAAATGGTCGAGCGCCGGCGCTGGATCGACGAGGAAGGCTTCGTCCGCGCCCTCAACTACTGCATGCTGCTGCCCGGCCCAGAGGCCCAGCAGCTGGCGACCTATATCGGCTGGCGATTGCACGGCGTCCGCGGCGGCGTGGCGGCCGGCGCGCTGTTCATCCTGCCCTCGCTGCTGCTGTTCCTGCTGCTTTCATGGGCCTACGTGGTCTGGCAGCACGTCCCCGCCGTCGAACATGCGATGGCAGGACTCCGGCCTGTGGTGGTGGCGATCATCGCGATGGCCGCCTGGCGACTCGGCCGGCGGATGCTCAAGCGGCCGGCGCACTGGACGATCGCCGCGGGCGGATTCATCGGGCTGGCGTGGCTGGGGCTGCCCTTCCCGCTTTTGGTGGCCCTTGCCGCCGCCGCGGGGGCGCTGCTGCTGCGCCCTGGCGCTTCCCGGGCTCCGCCGCCGTCCTCGCCGCGCGCCGGCGCACCCAGCCCCTGGCGATTGCTGCCGAAAGCACTGCTGGCCTGTGCCTTTCTCTGGGGGATGGCCTTCGTGCTGCTGCCGGCGGGCACGCTGGCGACGATGGCGCTGTTTTTCACCCAGGCCGCCTTCCTCACCTTCGGCGGGGCATATGCGGTGCTGCCCTACATCGATGCCGCGGCGGTCGGCCGCTACGGCTGGCTGGCGCCGGGGCAGATGCTGGATGGCCTGGCGCTTGGCGAAACCACGCCCGGGCCATTGATCATGATCGTCACCTTCGTCGGCTTCGTCGGTGCCTGGAACCTGGGCGAGGGCGACCTCGGCATGGCGCTGGCCGGCGGACTGGTGGCAACGCTGTTCACCTTCATCCCCAGCTTCCTGCTGGTGCTCGCCGGCGCGCCGCTGGTCGAGGCCAGCGGACGCCACTCGCGGCTGGACGCGCCGCTGGCCGGCATCGGGGCGGTCGTCATCGGTGTCATCGCCCACCTCGCCTTCCGCTTCGGCAATTCCACGTTCCGGCCGGATGGTCGCTTCGACCCCTTCGCCCTGCTGCTGGCGGTGATGGCGCTCCTGGCGATGGCGCGGTGGCGCATCGGTGTGCTGCCGCTGATGGTGGCCGGCGTGCTGGCCGGACTGGCGCGGCATCTGTTCTCGCCTGGTTGAGGCCGGGCGCGTTAGCATCGCTCCATTGCGCGGAGGACACATGGACAAGCGTTTCTGGATCTGCGGCATCGTCATGAGCATCGCGGCGATGGTGCTGGATTTCCTCATCCACGGCCTGCTGCTGCGCGCCGATTACGCGGCGCTGGCGGCGGAAGGATTCGTGCGCGGGGAGGCCGATGGCAGCCGCTACCTGCCGTGGATGCTCCTCGCCCACGTCTTCATCGGCTTCGGGCTGACCTGGCTCTACCGGATGCTGCATCCGCGCGCGGGCAGCACGCCGGGCCAGGGGCTTCGCTTCGGCGCGGCGGTAGCGGCCACGGCCACCATTCCCGGCTACCTCGTCCATTACGCCGTCCAGCCGTGGCCACCGGGACTGGTGGCGAAGCAGGTCATCGCCAGCACCATCGCGATAATCCTGCTGGGCCTGCTGCTCTCGTGGCTGCAGCCGCGGCGCACCGCACTGTGAGCAGATCGATGAAGCACGCCTTCTTGCGCATTTCGGCCCCGATTGCCGCCTGCGTGCTCGCCGCATCGCTGGCCGCTTGCGGCGGCAGCGATTCACCGCGATCCGGCACTTCCGGGTCCGACGCGAACACGCCCGGCGCTTCCGGATTGCCGACGCCCGATTCCGCCGGCGGATCGATCACCGGAATGCCCGACGCCGGCCCCGGCGCACCGACCGATCTCGGCACGCCGCCGGAACCCGAAGCCCCGCCTGAAGCGGAGACTGGCAGCGAACTCGATCCGGAAGCCCCGGCGGAAGCCGAGCCGGGCACCCCGTCCCCCGTCGAGGAGGCCGGCGACGGCCCGGGCGCGGATGCCGCCGTGCAACTGGTGCGCGATTACTACGCCGCCATCAACCAGCGCCAGTTCGATCGCGCCTACCAGCTGTGGAGCGGTGCCGGCGCGGCCAGCGGCCAGAGCCCCGCGCAATTCGCGCTCGGGTTCGCGGACACGCGCGGGGTATCGGTGCAGATCGGGCGACCGGGCCGCATCGACCCGGGGGCCGGCCAGCGCCGCATCGAAGTGCCGGTGCAGCTGTCCGCCACCCGCCAGGATGGCAGCGAGGTCCGCTACATCGGCAGCTACGTCCTGCATCGCACGGTGGTCGATGGCGCGAGCGCGGCGCAGCGCGGTTGGCGGATCGAGTCCGCCTCGCTGAAGGAGCTCCGCTGAAAGCGCCTGCTCGGGGCGCTTGATTCCTGCTTGAAGCCGCGCCTCAGGTCGCCGCCTTGCGCCTGCGCTTGGGTTGCAGCAGGGTGCCGGTGCAGTTCTCGTTGCCGCAACGGCAACCCCAGAGCTTCTTGAGGGCGGGGGTATGCGGCTCGTCGAGCACGATGCCGTAGTTGTAGGACAGCTCCTCGCCGGCGGCGATGTCGCGGATCGCCTCGATGTAGATCTTGTCCTTGTGCTTGCGGCCCTTCTCGTCCTTGTACAGCACCGCCTCGCAGTTGGGCGCGCAACTGTGGTTGATCCAGCGGCCGATGTTGCCCTCGACATTGGCGTCGATGACGTACTCGTCGTTGAGGGTGAACAGGAAGGTGTGGCCGTTTTCCTCGAGGCCGCCGTACTGGTTGTCGACATCGGCGTGGCTGCGCAGGAAGCCCTTGTAGCGGATCACCTGCTCGCCCTTGGCGATCGCCTCGGTGGCGAACACGCCGTTGCCGTGGATGTCCGACTTGCGGCGTTCGATCTTGCGGGTTTTCTTGCGGGCCATCGGGACTGGATCTGCGGGAGACGGCCCATTGTGGCGCAAAACCGTCGATGCGCCGACCCTGCTCGCCGACGCGCGGTGTTTGTCGCCGGGGCCGTCAAAGCGTACAATTCCGGTACTGATTCAATCCGCCCGCCGCCATGCTTCGCGTCGCCAAGCTCACCGATTACGCCACCCTGGTCATGACGGTGCTCGCCACGCGGCCGGGCGAGGTGGTGAACGCGAACGAACTGGCCGAAGCCGCCGGCATCGAAGTGCCCACCGCCTCCAAGGTGCTGAAGCCGCTGGCCCAGGCCGGCATGCTCGAAGGCATCCGCGGCGCGGGAGGCGGCTACCGGCTGGCGCGCGACGCCCGCGACATCTCGCTGGCCGACATCGTCGAGGCGATGGAAGGCCCGCTGGCGATGACCGAATGCAGCACCCATGACGGGCATTGCGGCATCGAGGATTCCTGTGGCGTTCGCGGCAACTGGCAACGCATCAACGACGTGGTGGCCGATGCACTTCGCGCCATCAGCCTGCACGAGATGGCCCACGGCGAGCCCGTCGGCCACGCGCGCAGGCGCATTCCCGCCCGCCTCGCGCTGGCCTGAGGACAACCCGATGAACGCACGACCCGAAACCGAACCCGTCGCCACCGCCACGGAGAACGCCGAGATCCACGCCCAGCTGGGCCGCAAGTACGAAGCCGGCTTCATCACCGAGATCGAAAGCGAAAGCCTGCCGCCGGGGCTCGACGAGGACATCATCCGCGCGCTCTCCGCCAAGAAGGAAGAACCGGAGTGGATGACCGAGTGGCGGCTGGCCGCCTATCGCCACTGGCTGACCATGCCGATGCCGGAATGGGCGAAGCTTTCCATCGCGCCGATCGATTTCCAGGCGCTGTCCTACTACTCTGCACCGAAGGGCCCGAAGTACAAATCGCTGGACGAAGTCCCGAAGGAACTGATCGAAACCTACGACAAGCTCGGCGTGCCGTTGCACGAGCGCGCCAGGCTGGCCGGCGTGGCGGTGGATGCCGTGTTCGATTCGGTCTCGGTCGGCACCACCTTCCGCAAGGAACTGGCGGAGAAGGGCATCATCTTCTGCTCGATGTCGGAAGCGATCAAGGATCATCCGGAGCTGGTGAGGCAGTACCTCGGCACGGTGGTGCCGGTGGGCGACAACTTCTTCGCGGCGCTGAACTCGGCGGTGTTTTCCGATGGCAGCTTCGTGTTCATCCCCAAGGGCGTGCGCTGCCCGATGGAGCTGTCCACCTACTTCCGCATCAATGCCGGCCACACCGGCCAGTTCGAGCGCACGCTGATCATCTGCGAGGACCAAGCCTACGTCAGCTACCTGGAAGGCTGCACCGCGCCGATGCGCGACGAGAACCAGCTGCACGCGGCCGTGGTGGAGCTGGTCGCGCTGGAAGACGCCGAGATCAAGTATTCGACCGTGCAGAACTGGTATCCGGGCGACGAGAACGGCGTCGGCGGCATCTACAACTTCGTCACCAAGCGCGCCGAATGTCGCGGCGACCGCAGCAAGGTGATCTGGACCCAGGTGGAAACCGGCAGCGCCATCACCTGGAAGTACCCCAGCTGCGTACTGCTGGGCGATGACAGCAGCGGCGAGTTCCATTCCGTCGCGCTGACCCACCACCGCCAGCAGGCCGACACCGGTACCAAGATGATCCACGTCGGCAAGCGCACCAAGAGCAAGATCGTCTCCAAGGGCATCAGTGCGGGGCACGGGCAGAACACCTACCGCGGGCTGGTCAAGGTGGCGAAGAGCGCCGAGGGCGCGCGCAACCACACCCAGTGCGACAGCCTGCTGATCGGCAAGAAATGCGGTGCCCACACCTTCCCCTACATCGAGGTGCGGCGGCCCGATGCCACGGTGGAGCACGAAGCGACCACCTCCAAGATCAGCGACGACCAGTTGTTCTACTGCCGTGCCCGCGGCATCGGCGAGGAGGACGCGGTGTCGATGATCGTCGACGGCTTCTGCAAGCAGGTCTTCCGCGAACTGCCGATGGAGTTCGCAGTGGAAGCCAAGAAGCTGCTGGAAGTTTCGCTGGAAGGGGCGGTGGGATGAAGCTCCGCCCCGCGCAACGGACGGCTTGGCGCGCCGAAATGCGGGCGGCCGGCAATGCCACGCGCAGTGGCCGATTGGATCGCGCATTCGCGCACCTCGAACGTGCGCACGTGATCGGCCAGCGCAACGTCGCCGCGCACACGCTGTCGCATCTGGGCATGCTGCGGATCGGCTTCGCCAGACGCGATTTTCGCGAGATCTTCGGCCAGTTGCTGCGAATTCCGGCAGCACTGACCAAGACCCTGATCTGGGTGCCGCGCGGCAATACCGGGGGCGCCAACGTCAGCGCCTTCCAGCCGATGCCGGTACCCGACGACCTCAAACCCTACGTGAACTGACCATGCTCGAGATCTCCAACCTCCACGCCAGCGCCGGTGGGCGCGAAATCCTCAAGGGCCTCTCGCTGTCGGTGAAGCCCGGCGAAGTGCACGCCATCATGGGTCCGAACGGTGCCGGCAAGTCGACGCTCGGCAACGTCCTTGCCGGCCGCGAGGGCTACGGCATCGGCGAAGGCAGCGTCGAGTTCGAGGGCCGCGACCTGCTCGCACTCGAACCGGAAGAGCGTGCCGCCGCCGGCATCTTCCTCGCCTTCCAGTACCCGGTGGAGATTCCCGGCGTGAACAACACCTATTTCCTGCGCAGCGCGCTCAATGCCCAGCGCAAGGCACGCGGCGAGGCGGAGCTGGACTCCGTGCAGTTCCTCAAGCTGGTGCGCGAGAAGATCAAGGTGCTGCACCTGCCCGACACCCTGCTCAACCGCGGCGTCAACGAAGGCTTCTCCGGCGGCGAGAAGAAGCGCAACGAGATCTTCCAGCTGGCGGTGCTGGAGCCGAAGCTGGCGATCCTCGACGAAACCGATTCCGGCCTCGACATCGACGCGCTCAAGGCCGTGGCCGATGGCGTCAACGCGTTGCGTTCGCCCGATCGCGCCTTCGTGGTGATCACCCACTACCAACGCCTGCTCGATTACATCAAGCCCGACGTGGTGCACGTGCTGGCCGATGGCCGCATCGTCGAGACCGGCGGGCCGGAGCTGGCGCTGAAGCTCGAGGAGCACGGCTACGCCTGGATCCGCGATCGCGTCACCCCCGAGCAGGCCAGCTGACATGGCCGCCCTGCTCGACTCCCTGCTCGCCGGCCGCGACGATGCCGCCGCCGGCGCGATCCGCCAGGCCGGCCTGCCCGGTCCGCGATCGGAAGCGTGGAAATACACCTCGCTGCGTGCGCTGGAACGCCGTGCGTTCGTTCCGGCCACCGCGCCGCGCGTCGATCCGGCCTTGATCGCCGGCATCCCGACGCCGCGACTGGTGTTCGCCAACGGTCATTTCGATGCCGCGCTGTCCGACCTCGCCGGCCTGCCGGAAGGCATCAGGGTCGAACACGAGGTTGACGATGCCCGGATCGCCATCGAGGCCCACGAGACCCCATGGCAGCCGGCCGGCGATGCGGTGTTCACCAATCTCAATGCATTGCTCGCCGGGCAGGGCGTGCACATCCGCGCCGACGTCGGCACCGATGCCACCGTGCACCTCGTAAGCCTGAACATCGCCGATTGCGAGGACCGCGCCATCCATCTGCGGCATTCGGTGCAGGTGGCGGAATCCGCATCGCTGCGGCTGGTCGAACACCAGTTGGGCGATGCCGGGCACGCCAACCTCGACAACAGCCGCATCGACGTGGCGCTCGCGGCCGGTGCCCGCCTCGCCCACCTGCGGGTGCAGGACGATGGCCCGCGCGCGACGCGCTTCCTGCGCAGCGAAGTGCGATTGGCCGCGGATGCGCAATACCGCCGCCTCGATCTCGAACTCGGCGCGGCGCTTTCCCGGCACGAACTCGACATCCGCCTGGAGGGCGAAGCCGCCCACGCCAGCGCCGGCGGCGTACTGCTGGCGGGTGGTCGCCGGCACCTGGATACACGGCTCGGTATCCACCACATCGCCCGCGACACCACCAGCGACCTGCCCTGGCGCGGCCTGGCCGAAGGCCGCGCGCGCGTGGCCTTCCATGGCGGCATCCGCATCGAAGCCGGTGCCGATGGCAGCGAAGCGGACCTGCAGAACCGCAACCTGCTGCTGTCCGAAGACGCGGAGATCGACACCCAGCCGGTGCTGGTGATCCACGCCGACGAAGTGAAGGCGGCGCACGGCGCGACCGTCGGCCAGCTGGATGCCAATGCGCTGTTCTACCTGCGCTCGCGCGGGCTGCCCGAGCCGGATGCACGTCGCATCCTCACCGCCGCGTTCTGCCGCAGCGTGTTGTCGCGGGTGGAAGATGCCGCGCTGGCCGCGCTCCTCGAGCGCCGGCTGGACGACGCACTGGCGCGGATGCAGGCGGCATGAGCGCCATCGACTGGAACGCCGTGCGCGCGGATTTCCCGCTGCTGAGCCGCGAGGTGCATGGCAAGCCGCTGGTGTACCTGGATTCGGCCAATACCAGCCAGAAGCCGCGCCAGGTCATCGAGTGCGTGGATGCGTTCTATCGCCGCCACAACGCCAACGTCAGCCGCGCGGTGCACCAGCTCGGCAGCGAGGCGACCGAGCAGTACGAGGGCGCGCGCGGCAAGCTCGCGGCCTTCCTCAAGGTGCGTCGCGAGGATCTGGTACTGACCAGCGGCACCACCTTCGCCATCAACCTGGTCGCCTATTCGTGGGCGCTGCCGCGCTTGAAGGCCGGCGACGTGATCCTGCTCTCGCGCATGGAACACCACGCCAACATCGTGCCCTGGCAGCTGGTGGCCGAACGCAGCGGCGCGACGATCCGCGTGGCCGAGCTCACGCCCGATGGCGCGCTGGACATGGACGCGCTGCACAAGGCGATGAGCGCGGACGTGAAGCTGCTCGGCCTTGCCCACGTCAGCAACGTGCTGGGCACGGTCAACCCGGTTCGCGAAATCTGCAGGGAAGCACGCAAGCGCGGCATCGTCACCGTCATCGACGGTTCGCAGGCCGCCCCGCACATGCCGCTGGACGTGCCGGCCATCGACTGCGATTTCTACGTCGGCACCGGCCACAAGCTGTGCGGCCCGACCGGCACCGGCTTCCTCTGGGCCCGCCGCGGCATGCTGGCCGAGATGCCGCCATTCATCGGCGGTGGCGAAATGATCAAGGAAGTCCGCTTCGACGGCTCCGTGTTCAACGATCCGCCGCACAAGTTCGAAGCCGGCACGCCCAACATCGCCGGCCACGTCGGGCTGGGCACGGCGGTGGACTATCTGGCGGGCATCGGCATGGAGGCGATCCAGGCCCGCGAGGCGGATCTGCTGGCGCATGCCACCGAGGCGATGTCCGCCATCGACGGGCTGCGGGTGATCGGCACCGCGCCGGGCAAGGCGGCGATCATCTCGTTCCTGATCGACGGCACCCACGCCCACGACCTTGCCACCCTGCTCGATCTCGAAGGCGTCGCCGTGCGCTCCGGCCAGCACTGCGCGCATCCGCTGCTGCAGTTCTTCGGCGTCACCGCCACCTGCCGCGCATCGCTGGCCTTCTACAACACGCACGAGGATGTTGATGCGCTGGTGGCGGCGATCCACAAGGTCCGCAAGCTGCTGGTGGCGTGACACACTGCGTCCCGCAACCTTCCAACCTGCCCTTGTCGCTGCCCGCCCCATGAGCCTCGCCTTCCGCCACGGCACCGAAGCCGACATTCCGCTGCTGGTGGAACTGGTCACCGCCAGCTATCGCGGCGAAGCCAGCCGCGCCGGCTGGACCACCGAAGCCGACCTGCTCGACGGGCCGCGCATCGATGCCGAACGCCTGCAGGCCGACCTGCGCCGGCCCGAGAGCCTGGTGCTACTGGGCGAGCGCGATGGCCGCACGCTGGCTTGTGCCCACGTGGCGGTGGAAGACGGCGCCGGCTACTTCGGGATGTTCTCGGTCTGGCCGCAGATGCAGGGCACCGGCCTGGGCAAGGCCATGCTCGCCGAGGCCGAGCGGATCGCGCGTGAGGTGCTGGGGCAATCGCGAATGCGCATGACGGTGATCGACGTGCGCGAGAAGCTCATCGCCTGGTACGAGCGCCGCGGCTACCGGCGGACCGGCATCCACAAACCCTTCCCTTACGGCGACGAGCGCTTCGGCATCCCGCGACGCGACGACCTCAAGTTCGAGATCCTGGAGAAAGACCTGTGAGCGATGACCTGCGCGATTGGGAGTTCGTCTGCACCGAGGCGGAACTCCTGCCCGGCGAGAAACGGACCGTCTGGCACGGTGATACCCCGATCCTCGTGGTCAACCTCGACGGTGCCTACTACGCGGTCGAGGACAAGTGCACGCACGAGGATTTCGAGCTGTCGCCGGGCGAAGTCGATGCCGAGGCCGGCACCATCGAATGCGTCCTGCACGGCGCCAAGTTCGACCTGCGCAACGGCGATGCCACCTGTGCCCCGGCCTACGAGCCGGTCGCCAAGTTCCCGGTGAAGGTGGTGGATGGCGCCATCTGGACCCGCGACGACCGCTGAGCGCGGCCGCCGCCGGGCCGCGCCGCCGGCTCAGGCAATCGCCGGCGCGCGATAGTTCATCTGGGTCATCAGATCGACGCCGCACTCCAGGCCTTCGAGCCAGACGAGGAAATCCGCCAACGCCTCGCCCTTCATCGGCAGGCCGTGCTGCGGCACGATCATCACCGGGTCGATCTCGCGCACCATGTTGACCCACAGGCGCAGCACCCGGTTGGACGCCATGTAGCGGCGATGGAAGCCTTCCATCCGCCGGCGATGCTCGGCGAAGCCGGTTTCGACGAAACGGTAGGCCTCGCCGCTCGGAATGAGCGAAGCGCCGATGTCGCCCGAGAACAGGATGCGGCTGGTCGGGTCGTACACGCCGAAATTGCCCACCGAGTGCATGAAGTGCTCCGGCACCAGGTGCACTCGCGCATCACCGAGCTCCACGGCGCCGCCGCCATCGGGGATCAGGCGGTAGCGGTCGCGGCCGGCGTTCTTCATGTAACCCGGTACCACGTGCGGCACGAAACGTCCCCACAACTCGGAACAGACGATCGTCGCCTCGGTGTAGAGCAGCCACTTGTCGACCGAGCCGATGATGTCCGGGTCCTGGTGCGAACAGAGGATCCAGTCCACCTCGGTCGGCTTGACGTACTGGCCCATCGCCAGGATCAGCGGGTTGTAGATGAGTGCGCCACCCGGATCCAGCAGCGCCGAATGCTTGCCGTGCTGGATCAGGAACTGGTTGGCCTGGACGCCGTCGTCGCCGCGGACCAGATCGTTGAAGGCGATGCAGCGGTGCTCGCCGGTTTCGTACAGGACTGTTGCCATGGTTTGCTCCTCGAAGGCTGCTTAAGTTAGCCGACTGCGGCGACGTTCACCTGAGCCGAATCAAATCCACAGGCCCGGATCGGAAAACGGAATGGATCCAAATTCTTGTTGCTGATGCGAACCGTTCTCATTATCCTTATCGACGGCATCGCAATTCTGCCCTTTTCGAAACGACAAGCGCATGAAATCCTCCTCCCTCCCCCTGGTCCGCCCGCTGGCGATCGCCGTCCTGTCCGCCCTCACCATTTCCGCACACGCTGCCGAAACCCCCGAAGCCGGGACCGATGCCGGTCAGCTCGATCGCGTCATCGTCAACGGCAGCCGCTACCTGCCGGCCTACCAGGCCCGCGAAGCGCGCAGTGCCACCCGCACCGATACCCCGCTGGTGGACGTGCCGCAGGCCGCCACCGTCATCACCGAAGAACTGATGCGCGACCAGGCCATGACCGGATTGCCGGACGTGCTGCGCTACATCCCCGGTGCCGGCGTGGCGCAGGGCGAAGGCAACCGCGACACCGTGGTGATGCGCGGCAACAGCAGCACCGCCGATTTCTTCGTGGACGGCCTGCGCGACGACGTCCAGTACATCCGCGACATCTACAACATCGAGCGCGTGGAAGCGCTGAAGGGCCCGAACGCACTGATCTTCGGGCGCGGCGGCTCCGGCGGTGTGATCAACCGCGTCACCAAGCAGGCCGACGGCCGCGAAGGCGGCGCGCTCACGCTGCAGTACGGCAGCTGGGACCGCAAGCGCGGCAGCTTCGATTGGCAGATGCGCGTGGGTCGCGATGCCGCGTTCCGCCTCAATGGCGTGATCGAGGAATCCGGCAGCCATCGCGACGGCCTGGAAATCTCGCGCCGCGGCATCAACCCGGTGTTCGGCATCCAGCTGGGAGAAGCCACCCGCCTCGGGCTCTCCTACGAGCACTTCCGCGACGAACGCAACGCGGATCGCGGCGTGCCGTCCATCAATGGCCGCCCGCTGGACGTGGATCCCTCCACCTTCTTCGGCAGCGCCGCGCTGAGCCCGGTGCGGGCGCGCGCCAACGTGTTCGATGCCAACTTGGTCCACGCCTTCTCGCCCGCCACCGAGCTGCGAACCCGGCTGCGCCACGGCGATTACGACAAGTTCTACCAGAACGTCTTCCCCAGCGGCACCACCACGCTGGCCGATGGCAGCCTCGGTGTCACCCTCGGCGCCTACAACAACCTGACCCATCGCCGCAGCTGGCTGAGCCAGACCGACCTGGTCCACGAAATGCAGACCGGCGCCCTCCACCACACCCTGCTCGCGGGTTTCGAATTCGGCCACCAGCGCACCGACAACCTGCGCATGAGCGGCACTTTTTCCGATGGCAACATCGTCCCGCTCGCCAACCCGAGCTATCCCGGCACGGTCACCTTCGCCCGCCGCGCCACCGATGCCTGGAACGACGGCACCGCCCGCACCACCGCCGTGTACGTGCAGGACCAGATCGAGTTCTCGCCGCAGTGGCTGGCCATCATCGGACTGCGCCACGACCGCTTCGAGATCGACATGGACGATCTGCGCGGCCCGCTGCGCATCTCCAGCCGCGACAACCAGTGGTCCCCTCGTGCAGGCCTGATCCACAAGCCGCGGCCGGACATGTCGATCTACGCCAGCTGGAGCATGAGCTTCCAGCCGCGCGCCGGCGAGCAGCTGGCCTCGCTCAACGTAGGCACCCGCACGCTGGAGCCGGAGAAGTTCACCAACAAGGAACTCGGCTGGAAGTGGGAAGCGGGCGAACGGCTTTCGGTATCGCTGGCGGGCTACCAGCTGGATCGCGAGAACGTGGCGGTGGCCGACCCGGATGACGCCACCCGCATGATCCTGGTCGATGGCCAGCGCGCGCGCGGCGTGGAACTCGGCATCGCCGGGCGCATCACCGACCGCTGGCAGGTGATGGGCGGCTATGCCTGGCAGGATGGCGAGATCCTCGCCACGCAGTCGGCCAACGCACCGGCCGGCAATCGTCTGGCCCAGCTGCCGCGCCACAGCGCTTCGCTCTGGAACCGCTTCGACCTGACGCCGCGCTTCGGCTTAGGGCTTGGCGCCATCCACCGCGGCGCGTTCTTCGCCTCCACCGACAACAGCGTCACCGTCCCCGGTTTCACCCGCCTGGATGGCGCCCTGTACTGGAACGTGAAGCCGCAACTGCACCTGCAGCTCAACATCGAGAACCTGCTGGATACGCGCTACCACGCATCCGCGCACAACAACCACAACATCGCGCCGGGCGCACCGCGAGGCGGCATGCTGACGGCACGCTTCACGTTCTGAGGCTTGCGGTCGGGCGGGATGTCGTGGCCGGACCTCAAGGCTCGACCATCGAAACCGATGTTCCGCCCGGCTTCGCCGGATCAGTCGCGTCGGCCGCGTCGCCGGCGCGAGGACGCATCCTCCGGCGCCGGGCCGGACCACAGGAGCTCGTCGAGGCTCGCCTTCACGATCGCGCCACGCACCCGGCCCTCACGCACCTCCACGCCCTCGCCGAGCAGGCGCCCAACCTGCTCGATGGCATCCGCGCTGCCGGCGGGGAACGCGATCCGGCCATCACCACGCACCACCCGATGCCAGGGCAGCCCCGGCTCGCCCGCCTCGGCCAGCACCCTCGCCACCCAGCGCGCACGGCCCGGCAGTCCCGCGCGCCGTGCAATCTCGCCATAGCTCGCCACGTGCCCTTCCGGCAGCGCACGCACCGCTTCCAGCACCTTGCGCCGACACGCTTCGCGGCAGTCCTCTTCCATGCCGGGAGCCTGCGGCGGACGCCGCCCGGCGTCAACCACGGCGGCGTGAACGCGTTTTCAGGACGCGTCACCGCGCGCTGCTATGATTCGGGTCGATTTTCGCCCGACCGCCATGGACCCAGACCCCAAACCCCCGTCTCGCCCGCCCGCCTACGCATCGAAGGAGACGGGCCGTGCTTGAACTCCTGATCGTCATCGCACTGATCGGCCTCAACGGCTTTTTCGCGATGTCCGAAATGGCGCTGGTGACTTCCCGCAAGCTGCGCCTGAAGCAGATGGCCGAGACCTCGCGCGGCGCGGCCAAGGCACTGGCGCTCGCCGAGCATCCGGACAACCTGCTCTCGACGGTGCAGATCTGCATCACCGCGATCGGCCTCCTGGCCGGCCTGTTCGGCGGCGAGGCCATCGGCGGCCTGATCGCCGGAGGGCTCGAAAGCACCTTCCCCGGCATCAGCGCCTATGCTCGTCCGATCGGCATCGGCACCGCGATGACCCTGATCACCGCCGGCTCGGTCATCTTCGGCGAACTCATCCCCAAGCGTCTCGCGCTGACCAACCCGGAGCGCATCGCGGCCGGCGTCGCCATCCCGCTGGATGCGCTCGCCACCCTCGCCAAGCCGGTAGTGCTGGCGCTGGGCGCGATCAATCGGGCCGTGCTGCGCCTGCTCGGCATCCGCGATGACGCGCGCGGCGCGATCACCGAAGAGGAAATCCAGCTGCTGGTGAGCGAAAGCCACGAGCAGGGCGTGATCGACGACGACGAGCGCAACATGATGAACCGGGTGATGCGCCTGGGCGATCGCGATGCGGAAAGCCTGATGACGCCGCGCACCCGCATCACCTGGCTCGATGCCGAGGCCGATTTCATCGAGAACCTGTCCACGATGCAGGCCACGCCGTTCTCCCGCTACCCGGTCTATCGGGGCGACGACCGCCATGTGCTCGGCGTGTTCGAGGTGAAATCCCTGCTGCGCGATCTCGACCGCAACCGGCTCGAGCTGTTCAAGGAGCTGCGACCGGCCGTCTTCGTTTCCGAATCCACCCATGCGATGAAGCTGCTGGAAATCTTCCGCGAGGAAATGCAGTCGCTGGCGCTGGTGGTGGACGAGTACGGCGAGATCACCGGCATCATCACCGTCAACGACGTGATGGGCGCGGTGATCGGCCGCATCCAGTCGGCCGAAGGCGGCGACAAGGAACCGATGGTCGCGGCGCGCGATGACGGTTCGTTGCTGGTCGATGGCCGCCTGCCGGTGGACGACCTGCGCGAACTGCTCGGCAGCGCACGCCTGCCGGAGGAGGACGAGCACGATTACCACACCGCGGCCGGCATGCTGATCGCCCAGTTCGGACGCATCCCGCATGTCGGCGAGCATTTCGACTGGGCCGGGTGGCGCATCGAAGTGGTGGACCTCGACGGCCCCCGCATCGACAAGCTCCTGCTGCAACGGCTGGATGCCGGGGCCGGCGATGCCTGAGGCCGGACTCCGGCGGATCGGTACCCGCGCCCTGCTCGACCAGCTCAGCGAAGGCGACCCCGACGAGGTGCTGGCACTCGACGCCCTGCTCGACGGACTGGGCCGGCGCGCTTTCGGCGTGCTGCTGTTCCTTGCCATCCCGCCGGCATTTTTCCCCGGGGTCGCGGCGGTGATCGGCGCGCCGGTGGTGATCCTGGTCGGCATGCAGCTGCTTCTGCGCCGGCAGCATGCGTGGCTGCCGCGATTCCTGGACGGCCGCGGGCCGCAACGTTCGCTGTTCGCGCGCTTCGAGGCGCGTTTCTCGCGCTGGCTGCATCGGCTCGAACGCTTGGTGAAGCCACGCTGGCCCGCCATGATCGACCACCCGCTGGCCAGCATGTTCACCGGCCTGCTGTTGGTCCTGCTCGGCATCCTGCTGGCGCTGCCGATCCCTTTCACCAACGTGGCGTTCGCGGTGCTCCTGCTGCTGATCGCACTGGCGCTGCTGGAGCGCGACGGCGCCCTGCTGCTCTTCGGCTGGCTCGCCGGCAGTGCGGCCGTGGCCGTGCTCGGCGTCGCCTCGGGTGAACTCGCCACCTGGGCCGCGCGCTCGATCGACCACCTGTTCTGACCGTCAGAGCCCGCGGGTCTCCGCCTGCCGCCGTTCGTCGGCGAACTCCCGGAACTCCCTCTGGCTCATCGGCTTGCCCAGCCAGAAGCCCTGTCCGAAATCACAGCCGGCCTCGCGAAGCGCATCGTACTGCTCCGGCTGCTCGATCCCTTCCGCCACGGTGACGATGCCCAGCGACTGCGCCATCCCGATGATGGTGCGGGTAAGCGCGCGATGTTCGCTTTCGGAAAACATTCCCGCGATGAACGCGCGATCGATCTTGACCCCGTCCACCGGCAGGCGCATCAGGTGGCTCAATCCGGAGAAGCCGGTGCCAAAATCGTCCAGCCACAGGCGGATGCCCTGGTCGCGCAGCCGTGCAAGCACGGCATGGGTGCGGCCATCGCGCCGTTTCCAGTGTCGGGACGTGCGAGAGCACTCCTTCAGCAGGAGAACTCCGTCCAGCCTAGCGCAACGGTGCCGCATGCAGAATGTCTTCAACGCCCTTCCGTGGCGATCCGCGCCATTCGCTGGGCGTCCGCCAGCACGCCGCGCATCAGTCGCACCTCGCGCGCGTTCATGTCGGCGCGCAGGAAGATGCGCCGCAACTTCCGCATCGCGGATTCCGGCGTCCGGCCCTTGTGGAAATCGATGGCGTCCAACGTCTCGCCCAGCTGCGAGAAGAAGCCTTCCAGCTCGGCGTGCGAGGCCGGGACCCCGTCCCCGCTGGCCGGCACCGCTTCGGCAGTGGACGCCGCCGCCAGCAGGCCCACCCGCAATTCGTAGGCAAGCACCTGCACGGCCGCCGCCAGGTTGAGGGAGCTGAATTCCGGATCGGCGGGAATGTGCACCGCGGCGTGGCAGAGCTGCAGCTCGTGGTTGTCCAGACCCGTCCGCTCGCGTCCGAACACCAGCGCGATGTCGTCGCCGCGGAACACGGCATCCAGCGCGCGCGAAGCGGCCTCGCGCGGGGCCAGTTCCTCCAGCGCGATGCGCCGGCTGCGCGCGGTGCAGCCGAGCACCAGCCGGCAATCGGCGACGGCCTCCTCGAGCGTCGCGAACACGGGCGCATCGAATACCAGCGCCTCGGCGCCGGCGGCCATCGAAGCGGTGGCCAGGTCGGGTTTCTTCTCCGGCGCCACCAGCACCATCCGCGAAAGGCCCATCGTGCGCATGGCGCGCGCGGCGGAACCGAGGTTGCCGGGGTGCTGGGTCCCGACCATGACGATGCGGATGCGCGCGGCCAGCGCCGCGTGGCTCGGGTTTGTGATGTCGTCCATCGCACAATGTTAAACTGATCAATCCGGCATCGAGGCCGGGTCCGTTCTTGTTCAACCAGGCGATCCCCATGCAGAAACCTGCAGTCACCCTCATGGTCAAGGCGGCGCGTGCCGCCGGCAACGTGCTGATGCGCCACATCAGTCGCCTCGATGCGATCAACGTGATCGAGAAGGATCGCCTCGACTACGCGAGCGACGTCGACCGCCAGGCCGAGGAAGCCGCGATCCGCGAGCTTCGTCGCGCCGCGCCCGATTACGCCATCCTCGGCGAGGAAGGCGGGCAGATGGGCAAGGGCCGCAACGTCTGGGTCATCGACCCGCTCGACGGCACCAGCAACTACCTGCGCGGCCTGCCTCACTACTGCGTCTCGATCGCCATGGTGGAGAACGGCGAGCCGCAACACGCGGTCATCTTCGACCCGCTGCGCAACGAGCTGTTCACCGCCAGCAAGGGCAATGGCGCCGTGCTCAACGATCGCCGCATCCGCGTCGCCGAGCGCCGCACGCTGGAAGGTGCGCTCATCGCCACCGGCTTCCACCCTCGCGAGCGCACGCGCGCGGGCGCCCAGCTCGAATGCGTCCGCCAGTTGCTCTCGCAGGCGCAGGTCGAGGACATCCGCCGTACCGGCTCCGCCGCGCTGGACCTGGCCTATGTCGCCTGCGGGCGGCTGGATGCCTATTTCGAAGCCGGGGTGAAGCCCTGGGACATCGCCGCCGGCATCCTGCTGGTGCGCGAGGCCGGCGGCAAGGTCAGCGATTTCAAGGGCGCACCGACCGCGCCGGTGGACGTGCGCGGCGTGGACAGCCGCGGCATCCTCGCCGGCAACATCCGCACCGCCGAAGCCCTGCAGAAGGCCATCGTCGACAGCGGCTACGCCGCCACTTTCTGACCCCGCAAAAGCGGACGCCGGGCAAATCCCGGCGCCGATCGGATCTGCTGCCGATGCCGGGCCCGCGAGCCCGGCATCTTCTTTTTCGCCTCAGGGCCGGCGGGCCAGCGCGGCATCGTCCTTGGCGCGCGGCATCAGGTCCTGCTTGGTCACCTTCAGGAAGCCGACGGTCAGCATCGGGCAGGCGATCAGGATCGAGGAGATCGTCCCGAACACCGCGCCGAACATCTGGGTCAGCGCCAGCCCCTGCAGCGATTCGCCGCCGAACAGGTAGAGCGCCAGCACGGTCAGGAAGAACACGGCCGAGGTGATGATCGTGCGCGAGAGCGTCTGGTTGATCGAGGCGTTGAAGATTTCCATCGGGGTGCCGCGCATCGAGCGGAAGTTCTCGCGCACGCGGTCGAACACCACGACGGTGTCGTTGATCGAGAAACCCATCACCGACAGCAGGCCGGCCAGCACGGTCAGGTCGAACTCGCGCCCGGTGAGCGCGAACAGCCCGGCCACCACCATCACGTCCAGCAGCGTGGTCACGCTGGCCACCACCGCGAATTTCCATTCGAAGCGCAGGCTGATGTAGATCAGGAAGCCGATCAGCACGAAGGCCGCGGCCTGCATGGCCTTGCTGGTCAATTCGGAGCTGACCATCGCGCTGATCGATTCGCGGCTCTTGATCGTGGCCTCGTTGCCGGGCGTGCTCAGCGCGGTCCGCACCGCCTCGGCCTGGCGGACGCCCTCGTCGACCTGCGCCCCGCTGGCGGCTTGGCCGGTGTCGGCCCGGGCCTCGCCGCGCAGGCGGACCAGTAGGTCGGTGGCATTGCCGAAGGCCTGCACCTGGGCACGTTCGAATCCGGCATCGGCCAGGCGCCCGCGCACGTCCTCGACGTTCGGCGGCTGCTCGAAACGCAGTTCGATCGCGGTGCCACCGGTGAAGTCGAGCCCGAAGTTGAAGCCCTTGCCGAAGATGCCGGCAAGCGCGACCAGGAAGCACAGCACGGCGAAGCCGAGGTGGAACCAGCGCCAGCGCATGAAATCGATGCGCGTGTCGCTGGGGATCAGGGTCAGGGGAAAGATCTTCATCGGTTTACCTCAGACCGCCAGGGTCTTGAGCTTCTTGCGGCGGGCGTAAAGCAAGGTGGCCAGCGCGCGGGTGACGGTGAGGGCGGTGAACATCGAGGCGATGATGCCGATGACCAGGGTGACGGCGAAGCCCTTCAGCGGGCCGCTGCCGAAGGCGTACAGCGCCACGCCGGCGAGGATGCCGGTCACGTTGGCGTCGAAGATCGAGCTGGAGGCCTTGTCGTAGCCCATCGCGATCGCCGCCTTGGGCGGCATGCCGGCACGCAGCTCCTCGCGGATGCGCTCGTTGATGAGCACGTTGGCGTCCACCGAAAGGCCGATCGAAAGCGCCAGGCCGGCGAAGCCCGGCAGGGTCATGGTGGCGCCGAAGATCGAAAGCACGGCGGCCACGATGATCAGGTTGAACAGCAGCGCCACGCAGGTCATCAGCCCGAACATGCGGTAATAGATCATGAAGAACAGCAGGGTGAACAGGAAGGCGTAGCCCACGGCAGTCACGCCACGCTCCACGTTCTCCTTGCCGAGACTCGGGCCGACGACGCTTTCGGCCACGAAATCCATCGGTGCCGCGAGCGCACCGGACTTCAGCTGCTTGGCCAGGTCCTGGGCTTCCTGCTGCGACAGGCCGGTGGTCTGGAAATCCTTGCCGAACACGCCCTGGATGGTGGAGGCACTGATCACCCGCTCCTCGACGCGGGAGGTCTGGACTTCCTCGCCGTTGACCATGGTCACGGTCGGGACGCGCTCGATGTAGACGACGCCCAGGCGCTGGCCGACGTGGTCGATGGTGTGGTCGAGCATGCGCTTGCCGCCGGCGGCGTTGAGCGTGATCGAAACCGAGGGCGAGCCGGTGCGCTGGTCGGTGGTGGGCACCGCCGAGATCAGCTCGTCGCCGGAAACCAGCACGCGCTTGGAAAGCAGGATCGGCGCCCCGCTCTGCTGGCGGTACAGCTTGGAATCCGGCGGCACCTGGCCACTCGCTTCGGCCGCGGCCGCGGTCTGCTCGTCGCCGGTCACGGCACGGAACTCGAGGGTCGCGGTGGCGCCGATCTGGCGCTTGGCCTCGGCGGTGTCCTGCAGGCCGGGCAGCTGGATCACCAGGCGGTCTGCGCCCTGGCGTTGCAGCACCGGCTCGGACACGCCGAGCGCGTTGATGCGGTCCGCGATCACGGTGCGGTTCTGGTCGACCGCTTCCAGCGCGATCTTGTTGATCTCGCTATCGGCCAGTCGCGCGACCAGCGTGGAGGCACCCTGGGTGGACCAGCCGATGGCCGGGCCACCGGTCACCGGGTTGCCCAGCGCATCATCGAGCGCTTTCTGGGCATCGGCGGTGGCAACGCCCGGCTCCAGGTTGACCACGATGCTGTTGTCCGGGCGATGATCCACGGAACGATAGCGGATGCGGGCATCACGCATCGCCACGCGCATGTTGTCGGCGTAGGCCTCCAGACGCTTGTCCAGCGCGGCTTTCTGGTCGACCTGCATCAGGAAGTGGACGCCACCCTGCAGGTCGAGGCCCAGCGACATCGGCTTGGCAGCCAAGGCTTCGAGCCAGCCCGGCACCGAGGACAGCAGGTTGAGCGCGACCGCGTATTCCTGACCCAGCGCCTGGCGGATGGCGGCCTGCGCCTCGGCCTGCTCCTCGTTGGAGGCCAGGCGCACGGCGAGCGTGCCTTCGCGCGGCTCCTCGACGGCCTTGGGCTGGATGCCGGCCGACAGCAGCGCACCGTTCACCTGCTGGCGCACGGCGGCCAGGTCTGTGAGGGTGCCGCGCGCGGCGGTCACCTGCACCGAAGGATCCTTCGGGTACAGGTTGGGAAGGGCGTAGATCGTGCTGATGACCAGCACGGCCAGGATCAGGAAATATTTCCAGCGCGGAAACTCAAGCATGGCGTTTACCCGCGCCACCCGAGAGCGGCGCGCCAGGGTGGACGGGAATCAGGCGGCCTTCAGCGAGCCCTTGGGCAGCACGTTGGTGACAGCGGATTTCTGCACGCGCACGCGCACGTTGTCGGCGATCTCGATGGTGACGAAGTTGTCGCCGATGTCGGTGACGGTGCCGGCGATGCCGCCGTTGGTGATCACCTCGTCGCCGCGGTTGAGCGCGCCGAGCATGGCGCGGTGTTCCTTGGCGCGCTTCATCTGCGGGCGGATCATCAGGAAGTACATGATGGCGACCAGCGCCAGCGGCATCATCAGCCCGAACATCGGGTTGGGAGCCGCGGCAGGGGCGCCGGCGGCCTGTGCGTAGGCGGCGGGGATCAGGAAATCGAGCAGGTTCATCGGGGATTCCGGGCGAAAGGCGAACGGTGGATTATGCCATGCGGGCGGAGGCCCCCGGATTCAAGCCTTCCGGTCCGCCGCCCGGGCCCGGCGCGCATGGAATTCCGCCCGGAAGGCCTCGAAGCGTCCCTCGGCGATCGCCCGGCGCATGTCCGCCATCAGCCGCTGGTAGTGGCGCAGGTTGTGCAGGGTGCCGAGGATCGGCCCGACCATCTCGTTGCAGCGGTCGAGGTGCCGCAGGTAGCTGCGGGTGAAGCCGTTGGCGCAGGCGTGGCAATCGCAGCCTTCCTCGATCGGGCCGAGGTCGTGTTCGTACTTCGAATTGCGGATGCGGACCACGCCGTCGGCGGTGAAGAAGTGGCCGTTGCGTGCGTTGCGGGTGGGCATCACGCAATCGAACATGTCGATGCCGCGGGCGACCGCTTCGACCAGATCCTCCGGCCGGCCCACGCCCATCAGGTAGCGCGGCCGGTCCTCCGGCAGCTGCGGCGCGGTGTGCTCGAGCATCGCATTGCGCTCGTCCTCGGTTTCGCCGACCGCAAGCCCGCCGATCGCGTAGCCGTCGAAACCGATCGCCTTCAGCCCCTCGGCCGAAGCACTGCGCAGATCGTGATGCACCCCGCCCTGCACGATGCCGAACAGCGCCGCGTCGTTACCCTCGTGGGCGCGCTTGCTGCGTTCCGCCCAGCGCAGGCTGAGCGCCATCGAACGCTCGATGATGGACTTGTCCACCGGCCGGCCCTCCACGGTCACCGGCGGGCATTCGTCGAAAATCATCACGATGTCGCTGCCCAGCACCTTCTGGATATGCATGGATTCCTCGGGGCCGAGGAACACCTTGCTGCCATCGGTGGGCGCGGCGAAGGTGACGCCGGCTTCGGTGATCTTTCGCCGATGCGCCAGCGAGAACACCTGGAAACCGCCCGAATCGGTGAGGATCGGGCCGTCCCAGCGCGCGAAACCGTGCAGGCCGCCGTGCGCCTCGATCACCTCCAGGCCGGGCCTCAGGAACAAGTGGAAGGTGTTGCCGAGGATGATTTCGGCACCGAGATCCCGGATCTGCTGCGGCAGCATGCCCTTGACCGAGCCGTAGGTGCCGACCGGCATGAACGCCGGGGTTTCGATGGTGCCGCGCGGGAACGTGATGCGACCGCGTCGGGCCGCGCCGTCGCGGGCGAGCAGTTGGAAGGACATGCGTGACATCTGGCCATTATCCTCCAGCCGGACGCTCCGCCACGCGGATGGCGCGAACGTCGATCAGCCGCCGGTGAACATCGCCCGGTATTTCGGCGCCAGATGCGCGCGGAACACGCCGACCGGCACGTCCACCGCCTGGGTGCCATCCGAATACGGCCCGACCTGGTAGGGCGGGAACACGAAGCGCAGGCCGAACCAGCGCCCGTCCGCCGCCGGGATCGGCTCGAACTGGGCGAAATTACCGGCGTCCGGGCCTGTGCCCTCGTCGATCATCCCGCCGGTGGTGCGGATGACCTCGGCGCGCTCGGCATCGGAAAGCTGGTCTTCGGCAAGCCGCGCCAGCACCTGCTCGCGCAACTGGCTGCGGACATGGGCGGATATCGCTTCCCAGCCCTCGCGGTCGGGGATCAGATCCTGCGGCGCCAGCAGCCTGTCTTCCTGCGGCAGGTAGTTGAACCGCGCGATCAGCGGGATGCCGTGCGCGCCACCGGTGTAGAGGCTGCCTTCGGCGGCAATCGCCACCACTTCCGGACGGTTCAGCAGTTCCGTGAAGTTGAGGCTGAGATCATAGGGGCCGTGCAGGTGGCCACCCTCGCCCGCCAGCTTCACCGCCTCGTCCAGATCCGCGCGTGCCTTGGCGGCGTAGCCGCGCAGCGCATCAGCAAGCCGCGGGTGTGCGTTGGCCACTTCCGGGTAGGCAATGCCGACGAGATATTGCGGGGTGCGCTCGATGACGTCCTTGAGCGGCTCGCGCGAACTGGCCGGGCCGGCATCCGTTGCCACCGGGGCATCGACGGCGGGCACCGCGGGCTCCGGATTCTGTCCACAGGCCACGAGGGCCAAACCAAGGGAAACGATCACGATCCGACGCATAGCACTGCCTGGTCCCTGCCGAGGGAAAGAAACATGACGACACTCTAAGGGCATCGCCGTGAGGCGCGGGTCACGGCCGGATGACCTGCGAGCACGCCGCTCCGGAAAAAAGAAACCCGGCCGGAGCCGGGTTTCGGGTTTGCGCGAAGGCGGACGCTTACAGCGCCTGCACCTCGTCGGCCTGCAGGCCCTTCTGGCCCTGCACGACCTTGAACGTCACCTGCTGGCCTTCCTGCAGCGACTTGAAGCCGTTGCCCTGGATGGAGCGGAA
>JAEXAG010000160.1 GCA_023394655.1 Pseudomonadota bacterium
GTGCAGTGGTGGTACGGCCACAACGCGGTGGGCTTCTTCCTGACCGCCGGCTTCCTCGGCATGATGTACTACTTCGTGCCCAAGCAGGCCGGTCGCCCGATCTACTCCTACCGCCTGTCGATCGTGCACTTCTGGGCGCTGATCGCGATCTACATGTGGGCCGGCCCGCACCACCTGCAGTACACCGCCCTGCCCGACTGGGCGCAGTCGCTGGGCATGGTGTTCTCGCTGATCCTGCTGGCCCCGTCGTGGGGCGGCGCGATCAACGGCGTGCTGACCCTGTCCGGCGTCTGGCACAAGCTGCGCACCGATCCGATCCTGAAGTTCCTGATCGTGGCCGTGTCGTTCTACATGATCGCCACGTTCGAAGGCCCGATGATGTCGATCAAGACGGTCAATTCGCTTTCCCACTACACCGACTGGACCGTGGGCCACGTCCATGCCGGCGCGCTGGGCTGGGTGGCGATGATCTCGATCGGCTCGGTCTACGCGATGCTGCCGTGGCTGACCCAGCAGAAGCAGATGTTCTCGGTGAAGGCGGTGGACCTGCACTTCTGGCTGCACACCATCGGCGTGGTGTTCTACATCGCCTCGATGTGGATCGCCGGCGTGATGCAGGGCCTGATGTGGCGCGCCACCAACGCCGACGGTACGCTGACCTACAGCTTCGTCGAAGCCCTCAACGCGACCTATCCGTACTTCCTGGTGCGCCTGCTCGGCGGCTTGCTGGTCCTGACCGGCATGGGCGTGATGGTGTGGAACACGGTCAAGACCCTGCAGACGTCCAAGGCGACCGGGCCGGTCCCGGTGCTGAAGCCGGACGTTTCCGAAGCCCGTGCCTGAGGAACCCATCATGAGCAATGACAAGAAAGACCAGGGCTTCACCCACGAGACCATCGAGAAGAACGTCGCGCTGATGGCGATCCTGATCACCGTGGCGGTGTCCTTCGGCGGCCTGGCCCAGATCGTCCCGCTGATGTTCCAGGCCGAAGCCGTGCAGCCGCTGCCGGGCGTCAAGCCCTACCCGGCGCTGGAGCTGGCCGGCCGTGACGTATACGTCCGCGAAGGCTGCTACAACTGCCATTCGCAGATGGTCCGCACGCTGCGCTTCGAAACCGAACGCTACGGTCACTATTCGCTGGCCGGCGAATCGGTGTACGACCGCCCGTTCCAGTGGGGTTCGAAGCGCACGGGTCCGGACCTGGCCCGCGTGGGTGGCCGCTATTCGGATGACTGGCACCGCGTGCACCTGAACAACCCGCGTGACGTGGTGCCGGAATCGAACATGCCGTCGTTCCCCTGGCTCAATACCGGCACCATCAATCCGACCCAGCTGCAGGCGAACATGCGTGCCTTGAAGCGGCTGGGTGCACCGTACTCGCAGGAAGAGATCGATGCCGCCCCGGCCGCGGTCAACGGCAAGACCGAGATGGACGCGGTGGTGGCCTACCTGCAGGGACTCGGCCGCGCCGCACCCAAGGGGAGCTGAGCCATGCTCTCCGGCATCGTCACTGCCGTCCTGCTGGTGCTGTTCGTGATCGGTTGGATCTGGGCCTGGAACCCGAAGCGCAAGAAGAGCTTCGATGACGCGGCCCGCCTTCCGCTGGATGACCAAGAACCCGTCGCCGGAAACACCGGCGACCGCAACAAGGAGCAATCGCCGTGAGCGACTGGACCTCTTCCATCACCAGCGGCTGGTCGATCTGGATCATCGCGCTGGTCCTCATCAACGTCGTCGGTTGCGTGTGGCTGCTGTGGTCGAACGCCAAGCGCCGCCCGGGCGATCCGGCACCCGAAGAAACCAGCCATGTCTGGGACGGCGACGTCACCGAATACAACAAGCCGATGCCGAAGTGGTGGATCAACCTGTTCTGGCTGACCATCGTGTTCACCATCGGCTACCTGGTCTACTACCCGGGCTTCGGCGCGTTCGCCGGGACCTCGAAGTGGACTTCGGCCGGCGAGCTCAAGAAGGAGCAGGCGGTCGAGAACGCCAAGCTGGAAGCGGCCTTCGCCCCGTTCGCCGGCAAGCCGGTGGACGTGCTGGCCGCCGATGCCGACGCGTTGAAGATCGGCCGCGGCATCTTCAACAACACCTGCGCGGTCTGCCACGGCTCCACCGGCCAGGGCGCGATCGGCTACCCGAACCTCACCGATGCGGTGTGGAACTGGGGCGGCACCCCGGATGACGTGCTGACCTCCATCCAGCACGGCCGCCAGGGCGTGATGGCTCCGTGGGGCGACGTGCTCAAGGGCACCGGCGGCGACCAGGCGGTGGAATACGTCATCGCCTACGTGCGCCACCTCGCGCAGCCGAATGCCAACCTGCAGGCCGACTTCATGGCCAGCCAGGGCAAGAAGCTGTACGACGGCGTCTGCGTGGCCTGCCACGGCGTCGACGGCAAGGGCAACCAGCAGTTGGGCGCGCCCGACCTGACCGACAACGTCTGGCTGTACGGCAGCAGCACCGATTCCCTGCGCGAGACCATCACCAACGGTCGCCATGGCGTGATGCCGGCGCACCTGGAGCTGCTGGGGGATACCCGCACCCGTCTGGTCGGTGCCTACGTGTGGTCATTGTCGAAGCAGGCTGGCAACATGGCGGCGACCTCCGCCCCGGCTGCCGCGAATCAATGACCGATTTCACCGAAAAGAAGTTCGATCATCCGCCCCGTCCGCTCGCGCAGCGGATCGGGGCCATCCTCTGGCCGAGTTTCTTCGCGGCCTGCGTGGCGACGATGGTGTTCTTCGCCTTCGTCGACCCGATGGCCCTGCGCGACATGACCTTTCCCGATCTGCCGATGAGCCGGATGACCGGCTACAGCATCGGCTTTTTCATGTTCTGGCTGGCCACCGCATCGTCCAGCCTGTTCACCTGGATCCTGCTGAGACCGGCCAGCCGCTTCAATCGCGCGCTCCCGCCGGAGTGAGGCCGCTGCAATGAGCAAGAAGATTCCGCTGGATGTCGTCGACGACGCCGGCAATTCGTATTACGTCAGCGAGCGCAAGATCTACGCGCGCGAGATCGCCGGCCGCTTCCAGACCTTGCGCAAGATCGCGGTCTGGGTGCTGCTGGGGATGTTCTACGTCTTTCCGTGGATCAACTGGGATGGCCGCCAGTCGGTCCTGTTCGACCTGCCGGCGCGCAAGTTCTACGTCTTCGGCCTGACCTTCTGGCCGCAGGACTTCATCTTCCTCGCGCTGCTGCTGGTGATGGCCGGCCTGGCGCTGTTCTTCTTCACCGCGCTGGCCGGGCGCCTGTGGTGCGGCTACGCCTGCCCGCAGACGGTGTGGACCGAAATCTTCATGTGGATCGAGAACGCGATCGAAGGCGATCGCGGCCGCCGCATGAAGCTCGATCGGATGCCGTGGAACCGCGAGAAGATCACCAAGAAGGGTGCCAAGCACACGGCGTGGATATTGTTCGCGCTGTGGACGGGCTTCACCTTCGTCGGATTCTTCACCCCGGTGCGCGAGCTGTTCGCGCGCGCCCCCCTGATCGCGCCCGGCTGGCAATGGGGCGGCTGGGAAACCTTCTGGGTGTTCTTCTATGCGTTGGCCACCTGGGGTTTCGCCGGCTTCATGCGCGAGCAGGTGTGCAAGTACATGTGTCCGTACGCGCGCTTCCAGAGCGCGATGTTCGACCGCAACACACTGATCATCGCTTACGACCCGATGCGCGGCGAGCCGCGCGGCCCGCGCGGGCGCGGTCTGGGCAGCGTGCTGGAACGCGGTCGCGGCCTGATCGACAAGGTTTCCGCCTACGATTTCGTGTTCCGCGCATCCGGCCATGCGGTGGCCGCGGACGCCGCCGCCGCGGCGCGCGGGCATACCGGGATGGCGGACGTCGCGCCGATTCCCGAGCCGCTGCCGAAGTTCCCGCCCGAGGAGCTGGGTGACTGCATCGACTGCACCATCTGCGTGCAGGTCTGCCCGACCGGCATCGACATCCGCGACGGCCTGCAGTACGAGTGCATCGCCTGCGGCGCCTGCATCGACGCCTGCGACGAAGTCATGGACAAGATGGGCTACCCGCGCGGCCTGATCCGCTACTCGACCCAGAACGCGATCGACACCAAGGCCACTCACGTGTTGCGCCCGCGCGTGATCGTCTACGGCCTGCTGCTGGCCGGCATCTTCGCGGCCTGGCTGTGGGGCGTGACCCATCGCACCCCGCTGATCGTCGAGGCGATCCGCGACCGCAATGCGCTTTATCGCGTGGTCGAGGGTGGCGAGACCGAAAACGGCTACACGCTGCGCGTGGTGAACAAGGCCGCGGTGTCGCGCGAGCTGGTGATCGACGTGAAGGCCGGCGATGGCATCCGCCTGCCGCAGGGCCCGCTGACCGTGAGCGCCGATCCCGAGGAAGTGCTGACGCTGCCGGTGGCGCTGCGTGCGCCGGATGCGGTGCGCGGCCAGAAGCCCGTGGTATTCGAGGTGAAGTCCGTCGATGGCGAGGTGAGCCAGACGGTCGAGAGCAATTTCTTCGGGCCGATGTGATGACGGAAAAGCAGAAGAAGGCCCATCGCGAGCCGATGGTGTGGTTGATCGTGGCCCTGCCGGCGGCGGTGGTGGTGGCGGGGCTGGTGACGCTGGGCATCGCGATCCAGCATCGCGATGGCGGCGAGGTGCGCGACGAGGTCTCGCGCATGGGCCGGGTGCTGCAGGAAGCCGACCTGGGGCCGGACGAGCAGGCCGCGCGCCTGCGCCTGACCGCGCTCCTGCGCGAGCGCGACGGCCGGGTGGAGATCGTGCCGATGGCCGGCACCTGGCAGCGCCAGAATCCGCTGCGCCTGCTGGCCGAGCACCCCACCGACAGCGCACTGGACCGCACCCTGGAGCTGACGCCGCAACCCGGCGGGACCTGGCTTTCCAGCGCGCCCTTCGAGGACGAGCGCCAGCATGACTGGAAGTTCGTGCTCAGCGACACCGGCGATACCTGGCGCCTGCGCGCGCGCATGCCGAAGGACCAGCTTTCCGCGGTGCTGACCCCGGCGGTCGGCGCCGAGTAGCCGCGGCGATGTCGGTCACGGCGCACGATCCCGGGCGCTGCTTCCATTGCAGCGAACCCCTGCCGCGCGATGCGGCCTGGGGCGAGATCGAGGGCACGCGCCGCGGGTTCTGCTGCGATGGCTGCCTTTCCGCCGCCGAGTGGATCCGTGCCGCCCACCTCGATGATTACTACCGCCTGCGCAGCGAGGCTGCCGAACGCGTGGGCGACGAACGGCCCGATTACGCGATCTGGGACCGCGAGGACATCGTGGCCGGTCACGCGCGCGGGCTCGACGACGGCGCCCGCGAGATCACGGTGCTCACCGATGGCATGCGCTGCGCCGCCTGCGCCTGGCTGATCGACAAGGCGCTGCGCCGCGAGGACGGCGTGGAGGAAGTCACCGCCAACGCGGTCACCGGCCGCATCCGCATCCGCTGGCGGCCGGAAAAGGCGCTGCTGTCCGGCCTGCTGGAGCGCATGGCGCTGCTCGGCTACAAGCCCTATCTGGCCACCGGGCTGGAACGCGAGGAAGCGCGCCGTCGCGATCGCAACCGCTGGATCCTGCGCATCGGCATCGCCGGGCTGGGCGCGATGCAGGCGATGATGTTCGCCGAGGCCCTGTACCTCGATACCGCCGGCGAGATGCCGCCTTCGACGCGCGACTTCTTCCGTTGGATCACCACCCTGGTTTCCGCCCCGGTGGTGTTCTACTCGGGCTGGCCGTTCATCGCCGGCATGTGGCGGGAGATCCGCGCACGCCATCTCGGCATGGACACGCTGATCGCCACGTCCACCTTGCTGGCGTGGTTCGCCAGCGTGTACCAGACCTTGGTGCAGGGCGTGCACGTGTGGTTCGACGCCGCGGTGATGTTCGTCTTCCTGCTGCTGGCCGCGCGGATGATCGAGCAGGGCGCGCGCAAGGCGGCCAGTGCGCAGGTGGATGCCCTGGCGCGGGCGCGGCCGGTGCTGGCGGTGCGCGAGGATCCCGCTGCCGAAAACGGCCGCGAGCAGGTGCCGCTGGCGCGGATCGAGGCCGGCGACATCGTGCGCATCGCGCCGGGCGAGCCGGTGCCGGCGGATGGTCGGCTGCTGGACGAGCCGGCGGCGTTCGACGAGTCCTTGCTCTCGGGCGAATCCACGCCGGTGCGCAAATCGCCGGGTGCGGCCGTGTACGCCGGCAGCCTGTGCGTGGAGCAGCCGGCGCGGGTCGAAGTGACCCGCATCGGTGCCGATACCCGGCTCTCGGAGCTGGCGCGGCTGGTCGAGGATGCGCAGGCGGCACGGCCGCGCCTGGCGCACGTGGCCGACGGCATCGCCCATCGCTTCGTTTCCGTGCTGCTGGTTTCGGCGGTTTTCGTCTATCTGTTCTGGCGCTGGCATGACCCGGCCAACGCCTTCGAAGTCACCCTGGCGGTGCTGGTGGTGAGCTGCCCCTGCGCGCTTTCGCTGGCGATTCCTTCGGCGCTGGCGGCGGCGCATGGGGCCTTGTCGAAGATCGGCGTGCTCGGCGTGCGCGGCGATGCGCTGGACCGGCTGGCCGAAGTCGATGCGCTGGTGTTCGACAAGACCGGCACCCTGACCGATGGCCAGCCGCGGATCGCCGCCATCGAAACCTTCAATGGCCTGCCGCGCGAGGAGGCCATCGCGATCGCCGCCGCGCTCGAGCGCGACAGCCGCCATCCGCTGGCGCGTGCGTTCGCGGCGCTTGCCGAAGGCCCGCTGCCGGAGGCCGGCGAAGTGCAGCAGATCGCCGGTCGCGGCATCGCCGGCGTGGTGGACGAATGCCCGTGGAAACTCGGTCGCGGGGATTTCGCCGCGGCCAGCGTCGCCGACGAAGGCCACGCGGTGTGGCTGGGCGATGGCGAACAGCCGTATGCCCGCTTCGCGCTGGCGGAAACCGCGCGCCGCGATGCCGCCGCCGCGATCACCGCCCTGCGCCGCGAGGGCATCGAGGTGGAACTGGCCAGCGGCGACGGCGAGGCCGCGGTGGCCGGGCTTGCCGCGGAACTCGGGATCGAGCGCCACGCCGCGCGCCAGTTGCCGGAGGACAAGCTGGCGCGTGTGCGTGCGCTGCAGGCGGCCGGCCGCCACGTGGCGATGGTCGGCGATGGCATCAACGACGCCCCGGTGCTGGCCGGTGCCGATGTCTCGCTGGCGATGGGCGAGGGTGCCGCGCTGGCGCAGCGCGCCGCGGATTTCGTGGTCACCGCCGACAGCCTGTCGCGGGTGCCGCAGGCGATCGGCATCGCCCGCCGCACGCAGCGGATCATCCGCCAGAACCTGGCCTGGGCCGCCCTCTACAATGTGGTGGCGCTGCCGCTGGCGGCGACCGGCCACGTCACGCCGTGGATGGCGGCGCTGGGCATGGCGGGCTCGTCGCTCCTGGTGACGCTCAATGCCCTGCGATTGACGAGGACGACCGCCGCATGAACATCCTGCTCGCCCTGATCCCGATCAGCATGATCCTGGTGGCCATTGGCGTCGCCGCGTTCGTCTGGGCGGTCAAGCGCGGCCAGTACGACGATCTCGACACGCCGGCGCTGGACATCCTGCGCGAGGACCCGAACGAACGCATCGCCCGCGAGCGCGAAGAAGCGCGCCAGGCCGGACACCACGAAGGCCGCGATGCCGATTGACTGGCTGGTGCTGGGTTCGGCCTGGCTGACCGGGCTGCTCGGCGGCGTCCACTGCGCGGCGATGTGCGGCGGGATCGCCACCGGATTCGGGGTCGGTGCGCGCCGCAATGGCTGGTTCGATGCATTCCTCGCCAATGCCGGACGCGTTTCCGGCTACACGCTGGCCGGCGTGATCGCCGGCGGCATCGGGGGCGGCATCCTCGCGATGGCGCGGCTCGACTGGCTGGCCACCGGCTCGCGCATGCTGGTGGGCGCGGTGCTGGTGCTGGCGGCCTTGCGCCTGCTGTTCCCCTCGGCGCGCATCGGCTTCCTGGCCCGTTCCGGGCAGGGGCTCTGGCAGCGCCTGCGCCCGCTGCAGCGGCACCTGTTGCCGGCGGACACTTCGCCCAAGCGTTTCGCGCTCGGGATGCTCTGGGGCTGGCTGCCCTGCGGGCTCAGTACCACGATGCTCGCCGCTGCCTGGCTTCAGGCCTCGGCCTTGCATGGCGGCCTGACCATGCTGGCCTTCGGCATCGGCACTCTCCCCTTGATGATCCCGCTGACCTGGTCGGGTGCGCGCATGGCCGGCTGGATGAACCGCCGCGGCCTGCGCCTGACACTCGGTTTCGTGGTGCTGGCGGCCGGCCTGCTGACCTTGGCGGCACCGTGGCTGATGCAGGTGCCGGGCCTGCATGGCTTCCTGTCGGCGCTCGGTTGCCGGAGCATGGCCTGATTGCCCGGTCCGCCGGATTCAACTGGCATAATGGGGCGTATGGAAAGCCCTGCCGTCGTCGACCTTCCGGGCCTGCGCCGCAGTTGCGCGCAGTGTTCGCTGCAGCAGCTCTGCCTTGCCGGCGGCGGGATGGGCGATGGCGACATGCAGCGGCTGGACGAGATCATCCGCAATCGCCGCCCGCTGGCCTCGGGTGCGCATCTGTTCCGCATGGGCGATGCGATGGGCTCGGTGTTCATCACCCGCGATGGCGCCGTCAAGACCGTGACCTACAGTGAAAGCGGCGACGAGCAGGTGGTCGGCTTCCATTTGCCGGGCGAGCTGATCGGCCTCGATGCATTGGCCGACGGCCAGCATCGTTGCGAGGCGATCGCGTTGACCGCCACCAGCGTCTGCGAAATCCCCTTCGACCAGCTCGGCGACATCGCCGCGCAGATCCCCGGCCTGCAATCGCAGCTGATGCGGGTCATCGGTATGAGCTTCAACCGCGACCAGAGCCACAAGGAAATCCTGGTCAGGCGGCAGGCCAACGAGCGCATCGCGCTGTTCCTGCACGGGCTTTCGGAGCGCCTGCGCGGCATCGGCCGCGAACACCTGCGCCTGCGCCTGCCGATGAGCCGCATTGACATCGCCAATTACCTGGGCCTGGCGCTGGAAACCGTCAGCCGCGGCTTCAGCCGGCTGGAAGAAGACGGCCTGATCAGCGTCCACGGCCGCCACGTCGAGATCCTCGAACCCGGCACACTCGCGCGCATTGCGCACGGGCTGGGCGAAGAACCCGCGCGGCGCCGCAAGGCAGGCTGAAACGTGACGCATGCCCGGGAAGGTTGACAAAGGGCGCCAACAAGGTGATTCATACTCTTCCCGAGGGGGACTCGGGCACTCATCTGGGGAAACAACGATGTCGGTCAACACACCATCCACGCTCCTGATCCGCGGCACGCTGGGCGTCGCACTCGCATGCGCGCTGGTCGCCTGTGGCGGCAACAAGGAGGAGGCGGCCGCCGAGGGCCCCGCCGCCACCGCCAGCACCGCACCGGCGCAGGCGATCTCCTCCGAAGTTTCGGCGATGAGCCCGGAACAGTTGCGCGAAGCCGCCGGCAAGGCATTGGCCGAGCAGCGCCTGTACGCGCCGGCCGGCAACAACGCGATGGAGTACTACCTGGCCCTGCGCGACAAGGCGCCGAACGATCCGGCGGTTTCCAGCGCGTTGATCGACCTGCAGCCCTATACCCTGATCGCCACCGAGCAGGCGATCACCCGCGACGACTTCGCCGAAGCCAAGCGCCTCTATGCCCTGCTCGAGAAGACCGACGCCAACGCGCCGGCGCTGCCGCGCCTGAAGACCGGCATCGCCGATGCCGAAGCCAGCCTGGCACAGCGCCAGCAGAGCGCCGAAGCCGACCAGACCCGCCGCGCGGAGTTGGAGAAGCAGCGTCAGGAAGAGCAGCAGCGCATGCAGCAGCAGGCCGCGCAACAGCTCGCCGCGCGCCAGGCGGAGGACCGCCGCCTGGCCGATTTGCGCGCCGCCGAGGAACAGCGCCAGGCGCAGGCCAACCGCGAGGCCGAGGAACGTCGTCAGGCCGAGCAACGTGCCGCCGCCCAGCGCGCGGCCCAGCAGCCTGCCGCCACCCCGGCACCGGCGCCTGCCCCCGCACCGGCTCCGGCCCCCGCCGCGGCCAGCACCGAGCTCCGCGCGATCAGCACGCCGCAGCCGCGCTATCCCGCGGAAGCCCTGCGCAGCGGCCAGTCCGGCACGGTGATGGTCGAGTTCACCGTCGGCACCAATGGCAGCGTCACCGCCGTGCGCGTGGTGAATGCCAACCCGCCGCGCGTGTTCAACAACGAAGTCACCTCGACGGTGCGGCGCTGGCGTTTCCAGCCGGTCGCGGCACCGATCACCACGCGTCGCACCTTCACCTTCAACCCCGAGCAATAAGCCGGGCGCGGGAAAAGAGAGCCCCGGCATTGCCGGGGCTTTTCGTTTGCGCCGATGGCGCCGCATCAGGCGGAGATCGCCAGCTTTTCCTGTCCGTAGCGCCAGACCGCCGCTGCCCAGAGGATGGCCGCGATGCCGATCGAGCAGGCCAGGTACACGCCCCATTGTTCGGGCGCCGGCATCTCGCCGCGGCTGATCTTGATGATCATCTGGTTCTGCGAAAGGAAGGGCACCGCGTACTGCCACAGCGCCGTGTCGCGGATCGGGTAGGCCATCAACGCATAGGCCGGGAACATCGGCAGGAACATCAGCCAGGTCAGGTTGGCCTGTGCTTCCTTCATGCTCTTGGCGCCGGCGGCGAGCAGGGTGAGCATGGCGGTGCCGAGCAGCACCAGCGGCAGCAGGATCAGCATCAGCTTGGCCATCGCCGGCAGGCTGACATCGAGCATGCGGGCAATGCCGCTGCCGGCCAGCGAAGCGCTCAACTTGAACGCCAGCAGCATGATCACCAGCGCCGCGAGACCGACCAGCGCCGCCGCCGCCATCTTGCCGCTGACCAGCGCCGAGCGCGGGCTGGGCGTGGCCAGCAGCGGTTCCAGCGATTGCCGTTCGCGCTCGCCGGCGGTGGTGTCCATCGACAGATGCGCGCCACCGATGAAGGCGGAGATCATCAGCAGGATCGGCAGCATGACCGAGAGCATCAGCCCGCGCTGCGCTTCGGGGGTGGCCAGTTCGCGCCGGTCCAGGCCGATCGCCTGGGTGATCGCCGGGCTGACGCCGCGCGCCAAGAGGCGCAGGGCACCCACTTGCTGGCCGTAAGCCGACAGCGCCGCCTCGACGCGGCCGAGCGGAATCTCCGCAGTGCGCCGGGTGGAATCGGTGACCAGCTCGACGCGCGCCGGCACGCCGGCGGCCCAGTCCTTCGCGAACCCTTCGCCGATCACCAGCGCGACATCGTGGCGCTGGCTGCGGATCGCCTCGTCCACGTCGGCGGGCGGCGCCTTCGCGGCGCGGATGCCCTGGCTGGCGAGGAATTCCACCAGGTTGGGCGCGTGCTCGGCGCCGATGATCGGGATGTCCAGCGGTTTTTCCAGCTGCGTGCTCATGCGCACTTCGATCAGCTTGCCCATGCCGAGCATCAGCACCAGGATGATGATCGGGCTCATCAGCAGGGTCATCAGGAAGACCTTGCGGTCGCGCGCGAAATCCACCAACTCCTTGCGCGTGACGGTCAGCAGCACGTGGGTGAAAGTGCTCATGCGTGCAGGCCCTCCTCGGTGCCGATCAGTTTGACGAAGGCGTCCTCGAGGTTGTGCTCGCCGGCGCGTTCGCGCAGTTCGTCCGCCGTGCCGGCGGCGACCGCGCGGCCCTGGGCGACGATGACGATGCGGTCACACAGCGCGGCCACCTCCTGCATGATGTGGCTGGAGAAGATCACGCAGCGGCCTTCCGCGCGCAGCTCGCGGAGGAACTCGCGCAGCCCGCGGGTGGTCATCACGTCGAGGCCGTTGGTGGGCTCGTCGAGGATCACGTTTTTCGGGTCGTGCACCAGCGCGCGGGCGATCGCGGTCTTGGTGCGCTGGCCCTGGCTGAAACCCTCGGTGTGGCGGTCGAGGAAATCCTCCATCTGCAGGGCGCGTGCCAGCACCGCGGTGCGTTGTTCGATCTGCTGGCGCGACAGGCCGTGCAGTTCGCCGAAGTAGCGGATGTTCTCTCGGGCGCTGAGGCGCTTGTACACGCCGCGTGCGTCCGGCAGCACGCCGAGTGCGCGGCGCACGGCATCCGGGTCGCGGCTCGGGTCGATGCCGTCCACCAGCACCTTGCCGGTTTCCGGGCGCATCAGGGTGTAGAGCATCCGCAGGGTGGTGGTCTTGCCGGCCCCGTTGGGGCCGAGCAGACCGGTGATTTCGCCGTCGCGGGCTTCGAAGCTGACGTCATCCACGGCGATGACGGGCGCGGCCTTCTTGCCCTTGCCGGGAAAGGTCTTGCGCAGGTTGTCTGCGATGATCATGGGTGTCCTCGGTCGGTCAGGGTTCCCAGCCGTTGAAGCTGGTGAAGGGCGGGGTGTAGCTCAGGTTGTCGAGGCAGGCGGCATCCAGCCCCATGGCGTCGGCGCGCTCCACGAACTGCGCGAACAGCTTGGGCATGCAGCCGGCAGCGATCACGTTGTGGCCCTGGCCCTTCAGCACCAGATGGCGGCCGTTGGCCAGTTGCGCGATGGCCTCGTCGCCGTAGCGCGGCGGCGTGACCGGATCGAACTCGCCGGAGATCGCCAGCACGGGGGTGTCGCCGCCGAGGGGCGTGCGGAAGTTCGATGCCATTTCCCCGCGCGGCCAGACCTTGCACGCCGCGGCGATGCCTTCGGTGATGCTGTTGCCGAGCAGGGTGTCGCGGTCTTCCTCGCGCGCGACCATGCTGTCGGCATCCTCGGCGCAGACCACGGAGAACTGCATGCCCATCGCCATGCTGTCGCCCATGCTTTCGAGCAGCATGCGGGCCAGCGCGGTCAGCGCATCCAGGCGGCCCTGGTTGGCCTCGTGGATGAGATTGGGCAGCAGGGCGGCGGCCTGCGGCGCATAGGCGAACATGCGGACCAGCCCGGCCACCATCTCCGGGGTCAGGCGGGTTTCGCGCTGCTCGTTGGTGCTGGCATCGCGGTAGCGGACCAGCGGGGGGTCGCTGCGCAGGCGCGCGAGCAGCTGGTCGAGTTGTTCGCGCGGCACGCCGAGTTTCTCGCGACAGCCGGCCTGCTGCTCGCAGCGGCCGAACTGCAGCGCCAGCGCGTCCTCCAGGTTGCGCGCCCAGAGGTTGCCGAGTGGAAGCGTGTTGGGGACCACCGAGTCCAGCAGCACGGTGCGGGTGTGCTGCGGATGCTGCAGGGCGTACTGCTGGGCGACGCGGGTGCCGTAGGACACGCCCATCAGGTTGATCTTCCCGACGCCGAGCGCCTGGCGCACGCTGTCCAGATCACGGATGGCATCGCCGGTGGTGTAGAAGCGCAGGTCGGCGCGTTCCTGCAGGCGGTCGCGGCAACGCAGCGCGGCCGCGCCCATGTCGTCGCTTGCGAGCAAATCCTCGCCCTCGCCCATCGGGCAGGCCAGCGGGTTGGATTCGCCGGTGCCTCGCTGGTCCACCAGTATCACGTGACGGGTCTTGCGGACTTCCTTGAAGGCGGCGGCCAGGTCCGGATATGTCCGCGCCGCCGACTGGCCCGGGCCGCCGGCGAGGAAGAACACCGGGTCGGTGGTGGCATCGGCTTCGTTGCTCGCCGGCACCCAGGCGATGTTGAGCGCGATCTTGCGGCCATCCGGCCGGGCCGGGTCCTCGGGCACTTCCAGCGTGGTGCAGCGGGCTTCCACGCCGCTGCGGCTGGCCGCGCCGGCCAGCGCGCAGGGCTTGAACGAGAGCGCCCCCCAGTCGTTGCCGGCGGGGCGGGCATCGCCGCCATCATCGGCGGCGCAGGCGGCCAGGGCGGCGGCCATCGCGAGGACGGCCAGTCGTGGCAGCGGGAAACGGCCCGGGCGGGGCATCGGGATGGTGGCCCGATGCCCGGCAGGCGGGATGGGACGGAGGCGTCTGCGCATGGTCATTGTCCTTCCAGGAAAATGGATTCGATGGGGCGCCCGAACAGCCGGGCGATGCGGAAAGCGAGTGGCAGGGAGGGATCGTACTTGCCGGTTTCAAGCGCGTTGACGGTCTGCCGCGAGACCTCCAGCCGCTCGGCCAGCGCCGCCTGCGACCAGCCTTCGCGTTCCCGCAGTTCGCGCATGCGGTTCTTCACCGGTAGCGCCGCGCCACGAAGAACTTGGCCACACCGTACACCAGCGAGCTCATGGGGAAGACCCAGATCATGGCCGCGGCCGCGGGCACGTCGATCACCCGTGCCTGCTGCAGGAAGCCGGCGGCGAAATAAAGCAGCGGCACCACGGCGGCGGCGGTGGCGATCGCTTCGGTTTCGATGCGGCGCTGCATTTCGTCCACTTCGCGCAGGTAGCGCAGCATCGCCCGGGCGAACATCAGCATCCCGGCCACCGGCGACATCGCGACGAGTCCGCGCAGGGCCATCGGGCCTTCGATGTGCTTGAGCAGGGCGAGGCTGGCGAACACCAGCCCGCCATAGACCGACATCGCGATCCACATCGCGCGGTAGTAGCGTCGTGCCGCCGGCGTGACCGACTCCTCGTCGCATTGTTCGCGCCACCAGCGCGGCTGCAGCCGGTAGAGCAGCCAGCCGACGAGGAAGCCGGCACCCAAACCGAAGAAGAGGCCGATGCGCTGATCGGGCCATTGCATCGCCCAGCCGATGGCGGCGACGAGCCACAGCAAGATGCCGGCGATGCCGAGCAGCTTCATCTGCTGGCTGGCGCGCATCAGCAGCGGCTCCGGACAGGGGAGCGCCGCGGCTGGCGGCGGGCGGTTCGCGGGAAGAGCGGCGACAGGCGCATGGCAGGTGTCAAGGTCGTTTGACATGCAGGCTAGGGCATGGCGTCGGGCGCTGTCAAGCACGCTTTACACCGGGCGCCGTTTGCCGCCGCCTGTCCGGCGGCTGTACGAAGGTGGATTGCGGATGCCGGCGATCACGCGCGGGCAACGCCGGCGACGGCACACTGTCGGCATCAGCAAATGCGCCGGAGCGCAGGAGATCACATGGGCAAGTTCGACGACATCGCCAGCCGCGCCGCGGACATGGCGTCTGGCATGGGCCACAAGGCGGCCGGGATCGCCGCGGAAATGGGGCAGCGCGCCGGTCATCTGGGTGGCAGCCTCAAGGACAAGCTGCCGGATGCCGCGGTGAAGTGGGTGGAAACCGGCGCCGCGCTGGCCGCGGTGCGCACCGGCAGCCGCGTGGCCACGCGATTCGTGCGCCGCAATCCGGCGCTGGTCGTCGCTGCAGCGGCGGGCGCGGGCCTGCTCTGGTACGCCTCGAAGAAGCACGCGCAGAGGAAGGCGGCCGAAGCGCCGATCGAGGGCGAGGCGCGCCGCATCGAGCCGGCGAAGAACGACGACCGCGACGCGGATTGATCCCGGTTCGCCGTTCGAGTCCGTCGTCGCGCCGTCAGCCGGCCGCGGCGACGGATGCGGGCGGGGCCAGGACGGCTTGCGGCAATTCGATGACGAAGCGGGCGCCGCCGCCTTCGCGGTCTTCGTAGAACAGGTGGCCGCCGGCGTTCATCACGATCTGCCGCGCCAGTGACAGACCGAGACCGCTGGACAGCCCGTTGGCGGGATCGGTTTCGGTCAGCCGGGTGAAGGGCTTGAAGAGTTCGCGCTGCTTCATCGCCGGGATGCCGGGGCCGCGGTCCTGCACCACCAGCTGCCAGAAACCGGGGGCACCGGCACGGATGCGCAGCTCCACCTCGCCGCCCTCGGCGCCGTACTTGCGCGCATTGGTGACCAGGTTTTCGGCGACCTGCCGCAACGCCATCGGGTTCATCGCCACCCGGCAGGCGCGGTCTTCCGGCATGTTCGCCGACATGACGATGCCCTGCGCTTCCAGCTGGGGCTGGTAGCGGTCCATGAGCCAGTCCACGGTTTCCTTGAGCGACGCAACCGGCATCGGGCCATCGCCGCCGGGCAGTGCCGGGTTGGATTGCGCCTCCAGATAGCTGCGGATGTAGCTGATGGCGTCCATCGTCGCTTCATGGATGATCCGCAGGTAGCGCGGCGAGCGATCGGTGCTGCAATCGGGCTGCATCAGCATGTCGCTGGCGAACAGCACGCTGGTCAGCGGATTCTTCAGATCGTGGGCCACGAGGTTGACCAGGTCCTGGCGTTCCTGGGCCACCCGCTCCAGCCGGTCGCGGGTGAGCTTGAGGATCATGTGCGCGTTGACCCGGGCGATCAGCTCTTCCGGGATGAACGGCTTGGTCACGTAATCGACCGCGCCGGCCTCGAAGGCGCGCAGCAGCAGGTCGCGGTCCTGGGCAGCGGTGAGAAACACCGCGGGGATCCGCAGCAGGCGGGGATCGAGGCGGATTTCCTGCAGCAGCGAGAAGCCGTCCATGCCCGGCATCATCATGTCCAGCAGGATCAGGTCCGGTGGATGCGCGCGGCAGCTTTCCAGCGCCTCGATGCCGTTGTCCACCGCCACCACGTCATGGCCCTTGCGCTCCAGCAGCGTGCTTACCACGCGCAGGTTGGCGGGCTGGTCATCCACCAGCAGGATGCGGCCGGTAATGGCGATGCGGTTCGGCAAACAGATTCCTCGAAAGGGTGATCCGACGGTTCGCGAATTGGATTATAGGCATGCTTTCGTCCCGCTGAATACGGGGTCATTTTCTGAATAATTCAGGTGCATCAATGCTTTAGCGTTCCAGCATGCGCCACTGGCCGGGTGCGAGTCCGTCGAGCGCATGGGGGCCGATGCGGACCCTCACCAACCGCAGCGTGGGCAGTCCCACGGCTGCCGTCATCCGCCGCACCTGGCGGTTCCGGCCTTCGCTGATCGTGAGCTCGAGCCAGGCATCGGGCACGCGCTTGCGGAAGCGCACGGGCGGATCGCGCGGCCACAGGGCGGGGGGATCGATGAGGCGCGCGCGCGCCGGCAAGGTCGGGCCGTCCTTGAGCAGGACGCCGGCACGGAGCCGGGCCAGCGCCGCTTCGTCCGGGCGCCCTTCCACTTGCACCCAATAGGTCTTGGCGAGTTTGTGTCGTGGATCGGTGAGGCGGTTCGCGAGGCGGCCGTCATCGGTGAGGAGCAGCAAGCCCTCGGAATCGAAATCCAGCCGGCCGACCGGATACACGTCGGGCGGCAGCCCGAAGCCGGCCAAGGTCGGTCGCGGCGGCTGGCTGCGATCGGTGAACTGGCACAGCACGCCATAGGGCTTGTTGAACGCGATCAGCATCGTGATCGTGCGCCGGATGCCCTCAGGGTTTGACGAAGCGAAGCGTCATCCGGTCGCTTTCGCCGATGGTGCGGTAGCGGGCGGCATCGCGCGCGGGATGGCGGGCGGTGGGAAACAGGGTCCAGACGCCGTTGGGGTGATCGGTGGTGTCGCGCGGGTTGGCGTTGACCTCGCTGGATGCCTCCAGCCGGAAGCCGGCCGCCGTGGCCAGGCCGATGACCAGCTCCTCGGTCAGGTATCCGGATTTCTTCATCGTCTCCAGCGACGTGCCGGGACGCGCGCGATGATCCACCACGCCGAGCACGCCGCCGGGCTTCAGGACATCGTGGAAGGCCTTGAAGTAGGCGGCGGCGGTATCGGCGGCGACCCAGTTGTGCACGTTGCGGAAGGTCAGCACCACGTCGGCCGAGCCGGGTGCGCCGAACTCCGGCGCGGCGGCATCGTATTCCAGCCATTGCACGCGGTCGTAACGGGCCGGATCGGCGGCGAAGCGGTTCTTGAGGCCGGCATTGCGGCGACCCCCCGCACTGTCGGCGGCGGCGGCCGGCATGGCGACGAAATAGGTGCCGGAATTGCGCAGGTAGGGGCCGAGGATCTCGCTGTACCAGCCCGCGCCGGGGCTGATCTCGACCACGCGGCTGCGGCTGCCGACATTGAAGAATTCCAGCGTTTCGCGCGGATGGCGATGGCTGTCGCGGGCGCGGAAGCTCCGGGTGCGCCATTCACCATCGACGGCGGCGGCGAGCAGCGGGCTGTCGGCCGCGGCCCAGGCGCGGGTCACTTCCGCGGCGGCCTGCGCGCGTTCGCCCTGCGATGGCGCCTTGCCGAGGTGTTGGCAGCCGCTGCCGGCAAGCGCCAGTGCGAGCAGCGCGGAATGGACAGGTGCAAGGCGCATGGAATTCTCCCCCGAGGATGACCGTGAAAGCCTACCGCAGCCGTGCGTGAAGGCGGTGCCGGCGTCGGCCGTCGGGGGGCGCCTGTTGCTGCTTTCCTGCATCAGCGCATTGCGGGTTTCCCTGCGCCAGGACGAGCTGCAGACGCTGATCCGCCGCGATCCGCTCACGGGCGCGCTGAACAGGCGCGCGCTGGAAGAGGCCATGCGGGATGTCGTTGCCCATGCCGGGGAGCAGGAAGCGGGCTGGGGCCTGGCCGTGCTCGATATCGACCATTTCAAGCAGGTCAACGACCGCCACGGCCATGATCGTGGCGACGAAGTGCTCAGGCAGCTGTGCGCACTGGCGCTGCACCAGATGCGTGGCACCGACCGCTTGTACCGTCTCGGTGGCGAGGAGTTCGCGGCCGATTCCGCCCTGTATCGCGCCAAGGCCAATGGCCGCAAGCGGGTGGAAATGGCAGGGGACTGATCCCGCCCGACCCGTCACCCTGGCGTTCGTGCGGAACGACCGCCCGCGATGCACGGGCGGTCGGCGCGCGTCCGCGTCACGTCAGATCAGCGCCAGCGCCGCGTTGAGCGTGGCACTCGGGCGCATGGCGCGCTCGGTGGCGCCGGCGTCGGGGTGGTAGTAGCCGCCGATGTCCACCGGCGCGCCCTGCACGGCCACCAGCTCCTCGATGATCCGCGCTTCGCCTTCGGCCAGTGCCTGAGCGACCGGCGCGAACGCCGCCTTCAGCCCGGCATCGGCATCCTGCGCGGCCAGCGCCTCGGCCCAGTAGCGGGCCAGCCAGTAATGGCTGCCGCGGTTGTCGATGCCGCCGAGCTTGCGCGTCGGCGACTTGTCGTTGTCGAGGAACTGCGCGTTGGCCGTGTCCAGTGCATCCGCCAGCACCCGCGCGCGGGCGTTGCCGGTGGTGTCGGCGAGATGTTCCAGCGAGGCCTGCAGGGCGAGGAATTCGCCCAGCGAATCCCAGCGCAGGTAGTTCTCGGCCAGGAATTGCTGCACGTGCTTGGGCGCGGAGCCGCCGGCGCCGGTTTCGAACAGGCCGCCGCCGGCCATCAAGGGCACGATGGAGAGCATCTTCGCGCTGGTGCCCAGCTCCATGATCGGGAACAGGTCGGTCAGGTAATCGCGCAGCACGTTGCCGGTGACGCTGATGGTGTCCTTGCCGGCACGGATGCGCGAGAGCGAATGCTTCATCGCGTTGACCGGCGACATCACGGTGATTTCCAGCCCGCTGGTGTCGTGCTCGGCCAGGCAGCGCTCCACCTTGCGGATGATTTCGCGGTCATGGGCACGTGCTTCGTCCAGCCAGAACACCGCCGGCGTCGCGGACAGGCGCGCGCGGTTGACCGCCAGCTTCACCCAGTCGGCGATCGGCGCATCCTTGGTCTGGCACATGCGGAAGATGTCGCCGGCCTGCACTTCCTGTTCCATCCAGGTCTTGCCGGTGTCGTCCACCACGCGCACCGTGCCGTCGTGGCGGATGCGGAAGGTCTTGTCGTGGCTGCCGTATTCCTCGGCCTTCTGCGCCATCAGGCCGACGTTGGACACGCTGCCCATCGTGGCCGGATCGAACGCGCCATTGGCCTTGCAGTCCTCGATCACCGCTTGGTAGATGCCGGCATAGCAGCGGTCGGGGATCACCGCCTTGGTGTCCTGCAGCTCTCCCTTCGCGTTCCACATGCGGCCCGAGTCGCGGATCATCGCCGGCATCGAGGCATCGACGATCACGTCGCTCGGCACGTGCAGGTTGGTGATGCCCTTGTCGGAATTCACCATCGCCAAGCCCGGATTAGCGGCGTGGATGTCCGCGATGGTCGCTTCGATGGCGGCGCGTTCGTCGGCCGACAGCTCGCCCAGCTTGGCGTACAGGTCGCCGATGCCGTTGTCCGGCTCGAAGCCGATCTTTTCCAGCAGCGCGCCGTGCTGCTCGTACAGCGCCTTGTAGTAACGCTGCACCACGATGCCGAACATGATCGGGTCGCTGCCCTTCATCATCGTGGCCTTGAGGTGCAGCGAGAACAGCACGCCTCGTGCCTTGGCGTCGGCGATCTGGGCATCGACGAAATCCGCGAGGCGGTCCGAACGCATCACCGCGCAGTCCAGCACTTCGCCGGCCAGCACCTTGGTCTTCGGCTTCAGCACGATCTCGGAGCCGTCCTTGCCGAGCAGCTCGATCTGCACCTTGCCGTCGTGGTCGAAGGTGACGGATTTCTCGCTGGCGTAGAAATCGCCATCGTCCATGTGCGCCACGTGCGATTTCGAATCCGCATCCCACTTGCCCATGCGGTGCGGGTGCTTCTTCGCGTAGTTCTTGACCGAAGCCGGGGCGCGGCGGTCGGAGTTGCCCTCGCGCAGCACCGGGTTCACCGCGCTGCCCTTGACCCGGTCGTAGCGGGCCTTGGCATCGCGCTCGGCGTCATCCTGCGGGTCTTCGGGGTAATCGGGGATGTCGAATCCCTGCTGCTGCAGCTCGGCGATCGCGGCCTTCAACTGCGGCTCGGAGGCGCTGATGTTCGGCAGCTTGATGATGTTGGCTTCCGGCGTCTTCGCCAGCTCGCCGAGTTCGGCCAGATCATCGCTGACGCGGCGTTCGCCGAGGTGCTCCGGGAACTGCGCGAGGATGCGCGCGGCCAGCGAGATGTCGCGGGTTTCCACCGCCACGCCTGCGCTCTTCGCGAACGCGGCCACCACGGGCAGCAGGGAGTGGGTGGCGAGAAGCGGGGCTTCGTCGGTCAGCGTGTAGAGGATCTTGGGCGTCTGGGTGGTCATGTCGATTCGCAAGGAGAGGGCGTGGCGGCGTGTGCCGCCGTGGGCAAAGAGCACCATTGTCGCCGCTGGCGCCGGGGCGGGCAAAAATCCGCAGGCGTATTGAATTTCGCCCTTGCCGCGGCCGGTATAAACCGGGGCGAAAAAAAGGGCGCGACGAGGTCGCGCCCATTGCCCACCTGGAAGACCTGCGCGGCCCCGCCCGCAGGCAGGGCCGTCGCTGTTACTTGACCTCGAACTCGCGGGTCTGCACCGGGGCGCCGTTGAGGGTCACTTCTGCGGTGTAGCGGCCCACCGGCCAGCCGTTGGTCGGCTTGTTGACGTGGAACTCGCTGATCACGTTCTCGCCGTTGACCACCCGCTCGTCGGTGGCCACCACGGTGCCGTCCTGGTACTTCCAGGTGATGCCGAGGCGGTCGCCGTTGGCGAGGCCGGTGCTGTTGATCGAGGTGTAGATGGTGTCGTTCACGCCGAAGCTGCTGGACGGCGCGGTGACGCGGTTGTCGGCGCCGATGGCGTTGCCGGTATCCACGGAGACGATGGTGAACGGTGCGGTGGCGGCCGGTGCCGGGGTGGCGGCCGGCGCCGGGGTGGTGTCGGCGGCCGGCGGCGGCAGCACGGGTTCTTCCTTCTTCTTGCAGCCGGTGATGCCGACGCCTGCGATCAGCACGCTGGCCAGCACGAGGGTGAGCTTGTTGCGATTCATCGGGAGCTCCTTGCAGAGGGTTCGGTCAGGGGATGGGGGAGGGAGTGCGGAATCAGGGCAGGCGCAAGACCTGGCCCGGGAAGATCTTGTCGGGATCGTCGATCTGATCGCGGTTGGCCTCGAAAATGGCTTCCCAGCGGCTGGCATCGCCATAGACATCCTTGGCGATGCGCGAAAGCGAATCACCGGACTGCACGGTGTGGCTGCGGTGGCCGGTGCCGCCTGCGCCGACCACGCTGCTGCTGCCGGTGGTGACGCCGGAGAAATCCGGCTTGCCGCTGCCGGACTGGCGGGGGGAGCCGGTGGACACGCCGCCGAAATCGGGCTTGTTGCCGCCGGACATGCCGGCCAGCGACAGCTTGTCGGGATCCGTGTTCTGGTGGGCCATTGCAAGCCTCCGTAGGGATGTGGGGCTCAGATTGGCACGCGGGTTGTTAAGAACGCATCGCGCCGGGGTGAACGCCACTCATTGCCGCAGGTCGCGCACGGCCGGTGGCGGCGGATGTCCGCGCGTCGCCCGCCAGGGATTGATGTCCAGCCCGCCGCGGCGGGTGTAGCGCGCCTCCACCGAAAGCCGAGCGGGCGCGCAACGCGCCGACAGGTCGATGAAGATGCGTTCGACGCACTGCTCGTGGAATTCGCGATGGTCGCGGAAGCTGACCAGGTAGCGGAGCAGGCCGGCGCGATCGATGCGCGGACCTTCGCAATCGATGGTCACGCTGGCCCAGTCCGGCTGCCCGGTCACCGGGCAGTTCGATTTCAGCAGCCGCGAATGCAGGCGCTGCGGCACGATGTCCGCGGCATCGACCTGCAGCAGGCCGGCATCCGGCGGGCCGTAGTGGTCGATGTCGATCTCGATGTCGTCGATGCAATCGGCTGCCGTCGCCTCGATCGGCGGCAGGCCGAAGCTCATCCGTACCGGCGCACCGGCGGCATTCGCCAGGTCCGCTTCGATGCGTGCCTGCAGGGCACCGGCATCGGCCATGCGCTCGCCGTTGAAGGAGTTGAGATAGAGCTTCAGCGATTTGGATTCGATCAGGCGCGGCGAATCCGCCGGCACTTCGATGCGCGCCACCGCCGCGACCGGCTTGCCGCGCGGATCCAGCCAGCCCAGCTCGTAGGCATGCCAGGCATCGAAACCGATGAAAGGCAGGGCGTCATCGCGGATGCCGAGGCCTTCGCGCGCCTGCGCACGCGGAATCGGGAACAGCAGGCGGGGATCGTAGCGTTCCGGATAGGCGACTTCCCGGCCCAGCAGGCTGGTTTCCGGGGTGTTGGCGGGCGTGGTCATGGCGGCATTATCCCGCCGCGAGGCTCAGCGCGCGCAGCGCCAGGCCGCGAACTTCTGGCGGCCGTCCGCCGGCGCGGTGAGCGGATGGATGGCGGTCGCCGGCATGCCGGCGGCCTGGTTGCGTGCCAGCGTCTCCAGCTCCTCGGCCACCTTGATCTCGTTGCGGCGGTAGAGCGCGACGCGATCGGTGACTTCCACTTCGATTTCGCCCAGCTGGGTGCAGCCGGCCGGCGCGGCGCGGAGCACCTGCACCTGCTGGGCCGCGGGCTGGATCGGGACCCAGGTGCAGGCGGCGAGGCCGAGGGCGGTGGCGGCGGCAAGGACGAGGCGCATCGGGAACTCCGGGCAGGAATGGCGATGCCCGCCATTGTGGCGGGCATCGGGGACGGGCGGAACCGCCAAGCTGAACCTCACTTGCCGACTGGCTTGCCGTCGGCATCGAGCAGGGTGACTTCGCCGAAGCCGAGCGCGCGTACCGGGGCCTCGATCTTCGACAGATCGCCCACCACCACCCAGACCAGGTTGTCCGGGGCCAGCGCCTTGGCGGCCGCATTGGCCTGCGCGGGGGTGAACGCTTCCACCTGCGCGTTGCGCGCCAGCACCCAGTTGTCCGGGCGGCCGTAGCGCACGATGCCGCCGATGGTGCCCATCACCGCGCGGGCGGTTTCATAGGCGCCCGGAAGGCTGCGGACGTCGTTGTTGACCACCTTTTCCACTTCCTCCGCGGTGGCCGGGGCCTTGCCATTGGCGTATTCGGCGAACTCGCGGCGCATTTCCAGCATCGCCTCGGCGGTCTTGTCGATCTGCACCGGCGCGCTGGCGATCCACGGGCGCTGGCCCAGGGCGTTGGAAAGCCCCGTGCGGGCGCCGTAGGACCAGTGCTTGTCCTCGCGCAGGTTCATGTTGAGGCGCGAAGTGAAGCTGCCGCCGAGGATGTCGTTGGCCAGCTCCAGGCGGATCGCCTCGGGATCGCGGGTGGAGGGCATCAGCTCGCCGGCCATGATGTTGGCCTGCACCGCGCCGGGCTGGTCGATCAGGTACACCCGGGCCTTGGCCGGCCGCTCGACCTGCGGCAGCGCCTTGCGCGTCGCCACCGGGCCTTCGCCCTTCCAGCTGCCGAGGTGGCGATTGAGCACCGGCACGATCTCATCCAGCGTGGTGTCGCCGACCACGATGAGGGTCGCGGCTTCCGGACGCAGCCATTCGCGCTGGTAGGCCAGCAGGTCGTCGCGGCCGAGGGCGCGGATCGCCGCTTCGGTGCCGCTGCCGGAGAACGGGATCGCGTAGGGATGGCCTTCGCCATAGAGCAGCGGCGGCAGCACGCGCATCGCCAACGAGCCGGGGCGGCTCTTTTCCTGGGCGATGCTCGCCAGCCACTGCGCGCGCACCCGCTCGATGTCCTGCTCGCGGAAGGCCGGCTTGCGCAGCATGTCGGCGAACAGCGCCACGGACGCGTCGAGGTTGGATTTCAGCGCCGAGAGATAGGCGCTGCTGCCATCCAGCGAAGCGCCGGCACCGACCTGCGCGCCCAGCGATTCCACGCGCGACTTGAAGGCGAGCGCATCGAGTCCTTCGCTGCCTTCGTTCAGCAGGCCCATGGCGAAGCTGGCGCGGCCGAGCCGGTCGGCGGCATCGCTGGCGTAGCCGCCGTTGAACTCGTAGCTCATCTGCACCACCGGGATATCGTGGCGACGGGCCAGGACCACGGTGCTGCCGTTGGCGAGCGTGGCGCGTTCGAGCGCGGGGAACTTCAGTTCCGGGAAGTCGTCGACCACCGGCACGCCGAGGCTGCGGTCCACCGGGCTGGCGGTGGTGCGGAAGCGGGATTCCGGCTTCGGCAGCACGAACGGCGCGGGCTGGGCGCTTTCCTCTTCCTCCAGTGCCACGCGCTCGCCCGGCTTGACCAGGAACACGTGGCTCGGCGCGGACAGCCAGCGGGTGGCGGCTTCGCGCACGCTGGCCGGCGTGGCCGCGGCCACTGCCGCGAGCGAATCCGCCATGCAGCCCGGGTTGCCTTCGAAGATGGTGCAGGCGGCGAGGATGTCGGCCTTGCCGCCGAAGCCGCCGATGCGCTCCATGCCGCGCACGACGCGGGCGTTGTAGGCGGTGCGGGCCTGCTCCAGTTCCTCGGCGCTCGGGCCTTCGCGCAGCAGCTTCTGCAGTTCTTCGTCGATGGCCGCCTCGACCTGCTTCGGATCCACCCCCTGCTTCACCATGGCGTTGATCAGGAAGGTGCCGGAGAGCTGGCCGCCGAGGTTGCTGGTGCCGATGCTGTCCACCAGCTTGTCCTGGTACACCAGCCGGCGATCCAGCCGCGAGGTGGCGCTGCCGCCCAGCACCGAGCTGAACAGGTCGAGCAGGTCACGGTCGCGATTGCCGTACTCGGCCACGTTCCAGACCCGGCGCACCATCACCTGCGGCACCTTGTCCTGCATCTCGGTGCGGCCATCGGTGGCGAGCCGGGCGATGTCCACCTTTGGTTGCGCCAGCGTCGGGCCGGCCGGGATATGGCCGAAGTACTTCGCCACCTTTTCCTTCGCGGTGGCCACGTCGATGTCGCCGGCCAGCACCAGCACCGCGTTGTTCGGGCCGTACCAGGCGCGGAACCAGTTGTGGACGTCGTCCAACGTGGCCGCGTTGAGGTCGTTCATCGAGCCGATGACGGAGTGGTGGTAGGGATGGCCCTTCGGATAAAGGGTCCGGCTCATCACTTCCCACACCTGCCCGTAGGGCTGGTTCTCGCCCTGGCGCTTCTCGTTCTGCACCACGCCGCGCTGCTCGTCGAGCGTCTTCTGGTCGATCGCGCCGAGCAGGTGGCCCATGCGGTCGGATTCCATCCACAGCGCCATGTCCAGCGCGGTGGTCGGCACGTTCTGGAAATAGTTGGTGCGGTCGGTATTGGTCGTGCCGTTCATGTTGGTGGCACCGGCTTGCTCGAACGGGGCGAAGTATTCGCCCGGCGCGTTCTCGCTGCCGTTGAACATGAGGTGCTCGAACAGGTGCGCGAAGCCGGTGCGGCCGGCCGGTTCATCCTTGCTGCCGACGTGGTACCAGATGTTCACCGCCACCACCGGCGCCTTGCGGTCGGTATGCACCACCACGCGCAGGCCGTTGGGCAGGGTGAAGGTCTCGTAGGCGAGCTTGACTTCGGGCGCGGAGGCGGCCGCCAGCGCGGCGGGAGAGGCCGCGAGGCCGCCGCCGAGGGCGGCCGCGAGGGCGACGGCAAGCGCGGCGGCGCGCGGGGCATGGATTCGGGACATGGTCAACTTCCTGTCGCAGGGTCGAAACCCTGATCCTAATCGCCTTGGCCGGCCGGCGGCATGGGTCGGAAGTCCTGCCGCGGCGGCTAATATTCGGGCCCGACCGCCTGCCGCGCCCGCCATGTTCCACGTCATCCTCCACCAGCCGGAGATTCCGCCCAACACCGGCAACGTGATCCGCCTGTGCGCCAATGCCGGCGCCACGCTGCATCTGGTCGAGCCGCTGGGCTTCTCGCTGGAGGACAAGCAGTTGCGCCGCGCCGGTCTGGATTACCACGAATACGCGCGGATCCGGGTCCATCCGGGACTCGCCGAGGCCCTGGCCGAAGTGGCGCCGGCCCGGGTGTTCGCGCTGTCCACGCGCGGCACCCGCCGTCACGATCAGGTCGAATACCGGCCGGGTGATGCCTTCCTGTTCGGCAGCGAGACCGCGGGACTGCCGCCGGCGGTGCTGGAAGCCGTGCGCGCCGGGCAGCGCCTGCGGTTGCCAATGCGGCCGGGCAATCGCAGCCTCAACCTCTCCAACGCGGTGGCGGTGCTGGTGTTCGAAGCCTGGCGCCAGCAGGGTTTCGAAGGCGGCGCCTGAGCCGGACCGGGCGGGGCCTCAGAGCTCGATCCGGTGCTCGCCGGGGGCGGGGATGGCCGGGATCGCCGCGGCATCGCCAAAGGTGTCGCGCCAGATGAGGTAGCCGCCGCCGCAGACCACCACCAGCACCGCGGAGATGAAGGCCAGGGTCATCACCAGGCCCAGCAGCACGGCCAGCGGCATCAGGATCTTGCCGAGCACCATCAACACGACGCTGCCGACCACGCTCAGGACCAGCGCGGCGACCATCACCGAGACGAAGAACAGGGCCGCGGCCAGCAGGTTCGGCGCGATGTTGCGCAGGGCGGCGGTGGCGGCGCCGCGCGCGGCATCGAGGAAGCGGCTGCCGGACAGCATGGCCAGCGGGATACCGAGCAACATCACGGTGGTGGTGAAGTAGTTGAAGGCCAACTGCCAGACGAACAGCAGTCCCGGGTGCGAGGGCGCCGGAAGCGGCTGCATCTGCCCGCTCTGCATCATGGTGTTGAGCGCTTCGTTGTAGGCCGCCATGTATTCGCTGCCGGCAAGCTGCCGGGTGACCAGCATGCCGACTGCCATCAGCAGGACCTGCAGGGCGCCGAAAGCGGCCAGCGAACCGGCGCGGCCGGTGCGGAACGGCGCATACAGATCGCGTGCGCGCACCGGGCGACCGGCCTCGGCCTCGCGGATGACGTGCATCAGACCGCCGATCAGCACCGGCATCAGCAGGAACATGGAGACCACGGTGAGCAGGGTGAGGGCGAGCGTGGCGGTGCCGACCTTGCCGCCACCCAGGAGGCCGGCGAGCACGCCGCCGGCCATCACCAGCAGGTAGAGGGTGGCGACCAGCAGCAGGGCGGCACCGAACACGGCGCGCGGGTTGCGCACGCCGAGGTTGACGGCTTCGACGAACCAGCGCCAGGCCTGTGCCGGCGGAAGGGGGCGGATGTGCATCGGGGTCTCGTGCGGGGAGGCGGGGCGGAAAACGCCAGCCTAGCCGTGGCGGCGTGAAGCGTGGCGGATGAATTGTCGCAGGATCCCGCGGGCCACAGGCGCCGAGCGCACGGCCGCGTGCATGGCGATGGGGTCGAGGCCCTCGCTGCGCAAAACGGCGGCGCGCGCGGCGATGTAGCCCTGCATGTGGCGGGCCGAGAATTCCGGGTGGAACTGCACGCCCCAGGCGTGTTCGCCGATGCGGAAAGCCGCGCATGCGTCCATGGCGGTGCGGGCGAGGACGACGGCATCGCGCGGCGGGACGAGGACCGATTGCCGATGCGTGGCCTGCGCGCGGAACGGCGCGGAAACCTCGCGGAACAGCCGGTCGGTGGCTGCGGCGGGCGTCGGCACCACTTCCACCGTCCCCATCTGCCGGCCTTGCGGGTTGTCCGCCACCTTGCCGCCGAAGGCGTGCGCGAGCAGCTGGTGGCCGTAGCAGATGCCGAATACCGGCAGGCCGTCCTCCACGGCCGCGCGCAGCCATGCGGCGGCGGCCTCGCTCCAGGGTTCGCGATCGCTGACCATCGCGCCGGAGCCGGTCACCAGGATGCCGGCATGGCCGCGGGCGCGCGGCAGCTCGCCGGCGGCGGCATCGGCCACGCGGGCCTGTTCGTCGCGCAGGCCCGCGGCCACGCGGATCCAGTGCGGGAAGCCGCCGTGGCGGCGCATCGGCGCCACCGGCGTGCCGGTTTCGAGGATCAGGAAAGGCAGGGGCATGGACGGGGCTCGGCGAGGGGGCAGCTCCTATACTAGGGAATCCCCGAATTTCCGCCCACGCGATGCCTGCCGAACGCGTTTCCATCACTTTCCAGCAACTCATCCAGCGCCTGAACGCCTACTGGGCGGAGCAGGGCTGCGTGCTGATCCAGCCGCTCGACCTCGAAGTCGGGGCAGGCACCTTCCATCCGGCCACCTTCCTGCGTGCGCTGGGCCCCGAGCCGTGGAACGCGGCCTACGTGCAGCCAAGCCGCCGCCCCACCGACGGCCGCTACGGCGAGAACCCCAACCGCCTGCAGCGCTATTACCAGTACCAGGTGGTGATGAAGCCCTCGCCCGACAACATCGTCGAGCTGTATTTCGATTCGCTGAAGTCGCTTGGCGTGGACCCGCAGGTGCACGACCTGCGGCTGGTCGAGGACAACTGGGAGTCGCCGACGCTGGGCGCCTGGGGCCTGGGTTGGGAAGTCTGGCTCAACGGCATGGAAGTCACCCAGTTCACCTGGTTCCAGCAGGCCGGCGGCCTGGAGTGCCGCCCGGTGCTGGGGGAGATCACCTACGGGCTGGAACGGCTGTGCATGTACCTGCAGAACGTCGATGACGTGTTCGATCTGGTCTGGACCTACGGGCCGGACGGTACGCCGGTGACCTATCGCGACGTCTATCACCAGAACGAAGTCGAGCAGAGCACCTACAACTTCGAGCATGCCGACGTGGACGAGCTGTTCCATCGTTTCGATGCCTGCGAACGCGAGGCGCTGGCGCTGGTCGAGGCCAGCCTGCCGCTGCCCGCCTACGAGCAGGTGATGAAGGCCAGCCACAGCTTCAACCTGCTGGATGCCCGCCGCGCGATCAGCGTGACCGAGCGCCAGCGCTACATCCTGCGCGTGCGCAATCTCTCGCGGGCGGTGGCCGAGGCCTATCACGCGCAGCGCGAGAAGCTCGGTTTCCCCGGCCTGAAGGCCGCCGGGCAGAAGCAGGAGGCCGCGTGATGTCCCATTCGATGCAGAACCCCGGCATGCAGCCGCTGCTGATCGAGCTCGGCACCGACGAGCTGCCGGTCAAGGCCCTGCCCGGGCTGGCGCGCGCCTTCTTCGATGGCGTGGTGGCCGGGCTGGAGAAGCGTGGCATCGCGCTGGACGTCGGCGATGCCGGACCGCGGTACACGCCGCGTCGGCTTGCCGTGCTGCTGCCGGGCGTGGCCGCCGAGCAACCGGAGCAGAAGAGCGTGGTGCCGGGCCCGTATCTCGACATCGCGCTGGATGCCGACGGCAAGCCGACCCGCGCGCTGCAAGGCTTCGCGGCCAAGGCCGGCATCGACTGGACGCAACTGGAAAAGACCGTGGATGCGAAGGGCGAGCGTTTCGTCCATCGCAGCGTGAAGCCCGGCGTCGCCACCCGCGAACTGCTGGGCGAGGTGGTGCGCGAGGCCGTCGCCGCCATGCCCATCCCCAAGCCGATGCGCTGGGGGGCCCACGCCCACGCCTTCGCACGGCCGGTGCACTGGCTGGTGATGCTGCTGGGCGATGAAGTGGTGCCGGGCGAAGTGATGGGCATCGAAGCCGGTCGCGCCTCGCGTGGGCATCGCTTCATGCACGACGGCGAAGTGGAGATCGCCGCGCCCGCCGCCTACGTCGAGGCATTGCGCGCGGCGAAGGTGCTGGTGGACCCGGACGAGCGCCGTTCGCGGATCGTCGCGCAGGCCGAGGCCGCCGCCGCCGAAGTGGGCGGCAGCGTGCACATCGATGCCGACTTGCTGGAAGAAGTGAACGGCCTCAACGAATGGCCGGTGGCGGTGCGCGGCACCTTCGAACGCGATTTCCTCGCCGTGCCGCAGGAAGCGCTGATCTCCACCATGGAGGCCAACCAGAAGTTCTTCCCGGTGCTCGATGCCGATCACCGGCTGACCGAACACTTCATCGGCACCGCCAACATCGAATCGAAGGATGTCGCGGAAGTCCGCAAGGGCTACGAGCGGGTGATCCGCCCGCGCTTCGCCGATGCCCGCTTCTTCTTCGACGAGGACCTGAAGCAGGGGCTGGTGGCGATGAACGCCGGATTGGCCTCGGTGAAGTACCAGGACAAGCTGGGCAGCGTCGCCGACAAGGTCGCCCGGGTGGCAGCGCTGGCCGAGGCGATCGCGCCGCAGGCAGGCGTGGACCCGGCGCTGGCCCGGCGTGCGGCCGAGTTTTCCAAGGCCGATCTGCAATCGCGCATGGTCGGCGAGTTCCCGGAGCTGCAGGGCATCGCCGGGCGTCATTACGCCAGCGCGATGGGCGAGCCGGCGGAAGTTTCCATGGCCATCGACGAAGGCTGGATGCCGCGCAATGCCGGCGACGACATCGCGCCGTCGAAACTCGGCCAGGTGCTGGCCATCGCCGAGCGGCTGGACACGCTGGCGGGCGGATTCGCCGCGGGCCTGAAGCCGACCGGCAACAAGGATCCGTTCGCGCTGCGCCGCAATGCGCTGGGCCTGGCGCGCACGATCATCGAAGCCGGCCTCGACCTCGATCTGCCCGTCCTGCTCGCAGTCGCTGGCCGGGCGCTGCCGGTGGCGGCGGTGGAGGCTGCCGAGCTGCAGGATTTCATCTTCGATCGCCTGCGCGGCTACTACGAGGACCGCGGCGTGAACCCGGCGCAGTTCGATGCGGTCGCCGCGCTTCGCCCGGCATCGCTGGCGGATTTCGATGCCCGCCTGCGTGCGCTCGGCGCGTTCGCCGGGCTGCCGGAAGCGGCGGCGCTTGCAGCGGCCAACAAGCGTGCGCGCAACATCCTGCGCAAGGCCGCGGGCGCGGTGCCGGGGCGGATCGACCCCGCGCTGTTCGCGGAGCCCGCGGAACGGGCGCTGGCCGACGCGCTGGATGCGGCCATCGCCGAGACCGATGCGGGGCTCGCCGCGCGCGATTACGTCGGTGTGCTCAGCCGGCTCGCGGCGCTGCGCCCGACGGTCGATGCCTTCTTCGATCAGGTGATGGTGAACGCCGAGGACCCGCAGGTGCGCGGCAACCGCCTCGCGCTGCTGCAGCGGCTCGCGGACCGGCTGGGCAGCATCGCGGCGATCGAGCTGCTCAGCGCCTGAGCCTTGCCCGCCGCGTGCTTCCTGCCGCAGCGGGTGAACCGGTCATGGCCGCGTGGCCGCGGCATCGACAAACTGCCCACAAGCCCCCGCTATCCTGTGCAGATGAAGCGAGCGATCCTGTCCGCCCTGTTGTTGTGCGCCGGCCTGCCCGCGATCGCCGAGGGCGCCCGTGTCACCCGCATCGACATCCGCGGGCTGGACGAGGCGATGACCGAGAACGTCCGCGTCGCGCTCTCGCTGGAGGATGCGCTGGATCGCACCGTCACCGAGCGGCGTCTGGAATACCTGCTGGAAGTGGCCGCCGACGAGGCGCGCGAGGCACTGGAACCCTTCGGTTATTACTCGCCGCAAGTCTCGGTCACGCGGCAGGGCGCGGATGACGCGCTGGTGATCGTTGTCGAGGTGGAGCGGGGCGAGCCGGTGCGGGTCCGCGAGGAGCGCGTGCGCATCGAGGGCGAGGCCGGCGAGGATCGCTACATGAAGGCCGAGCTGGATGCCTTCGCGCCGCGGCCGGGGGAGATCCTCGACCACTCGCTGTACGAGGCGAGCAAGGCGCGCATCACCCGAAGGCTGGCCGAACGCGGCTATTTCGATGCCGATTTCATCGCCCGCCGGGTGGAAGTCACCCGCGCGGAACGCGCCGCCGACATCGACCTCGGCTGGGAGAGCGGAGAGCGCTACGACATGGGTGCGATCACCTTCGTGCAATCGCCGAAACAGATCGTGCGGCCCGAACTGCTGCAGAAGCTGGTGTACTGGGAAGAAGGCGATTACTACCATCAGGGCCGCCTCGACCGGCTGCGGAAATCGCTGGTGGGGCTGGATTACTTCAGCGCCATCGAGATCGAACCGCAGCTCGACCAGGCCGAAAACTACATGGTGCCGGTGCAGGTGCGGCTGACGCCGGCCAAGCGCAGTGTGTACAACCTCGGCGTTTCCTACGGTACCGACAGCGGCGCCGGTTTCACTGCCGGCATGGAGCGGCGCTACATCAACCAGCGCGGCCACAAGGCGCTGGCCCAGCTCGATTACGCGCGCTACCGCAAGACCCTGACCCTGCAGTACCGCATCCCCGCGTTCCGCTGGCTGGATGGCTGGTACACCGCCAGCCTGCAGGCCGCCGACGAAGCCACCGAATACATCGATACCCGGCGCCTGGAATTCGTGGCCAGCCGCAGTGGCGAGATCAACAGCCGGCTGACGGCGGTGGCCTCGCTGCACGCCCTGCGCGAACGCTGGCTGTACGCGCATGAAGCGGAGGACCCGACGGCACCGCCGCGCTACCACTATGCCACCTACACCTTCCCGTCGTTGCGCGCGGAATACGTCGATGCCGACGACCGCATGTTCCCGCGTCGCGGCATCGGCGGTGCGCTGATGCTGCGCGGCGGCGTCGAAGGCGCGGGTTCGGATGCGAGTTTCGGCCAGCTGCATGCCAACGCACGCTGGTATCGCGGGCTGGGCGAACGCAACCGGCTGATCGTGCGTGGCGAGCTGGGCCACACGCTGGGAAGCTCGCATGCCGACCTGCCGCCATCGCTGCGTTTCTTCGCGGGTGGCGACCGCAGCATCCGCGGCTACGCCTGGCGCGAGGTCGGGCCGCGCGTCGGCAACGGCGTGGACGAAGGCCGCCGTTTTGCCATCGGCGCGCGCAACGTCACCACCGCGAGCATCGAGTTCGAGCGCTACTTCACCGCCAGCCTCGGCATGGCGGCCTTCGTCGATACCGGCTCCGCCTTCAACGACAGTCCCGATTGGCGCACCGGCGTCGGCATCGGCCTGCGCTGGCGCTCGCCGGTCGGTCCGGTTCGGGTGGATGTGGCGCGCGGGCTCGACCAGCCGGATTCGCCGTTCCAGCTGCACCTGAGCCTCGGGGCCGATCTGTGAGCACGAACGGCTGGCGCCAGCGCTGGGAACGCTATCGCCGTTACGGATTGGAGCCGCTGGCGGACGATGCCAGCCCGGAAATGCGCGAGGAGCGCCTGAAGGAAATCGCCCGGCTGCGCCGCCAGCGCCGGCGCCGCATCGCGCTGCGCAGCGGCATCGGCACCCTGGTGCTGGTGGTGCTGGCCATCGCCTTGGTCTGGTGGCTGGTCAGCACGTTGGCCGGCCGCGACGTGCTGCTGGCGCAGATCAAGGCCCGCCTGCCGGCCAATGCCACGCTGGAATGGCAGCGCGCGGAAGGCCCGGTACGCGGCCCGATGACGCTGCACGGCGTCCGCTTCAGCTGGGTGGCCTGCGCCGATCCCGATTTCGACGTCAACACGGTGGCGATGGCGCGTTGCAAGGACAAGCGCACCACGCTGTTCACCGCCAGCCGGGTGATGCTGCATCCCAAGCTGGGCCCGCTGGTGGGGCGGCGCCTGCGTCTGGAAGCGCTGGAAGTCTCCGGTGCCAGCCTGGACCTTGCCAAGGACGACAAGCCCTTCGAGCTGCCGCGCTGGCCCGAGGTGCTGCCGCGCATCGAGCCGCCGCTGGCGATCGAGGCCGACCGCATCCGGGTGGACCGGCTGGTGATCCGCAACGCCGGCGCGCATGCCATCGACATCCACTGGCTCGAAGGCGGGCTGATGGCGGAATCGGGCCGGCTCGCGGTGCGCACGCTGGATGCCGAGACCGATCGCGGCCGCTTCCACCTGCATGGCCATTACGCACCCGGCGCCGGCTTCGACAGCGATCTCACCGCCACCGCGGTGTTCCCCGCGCCGGCCGGGCAGACCGCCGGGCGCATCGGCGTCATCGCGCGCGGCAATCTGGAGAAGATGGATGTGTTCGTCGGCGGTCGTGCGCCGGCACCGCTGCGGGCCACGCTCACCCTGCGCGCCGACGGGCTCGATGCCGCGGAAGCCGGCGAGACCGAATGGACGCTGGTCGGGCACGGTGAGGGACTCGATCCGGCGGTGCTGAGCGGCCGGCGCGGCGGCCAGCCGATGGCGTTCCGCATTGATGCGACAGGCCGCGGCGGCGAGGCCGAGCTCGAGGGCGAGTGGTCGCAGGGCGAGAACCGGGTGGTGATGCAGCCTTCGCGGCTTGCGTTGCAGGCGCAGACCCTGCATGCGCGCCCGGTGGTGCTGGACGTGCTCGGCGGGCGGCTCACGCTCAACGGGCATGGCGCGTTCAAGGCGGAGGCGGCCGAGTTCAAGTTCGCCGCCAATGCGCGCGGGCTGGGCTGGCGCGATGCCGCCGGCACCACGCAGGTCACCGGCGAGGGTGATTTCGGCATCGCCGGCACCCGCGAGGCCTGGGCGGTGATCGGCAACGCCCTTTTGCGGCGCGATCGCCAGCAGGCGCGCGTCGAGATCGATGGCCGCGGCGATGTCGCCGGGCTGACCTTGCGCAAACTGCGCGCGACGATGCCCGAAGGCCGGCTCGATGCCAAGGGCCGCATCGATTGGCAACCCGAGACCCGCTGGAATCTGGACGCGGTGCTGGCGGGCTTCGATCCCGGCTATTTCCTGCCGGATTTCCGCGGTGCGGTCAGCGGCGTCGTCGCCACCCGAGGCCAGTTCACCAACGGCCGGCCGGAAGCCGAGGTGCGGGTGCGCAACCTCGGCGGACAGCTGCGCGGACGCGCGTTGGGCGGCGGCGGCGAATTGCGCATTTCGGGCGAGGAATACAGCGGCGAAGCGGCGTTGACGCTGGGCGGAAGCCGGGTGGAGGCAAGCGGCCGCTACGGCCGGCGCATCGACATCGATGCACGCTTCAGTCCCTTGCGACTGGATGACCTGCTGCCTTCCGCGCAGGGCCGGCTGGCCGGACAACTGCGACTGCGCGGCCCCCGCGATGCCTTCGACATCCACGCCGACCTCGAAGGCAGCGGCTTGCGGCGTGGCAGCTATCGTGCCGAGGCCCTGGTGCTGGACGGCCACCTGCCGTGGCGCGGCCAGGGCGGCGACCTGCGCATCGATGCGCGCGGTGTGCAGGCCGGCCTTGCCCTCGACCGCCTGCAGGCGCGGGCAACCGGCGCGGTGGAGAACCTCGGGCTGGAGGCGGATGCCGACGGCGCCGCCGGCCGCATGCGCCTGCAAGGCCGGGCCTTGCGCCGTGGAGAGAACTGGTCGGGCACGCTGGCGAGTTTCGATTTCGCGCCTTCGCGCGGTGCGGCCTGGCGCCTGCAATCGCCGGTGGCCTTCGCGCAGCGCGGCAGCACCTGGTCGCTTTCGCAGGGCTGCTTCGCCTCGGGGGCCGGCGGCTCGCTCTGCGCCGGCGGGCAATGGCCCGGTCGTGGGCTGGAGGTGGAAGGCCGTGGCCTGCCCCTGCAACTGGCCGCACCGTGGCTGCCGGCTCGCGAGGACGGCAAGCCGTGGCTCCTGGATGGCAGCGTGGATCTCGATGGCCGGGTGCGTCCGGTTGGCAACAGTTGGGCTGGCACGCTGCAGGCGCGTTCGGCAGCCGGCGGATTGCGGCTCGGCAATCGCAGTGGCGATGCGCTGGTGAACTGGCGCGATCTGCGGCTGGATGCGAGCTTCGGTCCACGCACCATCAGCGCCCGGCTCGACAGCGGCATCAGCGGCGACGGCACCTTGCGCGCGCGCCTCGACACCGGCTGGGACGAATTCGCGCCGCTGGCCGGGCAAGTCGATCTGGATGTCCGCGATCTGTCCTTCCTCGAACTGTTCGTGCCGGACATCGTGGATCCGCGCGGCACCGTCACCGGACAGGTCGCGCTTTCCGGCACCCGCGGCAAGCCGCTGGTCGGCGGCAATGCCGAGCTGCGCGACCTGCGCGCGGAAGTGCCGGCCTATGGCTTGGTGCTGACCCGCGGCCAGCTGGTGATGCGCGCCCAGCCCGATGGGAACGCGCGTTTGACCGGCAGCGTGCGTTCCGGCGATGGCGTGCTCGACATCGACGGCACGCTCGGCTGGCAGGGGCAGGAGACGCCGGTGGTGCTCAACGTCAAGGGCCGTGACGTGCTGCTTTCCGATACTCGCGACCTGCGCGCCGTGGTGGACCCGGACGTGGTGGTGCGCATCCAGGGCGGCCAGCCACTCAACGTGTCCGGGCGGGTCCGGATCACCTCGGCCCGGGCCGATCTCGAACGCCTGAGTGATGGCGTTTCGCGCTCGCCGGACGTGGTGGTGCTGGACCCGGCCAATCCCGCGCGTGCGCCGGGCAGCGGCATGGACATGGATCTCGTCCTCGACATCGGCGACGACGTCCGCATGCGCGGTTTCGGGCTGGACGGACAGCTCGGCGGCAGCCTGCGCGTGCGGGCGCGGCCCGGCCGCGAGATGGCCGCCACCGGCCGGCTCACCGTGGAGGGCCGCTATCGCGCCTACGGGCAGCGGCTGGACATCGAGCAGGGGCGGCTGGTGTGGTCCAACGATCCCATCGCCAACCCGGTGATCGAGTTGAGCGCGCGCCGCGAAGTGGGCGACGTGACCGCCGGCATCCGCGTCAGTGGCCGCGCCACCGCGCCGCAGGCCGA